>JBDSDH010000306.1:0-9169 GCA_039920665.1 Ilumatobacteraceae bacterium
ACCCAGTCGGCGGGGAACCATTCCTCCCAATAGCTGTTGTCGGGCAGGTCGGCGCCCGTCAGTCCAGCGGCTGCACCGGTGCCGTAACCGCCATCGATCCAGTCCGGGTTCTCCCAACCGAGCGTGCTGAACGGGACGATGCCGGCATCGAGCCAGACATCGCCGACCTCTTCGATCCGCTGGACGTCTTCGTTGCACGCCTCGCACGTGATCCGGACCGCGTCGATCCACGGCCGACGCAGTTCTTGCAGACCGTCGAGCGAACCAGTGGCCCGATCGGCGAGTTCCTGCCGCGAACCCACGACCGTGATGTGGCCGCAAGAGCACGGGTAGAACGGCAGGGGCAGGCCGTAGTAGCGGCGGCGGCTGATGTTCCAGTCACCCATGTTGACGAGCCAGTCGTCCATCCGCTTGCCCATGTAGGCGGGCGTCCATTCGACGGTGCGGTTCGCTTCGCGCATCGGCTCACGGATTTCGGCGACGGAGATGAACCAGTCGTCGCTGATCCGGAAGATGAGCGGGGTGTGACAGCGCCAGCACTCCGGGAAACGGTGATGGATCGTGCCCGAGGACACGAGCCGTCCGCGCTCGGTGAGGTCTTCGAGAATCGCGTCCTTGGCCTCGGTGGTCGACTGGCCGGCGAGCCATCCGAACTCTGGGTAGAACCGGCCGATTTCGTTGACCGGCTGGATCATGCCCAACTCGTTGACCTTGCCGAGTTCGAAGTCCTCGCTACCGCAGCCGGGCGCGATGTGGACGATGCCGGTGCCCTCTTCGGTGGAGATCTCGTCCCATGCGATGACTCGGTGTTGGACGGCGGCGCCGGGATCGAGGGTGTCGAACGGGCCTTCGTAACACCAGCCGACCAGTTCGGCACCGAGCTTGGTCTCGGCGAACGTGGCCGGATCTTCGGTGCCGACCGCGACCCAGTCACCGTTGTCGCGACGGCCGTAGGCGAGGTCGGGCTTGACTGCCGCGGCGACGTTTGCGGGCAGGGTCCAGGGGGTGGTGGTCCAGATGATCAGCGATTCGCCGGCGCGGTCGAGCAGCGGGAAGCGGACGTAGAGCGACGGGTCGTCCTTGTCGATGTAGCTGCCGGCGAGCTCGTGGGCGCTGATCGAGGTGCCACAGCGAGGGCACCACTCGGTGGCGCGGTGCCCCTTGAACAGCCAGCCCTTGTCGTTGACGATCGACAGGAACTTCCAGATGTACTCGATGTTGGTGTCGGAGAACGTGTAGTAGTCGTTGCCCCAGTCCATCCACTGCCCGAGCCGGATGGAACCAGCGGTGAGCTCGGCGGCCGACTTCTCGACGACGGCGCGGCATTCGGCCGCGAACGCGGCGAGACCGTATTCCTCGATCTCGCGCTTGGAGTTGAGGCCGAGTTGCTTCTCGACACCGACCTCGATCCACAGACCCTGGCAGTCGAAACCGTTCTGATAGCGCTGGTGGTAGCCGTTGAGCGCCTTGTACCGCTGGAAGACATCCTTGAGGGTGCGACCCCACGCGGTGTGCACCGCGAGCGACTTGTTGGCCGTGACCGGGCCATCGGTGAAGCGGAACTTGGGCCCCTGGGCGTTCATTTCGCGCAGCGCATCGAAGGTCTTGTCGCGCTCCCAAATATCGAGGATCTCCAGCTCGAGAGCGTTGTGATCCGGCTTGTCGGGGAGGGACGCGAACATAGACCGACGATTCTACGGGCGGCATTCGCCCGTCAGCAGATGAGTTGTACGTCGGCCCGGCAGCGGACAAATTCGGCAGCCCAGTGCAGGAGCCCATTGCAGCAGCCCAGTGCGGCCGACGCTGTCAGGGTCCTGTGCGCAATCGAGCGAGCACCTCGTCGTCGAGCGAGAAATCGAACGTATAACGGTCGCGTCCCTCACGGTCGAACCACTCATACGAATCGCGATAGCCGTCGGCCAGTCCGAACGTCGGCTTCCAGTCGAGGTCGCGCAGCGCTTTGTCGATCGACAAGATCAATCCCCCATTGACTGCTTCGTTCCAATGAACGAGTGGGGCGCGCAACGAACGGGCAATCTCCATCGGGACGTGGATGATGTCCGGTTCGACGCCGACTGCTGCCGCCATCATCCGCACCCCGCCGAGCACGCTGGTGACCTCGGCACCGGCAACGTTGTACGTCTGCCCGATCGCGGCATCACTGTCGGCGACCGCGACCATCAACGTGGCGACGTCGGCGACGTGGATCAGATGGACGAACGGAAACCCGTCACCCGGGATCAGGATCGGCCTACCGCCTTCGAGGCGAGCGAAGAAGATCGGTTCGCGACTGGCGAGCGGGCTCATGGGACCAATGGTGTGGGTGACTCGCAACGAGGTGGCCGGAAACCCGGAGGCGTCGTGGAGGTGCGCCAGATACTGCTCGCAGCGAACCTTGCCGACTCCGTAGGCCTTGCCCCGCGCGGTGTCGCCGGGATCGTGGCTGCGGAAGGTCTCCAGCACCGGCTGCACGAAGCTGCGCTTGTATGCCGCGACCGAACTCGTGAAGACGTAGTGCTCGATGCGGCCGACGAACAATTCGACGAGGGGCTCGACGTCGGACGGAACGTACGAGGTGTTGTCGTAGACGACGTCGAAATCGTCTCGATGAGGTCCGAGCACATCGGTGAGTACACCCGGGACGGTTCGGTCGCCGTGCAACCGACGCACACCTTCTGGCAGCGGGACCTCGTGGCTGTTGATCACGGTCACGTCGTGGCCCCGGCGAGCAAGTTCTCGCACCAGGTGCAGCCCGATGTAGCGATTGCCGCCGAGCACCAAAGCCCTCATCGTGAGGCCCGGGCCGAGAAGCGGGGCCGCACGCGGGCAACGGAGCGATCGCTGACGCGATCGCTCCGAACGCCTACCGAGCGAGCAATGGCCCGAGATCCTCGGCGATCTCCTCGGGCGTGGTCTGCGGCGGATATCGCTTGACGACGTTGCCGGCGCGGTCGACGAGGAACTTCTCGAAGTTCCACGTGATGTCGCCGCCATCGCTCTGCCCGGCCTTCAGCCATGTGTAGAGATCGGATGCGCCGTCGCCGTTGACCTCGATCTTGGAGAACATCGGGAAGGTGACGTCGTACTTGCTCGTCGCGAACTCGAGAATCTCGGCGTCAGTGCCGGGCTCCTGGGCGCCGAACTGATTGCACGGGAAGCCCAAGACGGCGAAACCGTTTGCTTTGTTCTCTTCGTGAAGCGTACGCAGACCTGCGTACTGAGGCGTAAGGCCTCAAGCGCTTGCGAGGTTGACGATCAGACAGACGGTGTCTCGGTAGTCGCCGAGATCGACGGAGTCACCCGTGATCGACGACATGGTGAAGTCATACATGTTTGGCATCCCGCGCACTCTAGCCGTGTCCCGCGTCGGCATCGCAGGCCGCTGTTGTCGGGTCGGCACTCACGATGTTGTCGTCAGACGGTATCCGACGGCGGATCATCGTCGGCCGCTCAGGCTTCGGTCCAGTCGATGTGGATGTCGGTCGGATCGTCGAGCATGATCCGCACCGGAATGCTGCTGCCGGGCACGGCCCGGGGGAGGCACATCGCTGGAACGATCTCGGTGGTGTGAACCGTGATCGGCGGGCGGCCGGCCATGAGAACGAGGAGATGAAGGGCGATCACCTGACCGCCGTTGACCGACGCTCCGGTCGGCTGCGCGGAGACCACCGATGCCCGACAACCGAATCCCTGCAGCATCGCCCGACCCGTAGCCGCCTTGCTCATCGAGTTGTTCAACGCTTCCATCTTGGCCTGCATCGTCGCCAAGTTGCCCCCGACGTCGGTCCGCGCCGACATCGCCCTCGTCTGCTTGGAGAGCGTTCGGTAGTCCTTGAAGAATCCCATCATCCGCGCCCTGGGTAGAACGCAGTGAAGCGTTGAGCGACAACCGGATGGGCGGCAATGCGCTGGTTCCAACCATCGAGTGCGGTCTGCCACGAGGTGGAATCGATGCCCTGCGCCGCGGCGAGGCCGACGGCCTGAGTCTGGTCGTAGCCGTACTGGGCGAGCCCGGCGGAGATCCGGGCGAACATCGCCAGATCCACGCCGGCGATCGGTTCGAGGACACTCGGCGGAGCCTCTGCAGTCATGGTCGCGGGGTGGTACGCCTGGGCCTGCACCTGCGCTTGCTGCATCGCCGATGCGAGCAGCGAGGTCACCACCGCCGTCTTGCCTTCGGTGTACGCCGCGCGATCGTTCCCATGTCGGTCCGACAACCGCACCTTCTCGAGTTCGTAGATCAAGCGAGCCTCAGTACTGGAGCGAAGCAGATCCCGGAACTGGAGGTAGTTCATCCACTGTGCGCCACCGAGTTCGACGACGTGGAGGTGAGCGATGCGATGGCCTGGACGAGTCTCGAGCACGAAGACGTGGCCACCCGACTCGCCGGCGTCACCGCGATAGATCCATCCGGCGGTTTCCAAGGTGGCCGTCACTCCTGCCAGTTGAATTGCGGTGGTCAAGCCGAGGGCGAGATCCACGACTGGTTTCGCGAGCAGACCGAGCACCGCTGCAGAGCCGATCTGCTCGATCGGCGAGGAGTGCCCGAACAGGGCCGCTAGCTGATCACGGAGTTCATCGCCTGCGATCAGCCATTCCTCGGTCGTTCGAGTCAAGCGCATCGTGTCGGAGTCGAGACCGATACCGACAGCAGCCCAATGGTCCACCTCGCCATTCTGACCGGCGTCCCTCGCGCACGGGCGAGATGCTGTTCGTGTCGAGCGTGGGCTGCCACATCTGGGGCGTGCGCAGCACAGTGGTCGGCGCCGTGACGGCGTTGCCTTCTCCCTCCCATCACCATGTCTGCGGTCGCTCGTCGATCTGTCCGCTCACCAGTAGGGACGGCCGGTAGCGCCTTGGTAGCAGCCCGGACTGCTTCCCAGGGAGATGCCGCACTCAGGACGGCACGAGTTGGACCGTGACCGTCGTTCCTCCGTACCCATTGACGAGGTCACGACCTTCGATCATGACCTCGTTGATACCTTCCGGGATCGCCACACCGTCTTGGGTGCGCGTGAAGGGCTGCTCGGTGGAGTGATCGTGAGTCAGCTCGTGCTCGCCGTAAACGGTGCCGTCCATCCCGAGCACCCGCCAACCGTCGGCGTACCGCTCCGGTGTGTCGTACGGCGACGAGACGGTGACCGAGAAAGTCCATGTGCCGTTATTGCCTGTGGCCGTCGCATCGACGATTTCCGGGAATTGCTGGTCTTCAGCGGACACACCGGTCGACGAAGCAGAACCAGACGTTGCGGTGGAAACGGACGTTGCGTCGGAAACGTTCGTCGGCGTCGACGCGCCATCGCTCGTAGACGAGCAGCTTCCAAAGCCGAACAACGCCGTTGAGGCAATCAGGGCAGTCGTGACAACGCTTCTCATCCGCATGGACCTGCGGGTACCCACACGGCTGGACGGCGACACCTCGCAATGTCGACGGGCCCGGGAGTCGGGTCACCGGATGACGCGCCGCGTCACGTCCCGCATGGAGTGGTCGTGCCGTCCAACACCTCGGCGATGGTCGTCGTCAGAGCGAATGATCCCGGGATCTGTCCATTTGCCCCCTCGAAGCTCCCCGGCCACGTGTGGGTTCCATCGGAGATCGCATACAGAACTGCACATGCAGCGCAGTTCGGTGCCGTGATCGCCTCGACCGTCGGTGAGAACGGCGCCTTCTCGGGCAACCCGGAACATCCTGCAACGCGTTCCGACACGGTGCTGAACCACGTCTCGACCGGCGGGAAAGGTTCGCGGCCACCGTCGTATTGGATGATCCGATCCTGCAGACCTGCCACGGCGACGACTGAAATTGGCGCCGTCGAAAGACGGTCTGCGCAGGTGGACAACACGCCCGCATCAACGGCGGCGTTGACCAGAACCAGTCCGGAGAGTCGACCTGTGAAGCGCTGATCGCAGGCCGCCCGGAGCACCATCCCGCCACCGTTCGATTCGCCCACCAGGTACACCCGCGCCGGATCGGCGCACGGCGTGCCGAGGACGACGTCGACGACGTCGCTCAACACGGCGACGTCGTCTGCCTTGGATGTGGCAAAGCGCCCAGCCCCGGAGTTCCATCCGAATCCAAGGTCGAGCGGGACGCCCGATGGATAGGCAACAATCGCGTTTGTCAGGAGTGACAGCTGTGAGAAGTACTCGAGGCCTTCAGGAGTTCCTTTGAATCCGTGGACGGCGATGATCACTGCTGCGTGACCAGCAGAGTCTGGAGTTCTCACCAGTACGGCCCGGCCATCGACGTCGATCGAAGTAGATCCAACCCCGCACCGAGTACCGACAAGCGTCGTCTCGACGGGCGCCACCGTCTCCACCGGCGCGCTGACGGCCGTCGGCGGAGGTGCTGGCACGACCGTCGCATTCGTCGGCAACGGCGTCGTGTCGATCGCTGTTGTCACCGCTGTTGGATCGGCGACCGGCAATCTGATCACTGTCGTCGGCAGATCGGCGACGGCACTGGTCGTCGATGGCCCAGAATCAACGGAACCGAGCGACTCCCCAGAGCCTTTCGTCGAACTGCACGAAGCCAAGCAGATGACGACCGCGATCGTGACGGCGGTCAACATTCGTGCCCGCGACCCGGCTGGGACGACGAGGCTGCGACGGCTCATCCGTTACCGAGATAGCGATAGTCATCGATGAGAATCGAGCCGGTGAGCGGGTCGCGCCTGAAGTCGACATCGACGATCTCGTTCGAGGTCGTGCCGTCGACCCGTCGCCCGAAGGACACCTTGCAATGCAACGTCTGCGCTCCCGGGTTAGCCACAATCGATGCGGCCTCGCGAATGTCGGTACCCTCGACCGTCTCCCAGAACCGCACGAAGTTGTCGTAGCCGAGATACTTCGCCTGATATCTCGGTGTGAGCATCGACCATGCGTCTGGGTAAACCCGGCTCGCAACCAGTTCGAAATAAGTCTGGAACGTCGCGATCGCTTGATCCTGCGTCAACTCGGTTGGCGTGGACGGCGCCGTTGATGGGGGCGTTGTGACCAGAGGAACGGTCACCAATGGCGGAATCGTTGCCGGCGGGGTCGAGGAGAGCTCGGGCGGCACGGCAACCGTGACCGGCGCGAGCGTCGCTGGTGAAGTCGTCTCCGGGACAACCGGTGCAATCGTCGTTGCCCCTGCCTGAATCGCGAGCGGGGCGGTCGAGTCGCTCGCCACGCTGGGTGACGTCGTCGCAGATTCTTGGGTCGCTTGGGTCGCCTCGGTCGACGCAGAGGAATCGCTGGTTGCTGCGCGGTCGTCGTCCGAACCACCAAGGGCGATCACGCCTCCGACGATGGCACCAGCGAGCAACCCGACACTGCCTGCAACCACCAACAATCGCCTGCGACGCTGCCGCCGTGCGACGCCCAGTACTGCCGGGGATTGTTCGGATCCAAACCGCATCGGCACCGCGTGCAGAGCGGTCGTCGGTACCTCGGATTCCACAGGCATCGGTGCTGGGGGGATGATCGCCCGCGGCGGGGTGGCCGGCAGCACCGGCGGCAGCAGCGTTGGCGGCTGCAGCGCAGCGGCTTCGAGCACGGAACCGCAGTTCTTGCAGAATCGAGCCTGTTCGGCATTCGCCGTAGAGCACTGGGGACATGTCATTGGTTGGAGCACCTCGCTCTCGCGATCTTCACACTCAAACGAGCCGATTTCGTGAACGGTCGTCCTGTCATTCAGAGCCCTCTTCCGTCGCAGCGGGCAACAATACCCACCCGATGGACGCCACAGCGCACAGCACGACCGCGATAGCTCAAACCTCCGCTGTCGAAGGTGACGCCGACGTTGCGCGCGTCGGCGATACGACCTTCCGTGGCGTCACCGTCATCGGTTTTGGCGGCGGACGGCGTCACCTGATGTCACTCGATGCCGGTGGTGACGACGGCAACTTCGTCGTCGTCGGTGGTTGTGGGTTCGATGTCCTGGTTCATACATCGCGCTTGCAACGTTTGGGTTGTGTCCGGTGCACGTCGTGGATCATCGATCACTGCACGATGACTGCCTGTCGAAGGCGAAGGCGACCATTGACCGCCAGACCAGTCACCCGTGAACTCGACATCGCCGCCCTCCGCTCATCGACGGCGCCGCGCGCGACGCATCGAAAATCAACGTCACGACCGCCGGCATGGTCCCCGCCCCTCCCCCGTTTCCGGTGGAGGAAGCCACCATCGTCGATTCAACTGTGCCGAATTTCGTCCACACCGCACTGTGAGGCCCTGCCGCACACGGTCGCTCTCCACGAGCACACGCCGCAGCTATCGGGCACGGATTCTCCGACATCGCTGTCCAGTGCTCCCGGTCGCCGCTGAGTTTCGCTACTGCCGCGTCACCTGTGTTTGCAACAACACTCCGTTTGTGTGACGAACCGAACAGAACCGAGCCCGAAACGAGCGCAGCATGCATTCAGCAACAGCGAGCCAAGCGGCCGCCAACCTCAGGAGACAGCCATGAACGCCAGCAATCTCGACACAACCACCGACGATGCCGACGGCCGCGCCGCAAGATACAAGGGCTGAGCCACGAGCCTCCAGATTCGAGGCGGCACACATCGACGGGGCCGGCACTGGCTGGCTCTGGCTGCGGGATGCAGACTGGAGCTCTTCGCAGACATCGAATCGCGCGTGCAGATGCGGCCCGAGGCGATTGCACGATGTCGCGTTGGCCGGGAAGGGGCGGATGCCATCGTCGGCAGCCGGATGCCTGTGAGTCGTGGCCTGGCGAGCTTTGTCGAGCAGACCGCGTTCCTTTCCAGTCGCCCCACCCCATCGCGTCAGTCCGCACACTGTAGGTGACGCGTTCGTTGCCGTTCGGCGTCTCGAAGAGGCTCATCGGCGTGGCTGGCGGCGTACTCGCGTTTCCCCGTAGGTTTTATCGAGGGTTGCCCTCTACCATTTCCCGAACCCCCGCCGGGTTAGCTCAGTTGGTAGAGCGCTTGACTTGTAATCATGAGGTGGCGAGTTCGATCCTCGCACCCGGCTCCAATACGGACGGTCCTTCCAAGTGGCGGAGATCTTCCAAAATCCCTGATCAGAGGGCATTTTCGGCTGGGGAACGGCTGACAGGAGCGGCCAGTTGTTGTCAGCGCTGTCCACGGACGAATCAGGTGGGCTCACGGCTGCGGGGGGTGGCCTGGGTCGATTCTGAAGCCGAGTTCGGCGACGAGACCGGCGT
>JBDSDH010000307.1:0-9542 GCA_039920665.1 Ilumatobacteraceae bacterium
GCGCACGAAGTTGTCTTCGCAGACAAACAGCAGTCCTTGCTCCTCGTGCTCCAAGGTCTCGACTGCAGTGGCAAGACCGGCACGATCAAGCACGTGGTCATCGCAATGAATCCGGTGGGGGTTCGCACCGCGTCGTTCGACAAACCGACAAAAAAGGAACGCACTCAGCATTTCCTCGAACGCATTCGTCCCGAACTACCTCGGCCCGGCGAATTCGGCGTGTTCGACCGCTCGCATTACGAGGATGCGATCGTGCCGATAGCGCTCGGTAGCGACGACGAGGTCACCATTGCCTCACGGATCAAGGACATCAACGAATTCGAAGCGGGGCTGGTGAAAACCGGCACGACGATCGTGAAGTGCATGCTCCACATTTCTTTCGATGAGCAGCGGGAACGTTACTTACGTCGGCTGCGTCGCGACGACAAGCGGTGGAAGTTCTCCGAAGCCGATCTGGAGACGCGGCGTCACTGGAACGAGTTCCAAGCGGCGTACGGCAATGTCGTCGCCCAGACGTCCAATGACGCCGCGCCGTGGTTTGTGATTCCCGCCGATCACAAGTGGTATCGCAATTGGATCATCGCCAAACTGTTGCTGGCGACCTTCGATTCGATGGGTGCTGCATATCCTCAGCCGAGCTTCGATCTCGCCGACCTCCGGGCGCGCCTCGAACCGCCGAACTGACGATCTGGCCGCTCACGAAACGCACCCATCTCCACGACTGACTCACGTCTGCAGTCAATCGGCACGCTTCGGGGGCGGGGTGTTCAAGCCGAACTCGACGATGGGGAGAATCCGATCGAAGGATTCGCCGGCGAACTCGTGGACCGCCCGAATTGCTTGGGCGGTGCCTTCGAAACGACACGAGACCGCTTCGTCGTCGGGCACGAACGTGCCGCCCAGCCAACGGACGACGACACCGGCGCTCGCCAATCTGTCGCAGCTTGCGCAGAGCCGCTCCATCGCCGCTATTGCGGCCGACTCTGTGGAACCAGGCCAGAAGCGCTCGACGACGAAGTACATCGCACGATCGTAAGACGGGCCGCCGGGAACTGAATCGGGCGTTTCCCCATTCTGATCGAGGCCGGAGCGCAGCGCACCTAGTGTGAGTTCATGATGGGGCCGATCGGGCGCGATGCCGAACGCGAGGTCGCGGCGACCTTCGTGGCGGCCGCGGTGAGCGGCTCCGCCGTGCTCGAGATTGAAGGCGATGCCGGTATCGGCAAGACCACGCTGTGCCGTTTCACCGTTGAAACAGCACGGCTCGCCGGGAGCCGAGTTCTGGTCTGTGGCCTCACCGAGGCCGAAGCTGCACTCAGCTTCGCCGGACTCACCGACCTGCTCCGCGACATCGAACCCGAGTGGTTCGAATTGCTGCCGGCGCCGCAACGGCATGCTCTTGCTGTTGCGACCCTGCGTACTGCGCCGACCGCCGACGCCGTCGATGAGCGGACCATCGGCACCGCGCTTGCCACCCTGTTGACGGTGCTTGCCGACAGGGCGCCGGTGATCGTCGCGATCGACGACGCCCAATGGCTGGATCAAGCGACAGCGCATGTCGTCAGGTTCGCTCTGCGCAGACTGGGCGCCCGCAGCTTGGGGATCGTGACCTGCCGGCGACCGGGCATGGCCGATCAAGGTTTTACCGCAGGCGGCGGCACACCTGCGTGGGAGCGGATGGTGACGGTCCGCGGCCTCACTGCCGCAGCCCTGTTCCACATCGTTCGAGTCCAGCAAGGCATCACGCTCGCCCGGCCGATGTTGCTGCGAATCACCGAGACAGCACAGGGCAACCCGTTTTTGGCGCTGGAGCTGAGTCGCGCCAACGCCGCACGCGGAGGCACCGGGGCCAGTGCCGCTTTGCCAATGACGGCATCGATGCAGCTGTTGGTGAACCAGCGGATAGAGAGTCTGACGGGAAAAGGTCGCGACGCTCTTTTGGCGGCGGCATGCGCCGTGCAACCGACACTTGCGTTGCTGACCCAGCTCGGCCTTCGAGTCGGAATCGAGGAGGCCGAAGCGGCGCACGTGGTATCGATCGACCGAGGGCGGGTGTTGTTCGACCATCCCTTGCTCTCGGCTGCCGTGGTCCAGTCCTCGTCGGGGTCGGCGATTCGCGCGGTGCACGCCACGCTCGGCGATGCGAGCACCGACGCCGAGGCACGCGCCCGGCACTACGCGCTGGCCAACCCCGATCCCGACAGAGAGACCAGCAAGGCGCTCGATGAGGCGGTCAATGCGGCCGAAGCGCGGGGCGCGTTGGTGGCTGCGGCAGAGCTGGCCCGGCTCGCCCTGGAGCGCACCGAGTCGACCGATCAGGATGCCGAGTGGCAGCGACGGCTGCGGCTCGGCAAGCTCCTGCACAACGCAGGCTCCGCCGTCGAGGCAGGTGAGGTACTTGCCAACGCTGACAGATACTGCCCGTCCGGGCCGTTGCGCGCCGAGGTCAACCTCGTGCTGACCGAGGTGGCATATCAGACCGCAACGACCGAACTGGCGTTGACTCACGCCACCGCCGCCCTCGCCGAATCCGGCGACGATGCTTCGCTCCGAGCGCGGGCGCTGCTCTCCCTCGCCGTGCTGACGTCTGACGGGCACGACAAGGCCGATCGGGCTGCAGAGGCCCTGCGTTGTCTGGTGGGGTCCAATGTCGTCGAGCCATCTTTGCGTGCCTGGGCTGCGCTCGAAGCGGTGTCTGCTCGCTTCCACCTCGGCGAGGGACTCGACTGCGAGGAACTCGATCGGGCGCTGATTGCTGAGCGAACCGGCCGCGAGTGGCGCAGCGGCGACCAGGTCGCAGCGGTGCGACCGGTGTTGCTCAAGTGGGGCGACGAACACGAGGCAGCGTTGGCCGGCCTGGCTGAGCTGCGCGAGCGGGCCGAGATCGAGGGCAACGAGGGCCTGCTTCCGTACATCGTTGGACACATTCCCGGCATCATGCTCCGCCTCGGCCGATTCGAGGACGCCGCAGCGGCGTCGGACGAGCATCTCAGCCTGTCTCTTTCGACCGGTCAGGAGGGCCAGCGGATGCAGGCGCTGTACAACGTCGCCCTGGTCGATGCGCACTGCGGAAAGCTGCAGCAGGCCGAGCACACGGGGCACGAGATGCTCGATTGGTCACATACCCAGGGAGACCAATGGGTGGAGATGTCGGCGTGCGCCGTGCTCGGCTTCACAGCAATGAGTGGAGGCGACTTCAACGGTGCGAGCACATGGTTCGATCGGTGGTGGGTGGCCAGCGAAGCCGAGGGGCTGATCGATCCCGGCGTCACCCGGTTTCACGGTGACCACATCGAGTCGCTGCTCGCGATGGGCGCGACGACGCGTGCGGTCGAACTGACAGCGATCTTGCAGAAGCGAGCGACTCGGGCCGGGCGGGTCTCGGCCGGCGCCGTTGCGGCGCGGTGTCGTGCCCTGCTGGCGGCGACTGCGGGCGATCACGGCGCTGCGCTCGCATTTGCCGAGGATGCCATCGCGCTTCACCATGAGTGCCCGATCGAGTTCGACCTGGCCCGCACATTGCTGGTCACCGGGATCATCCACCGGCGCGCCAAGGAGAAGGCGGCCGCCAAGCAATCACTCGGTGCAGCGCATGAAATCTTCATCCGGCTCGGCGCGGACGCATTTCGTGACCGCGCAGCAGCCGAACTGGGGCGAGTGGGCACTCGCGTGGC
Organism: Ilumatobacteraceae bacterium; assembly: GCA_039920665.1. Classification (GTDB taxonomy): domain Bacteria; phylum Actinomycetota; class Acidimicrobiia; order Acidimicrobiales; family Ilumatobacteraceae; genus WLMZ01. Next base: position 3,675 of record JBDSDH010000307.1, read on the forward strand.
GATGACCTTGGAGCTCACTGCGACGGAGCAACTGGTCGCAGAGTTGGCGGCTTCCGGGCTGACCAACCGCCAAGTTGCCGAACGCGGTTTCATCAGCCCGAAGACCGTCGAGGCCAATCTTGTACGTATCTATCGCAAGCTTGGCATCACGTCTCGCGCCGAACTCGGGGCGAAGATGCTGCAACGCAAGTGAGCCGCGCGATGTAGGGAAACACCCGATTCCTCGCGAGAGCCTCCTCAATACGTTGATCCCATGCACAGTTCCGCAGCACCTCAACGATTCACAGCCCCGAAGCGTCGCGCTCTGCGGTTCAGTCTCGCCGCAGTCCTTGCGGTCGGCGCACTCGCAGCATGCGGTGGTAACGACAACAAGTCCGACAAGCTCGCCGACCAACTGATCGAACAAGCTGCGACGGAGCAAGCCAACGGAGTCTCGACGGACGGATCCGCGGCGACGCCCGCTGCCGCCGACGACGGGTCGTCGAATGCCGATGTGTTGTCGACGAGCGAGGGCGTCGGCAATGGCGCTGTTCCCGGCGTGACCGAGACGGCCGATACACAGGTTCAGCATCAGCAGATCGACAAGGTCGTCTGGTGGGGTGGGTTCAAGGTCACGGTTGCGTCGGCCGACACCTCGAGCAACGCATTGGGCCCGACCATCGATGTGTCGGTCGCGTTGGAGAACCTAACTGATGATGTCGCGCTGCTGAATCGACGAGACATCGTTCTGACGGTGGGCACCCAGTCGTACCTTGCAGGCCTGGCGCAGACACCCAACGTGCCGTCCGGAGGACGCAACGACGTCGTCCTCGACTTTCTGGTCGACAACACCTTCGTGCTCGACAAGGCGGTGCTGACCTTTGGTCAACCCGATGCCAACCAGGCCGTCGTGCCCTTCGGCGCTGAGCCGGCGACGAGCTTCGAGCCCGAAGAGCTCGCACTTGCCGTCACCCTGGTGACGGCGACCGAAACGATCGACATCAGTGGTGGTTCGGTTCAGGCCAGCTACGTCGGGGGCGAGAAGGGCACGTACATCGTCCGGATGCCAGTGCGGGCCGCCTACACCGGCGGCAGTGCGGGAGGCGATTTGATCCTGCCGACCCAGTTCTCGTTGCGCTCGCCGAGCGGATCGTCCGTGACGGCCAGCCCGATCGCACCGGGCGATGTGGTCGCCGAACCGGTCTACCCGGGCCAAGATCTGACCGGCAAGGTGATCGCGTTCAAGGTCCGCGCGGTCGACCCTGGCACGTGGACGATCACGTACACCGATAGCACCGGTGATGCTGCCAGCGGAGACGTGACGGTGCCGTGATGGACGCCAGCACCACCCGTCGGCGGCGCCGCGGCATTGCCGCCTGGGTGGTCGCCGTGGTCGTGGCGGTGGCCGTGGCCGGCGTCATCGTTGTGGTGACACATATGCGCCGCGACGACTCGGCACATGCAAACAACGACCGCTTTCACCCGAGTGCATGGCAGTCGGTGATGGATGGGGCGACCGACACCGGCGAGACGACCGTCAACATGGCTCGTCAGGCGTTCTCGCTGACGTTCGTTCGCCTGCCCGGAGTCGAGGTTCCTTCTGGATCCCACGATGACATCCAGTCCGGAAGCGCCGCGCTACGGATGATGATCGCCCACTGGGCTGAGCTCACGCACAGCGAGCAGAGCGCCGTCCTTTCCTATCTCCCGTCCGACGATCCGACCGGGACCGACAGTGGTGATGCGATCGTGACGACCTCAGACGGCGCCGCCGAACAGTCGGACGAGCCGAAGATGAGACCTGTGGGATTCGTCTCGGTGGCAGCTGCGCGCGTCGGGTCGTCACGACGGAAGTTCGTCGACGGATCAGGACCAGACGCGACCACGAAGCAGTTGATCGAGGCTCGCGTCGCGGCACTGCGAGACCTGCTCGATGCTCGTTCGGGTGGTGTCCTGACGGGAACCGTCGATCTCTCCTTCAACACCCGAGAAGTAGAGCCCGGCAGTGCGGCGTACACATTGCCGCACTCTGCTGGGCAGCTCGTCACCCATCCGACGCCGAGCACCGCGTCGCTGTCGGGCGTGGAAGGCACTTACGCCGGATGCTTCGTCGCACTCAACCCTCGCGGATGGAGCGCAACCGGCTCCGATCTCGACTTCATCCTTGCCCACGAGCTGTACCACTGCTACGAGGGGATGTTCATCGGCAACATGGACGTGTTCTACGACTCGGTGACGGCGCCGCCGTGGGTGATCGAGGGCGGCGCGAACTGGGCTGCCGCGCAGGTCGTGCCGACCTCGACCTACCCGGCGAGCGCATGGCATGAATACCTGCTGATTCCATCGACTCCGCTGTTCGAGCAGAGCTATGAGGCCATCGGCTTCTGGAATCACCTCGGCGAGGTTTCAGCGATCGACACGTGGGGAGCGCTCAGACGCGCGCTCGGCAAGCCAAGCCTCGACGCGCTGGCCCAGACCGACGGGAACAGCGACGCTTTCCTCGATTCGTGGGCATCGAGCCTGTTTCGTGAGCCGTTGTTCGGGCCTTCCTGGCGGACCGACGGTCCAACGATGGCGCCAGTGAGACCGGCACCGGAGGAGGTGACCATCGACTCCGGCTCGCAGGTGTCGCGACGAGCACTTCCCCGCGCCAAAGCCTTGCTCCACGCCACGATCGCGACGGATGTCCTCGTGATTGTCTCCGTTGGTCACGTCAACCTGCACAACCCGACCCACGACGAAGCCAACTTCGGCCAGGTCGTCTACTGCGCGCGTGAAGAGGGGTGCGAGTGCCCCCCAGGAAGCGCCAACACATCTCCGGCTCTGTCCGCTCTCGGGGAGCGTGGTATCTCCTTCGGCATCACGGCGACGGACAAGCCGGCTGCCGTGGCCCTCGGTGGATTCTCGCTCGACGACTGGTGCCGGAAGTCCAATCCTCCGATTTCCAAGCGCCCGCCGTCATCTTCCGCGGGTGAGACGAACAGCGGCAACGGCGGCGACAACTCGCTGTGCCAAGAGATTGTCGACCGATTGGGCGTCGCCGGGCTGCTGAACAATCCGACCATGTCGCCGGCCGACATCCAGGCCTGCGTCGCCGAAATCCTCGGCAACGCTGGCTTCGGCGGGGGCAACTGACAGCGGGTCGCCGGTGACATGGGTGTGATCCGACGCCTTCGACGTGCTGGTTACCGCAACGGTTTGAGTCATCGCAGGCGAGTCGCCGTTTGCAGCGAACTTCGTCAAATTCCTACAAATGCAACGGGCTGTCTCATCGGTGCTGCAGACGGGCAGCAATTCCGGGTGACCTGTAGTGCAGTGACATCATGAACTTCCAACAGGCTGTCGAGGACGCTGGCAAAGGTGTTGACGCTGCTGGAGTCGCCGTCATCATCGTCGGCACTTTCATCGCCGCATGGATGTCCGTTCGCCATCGTCCGTTCGGACCTGACGAGTATCGTGTCTTCCGTCAGCGACTTGGACGAGCGATCTTACTTGGCCTTGAGTTGCTGGTTGCCGCTGACATCATCCGTACAGTTGCCGTCACCCCGACGTTCGAGAGTGCCGCTGTTCTGGCAATCATCGTGGTGATTCGTACGGTCCTGAGTTTTAGTCTGGAAGTTGAACTCGAGGGGCGGTGGCCATGGAGTCCGAAACCAAAATCGTCGTCAGACGGCGGTTCCTGAAAGTTGCGGATCCGGTCGATCATCCAGCCGATCTCTGCCGGCCGTGGCACTTTCGGGGACCGGCACCACGGTTCGCTCTAGCACTCCCGGACGAAGGCAGCACCAGGAAGTGATCGTGTTCGCCAGCGCGTGCTCATCGAGCTGAGTTCGGCAAGCAGCGTCCGATCAGCCGGGTGTCGGGTACGTATCACGCTGGTCGTAGTAAAACGCGGGGACGGCATCGCCGGCGTAGACGAAGTCGGTGGACCCGTCGAGAGCATGCAACTCGAGTTGGGCCAGAATGGGTGTGGCTTCTGGCAGATAATCGTACGACGCATCGAGCAGGTCGATGTTCGCGGAGAGACGGACGTCGGACGTCGACTGGATGTGTTCCTCGAAGGTGGTCAAGTTCTGCTTGATGACGAGAGGCAACAATGTGCCGGCAGGATCGACAGACGCACGGCCAACGCCGAACGTCGAGAACACCACGAAGTCTTTTGAGATCAGCTGTCCAGTGGAATCTAGAACGAAACGGAGTTGCACGGCTTGGGGTTGTTCGCCGCCAGGGGGGAAGTAGGCCATTGGGACGTTGATGATCGCACGGGTCCGGTCGCCGGAGATTTCGAACGTGGAGTAGTTGTACGTTTCTGTGGTGCCGTCGGTGATGCGAAGGAATTGCGGGTCCCAAACACCGGACACTTGGCCATTACCGAACGAGAGCGGGTCCGAGCCGTAGAACACCATTTCGGTGTAATCGTCGTTGAAGGATCCGTAACGCAGGCGAGCGTCGACGACCGTGGCGTCCGCGGCCGCGTCGTATGTGCTGGCGATTTGGAATCCGTCGGCGGTCCACAGCCCGTCGATGAACTTGTCGTCGTCGGTGAAGGCTGGTGGAATCACGACCGATGACGTCGTCGCGAGGTATCCGGTGAGAAGGTTCTGCCAGGCGCTGAGTCCTTCGAGTTCGAAGTACCTCGCATCAGCGACATCTTCATATGGCGGCAGGTAGATGGAGAGTCCAGCGGACTGTTCCGAGAGCGTGCCGGTCAGGTTTGTCACGACAGCCCGTTTGACCGCTTCCTTCACCGCTGCAGCTTCGTCCTCGAGAGCGGGATTCTGAATCGCCATCGTCTCGACCAGGTCGACGATGTCGTACTGGTTGTAGGCCCGAAGTGGATCTGGGTCGTCGGCGTAGCTATAGGCGCGGACCGCGCTGCGGGCGATTCCGACCGCACTGGCTGTCGCGTCAACGCCAGCAATATCCGAGAGCGACGCAAGTGCTGCGTCGACCCCGCCAATCTCGGCGAGATCGATGACGGACATCGTTTGGGTCGAGATGATCTTCTCGTCGGCGTAGAAATCCTGGTAGCCCTGCGCCAAGACGTTGCTGAGCTCGAGCCCATCCATGGCAGTCGACGTCTGCTGAAGTACGGTCCAGTCCCATCCAAGTCCGGGTTCGAGTTCCTCGGATGCGACGAGGAACTGTGCATAGGGTGCGAGGGCCGCTCCCACTTCGAGGGTCGCCATCAGGCACGCGTCGAAGCCCACGATGTCGAGGGAGTCTCGTCCGGCCGCTGCCAGACCCTGACCGAGTGCCGCGCTCAGTTCGGGAAGGGTGAGCTCGTCTTCGGCTCCGTCGTCGTATGCCACGCCTCGCCATGCTGCTCCGTGGTCGCCGAGAACGAGGGCCACATGTTCGCGAGGGAACGCGTCGATCGCCTGACCGATGAAGCTTGCGAGGGCAGCTGGGTCGCCGGTGTTGACCTCCTCCACACTGGCCATGAGTTGAACTCCGCCTCGGCCCGCGTACAGGAATTGCGACGTGTCGAGTTCTTCGGAAATGCCGGTGTACGTGTCGTCATCGGTGTACTCGTCGGAACGGTCGAGCATCACGACAATGTCGACGGCCTCGTTCTCCACCTCGCCCATCTCAGCAATGTCGGTGAGGATCGGAGCCTCCAGATTGTTGTCCGCAGCCTGATAGACGATCACCAGCCAGCCCGGTTGCAAACCGCTTTCTGCCGGCGAGGTCGAAACCGTCGTGGCAACCGCGTCCGTGTCGGTTGTCGCGACCACCGTCTCCTCGGAAGGCTCCGTCTCCTGGGAAGACTCTGTATCCTCGGTTTCGATCGTGCCGTCCGTCCTGTCGGAACCGCTGCTGCTGTCCGAGGAACATCCGACGCTCGCTGCCACAAGCACACACAGCGCGCTGAAACGCGCCAATTTC
>JBDSDH010000308.1:0-13305 GCA_039920665.1 Ilumatobacteraceae bacterium
GCGTCGATGTGATCGGCTCGGTTCGAGCAGTTCTCGACAATCCATTCTTCTCAACGGTGGTCTCACGCCAGTCACGGTGGAAGTCGCGATCGCCGGAAATCCGTACAGGGTGTTCGACCGGGCCGAATTGACGACGGATTCTCTGGCCCCAGCGACATACCGTCGAAGCAGCCGGTGACGTTCGTGTTTGTTCATGTCCGCAACACCGACGCCGGGAGCGGCGATGACAGCTGGGTCGACGGACCGAACATGTCGGGCGTTGGAAGTACTGGGCGAGCAGCCACCTCACGGCCACTCTCCAAAACCTTTGCTTCGTCTTCCCCTGATTCAGGTTGAAACGGCCGCTTCGAGAGTCGCCAGCGCGTCTGCGAGCGCCAGAGTAGCATCGCGCGCTGAATCTCACGTCCAACAGATTGCTGGTCAAGTCTGCCGCCGTCCCGGCCGATGAAGCTCTGTGAGAGTCGACGATCTGGGAATCCAACGAGTCGTCTATTTCGACCTCATCCCATTTCGATGACACCGAATCGTTGTTTGCAGCCACTCCGCCGCTGGCATGACGACTCCAACTTCCTGGACGCTCTCACGCACACCGCCATCCACAGTGATGACGGCAGACATCTGCTCCCAGCGACTGCGCAGCCACTGTCAGATGCCACCCCCCATTCGACGAGCACAGGAACCAGATGACCATGACCTCCAAGCCCACTTCCGCCAATATCGAGAACAGACGCCAAAGCGGAAGGTCGCGGTGGGCAGCCATCGGCGCAGCCGTCGCAGTCACCGTCGGGGCCGGTGGCATGCTGCAGGCCGATGCGGCAAGCAACAGCGAGAGCTCGCCGGCGATGTTCATCGCCACGACCCCATGCCGGTTGATCGACACCCGTCAGGCGCCAGAAACCATCGGCAACCGGGCGGTGCCACTCGCAGCGGACGATACGTATACGACGAGAGTTGTTGGAGCGAACGGTCGCTGCACCATCCCGACGGATTCCTCGACACTCGTCATGAACGTGACGGCCGTGAACCAGACCGCCTCGTCCTTCCTGACTGTGTATCCGGCAGGGAGCAGCCGTCCGGGAACGTCCAGCTTGAACTGGGATGCCGGCAGCGGTGACATCGCAAACGCTGTCACAGCAAACATCTCTGCATCCGGTGAGCTGTCGTTCTACAACTTGGCCGGCAAGACCGACGTTGTCGCCGACGTCGTCGGCTACTACACGAGCGCCCCGCTCGACGATTACTACACGAAAGATCAAGTCGACGCGTTGATCGCCGCGAACCCCGGCGCCGCTGGGCCTAAGGGCGACAAGGGCGACACCGGTCTCCAAGGCATCCCCGGCGTTCCCGGAGCGGATGGCGTCCAGGGTGACCAGGGTGACCAGGGTGACCAGGGTGACCAAGGTATCCAGGGCCCAGACGGCGATCAGGGTCCCAAAGGCGATACGGGTGATACCGGCGCCACGGGCGCCGTCGGATCCGTGGTTGCCGCCCAGTTCTTTGCCTTGGCGCCGCCAGACAACGTTGCCACAGTCGCTCCAGGGGACTCCGTCAGCTTCCCACAAGTCGGACCGGACACGAGCGACGGATCTCTCAGCCGAAGCTCGGCCGGCGCATTCGTTCTGCGGGACCTCGGCGTGTACCGAGTGTCGTTCAACGTGTCAGTGTCGGAGGCAGGACAGCTACAGATCGCTCTCAACGGGGTCGGCCTCTCGTACACCGTATTCGGTCGCGCAACCGGCACCAGCCAGATCGTCGGCGAAGCACTCATCGCCGTGAACGACCCCGACTCCATCCTCGCGATCGTCAACTCCTCGTCCCAAGCACTGACCATCACACCGCTGGCTGGCGGGTCGTCGCCGAGCGCAGCAAGTCTCATCATCGAGCTCGTCAAAGCCGGATAGATCTCTCAACCCCAGACGACAAGATCACCACTGCCGCCTTCGGGCGGTAGTGGCCGATCGCGGCCGGATACCACATCAAACGGAGCCAGCACCCAACCCCACCCCAATCCAGCTGCAGGTCCTGGCATGCCAGCGACAGGTAGCGACCAAACCGGCCTTCAGAATTCTGCAGACGCGATTCGCTGGTGAAGCCGGGAATGGGCAGCCAGGAAGCAGTAACCCCGGCCAGCTCCCACGACCAGGACCCCTTCAAGATCGTCGACGGCGACGAGCAATGTGCTCAGGACGTGACAGCGTCGATGTGATCGGCGAACGCGGGCGACGACATCAGCCGTCTGCATCGCTCGAACCGGTTGGTCGCGTACGCCCAGAAGTCTTCGGCCGTGTTGCCGTTGACGTGCTGGATCACGCCCCACAAGGTCCACAACAGATCGCACAGCGCCTTGTGCAGCACCATCCGACCGATCTGATCGCGAGGTGGCTCGCCGCCGAAGTAGGCCCGCAGCAGCACCGCGTCCTGCTCCGCGGTGAACGCTCCCTCGACGGACAGATCGCCGAGGTCCCACATGGGATCGTTGTTCCCGGCGTACTCGTAGTCGATGATGAACATCCGCTCGCCGGTGTCGAGAAAGTTCTCGCACAGCGGGTCGCAGTGGCTCGGGACACGTGCGGCCGGCCGGGACTCGAGCGCATGACGAGCTGACTCGGCGAAGGCCTGCACGTCGTCATAGCCGGCGGGCAGTGTCGCACCCTTGCCGGCGAGCAATGCCTTGTATTCGTCGATCATCGCGAACAAGCGGAAGTCGACTGCGAACGGCACCGCATTTTCGTGCAGCCGACGGAACGCTACGGCCGCCCGTTCGACGGCCCCGAGCCCCGTCGTCGGATCGGCGAAACGCGGTCCGCTCATCGTGACCGCGCCCTCCAGGAACGTGGTGACCATCAGGCCATCGGCCGGGTCGAAGAATTCGAGCGGGGCATTGACGCCTGCATCCGCCGCCGATCGTGCGGCCGCCGCCTCGGCGACGCGGTCGATGTATTCGGCGGTTCCGTCACCCGGTATCCGCAGCACCGAGCTTCCATCACGGTGACCGATCAGGAAGTTCACATTGGTGAGGCCCGCAAGTCGGGTGATGGTGAGTGGGTGGTCGAGCACGCCCGCGAACGACGGCACCCGACGCAGGTACGGATCGAGTTCGGCGCGCAACTCGGCGGTCACCCTCTCAGTCTCGCGTTCTTCGGATCGTAGAGCGCGCCGTCGTGGCGGATCGCAGGGATCGGCTCGCCGTAGACCTCGATCACGAACTCGGTTCGATCGGCGAGAGCGGCCGGCAGGTATCCGTAGACGATCGGCTTGCCGATGGTGTGGCCGAAGTTGGCACTCGTGGTGAACCCCACCACCTCACCGTCGGCGATGATCGCCTCGCCACTCACCGGATACGCCATCGATTCCAACGTGAACGTGCACAGCACGCGTTCGACACCGGCATCGCGTTGCGCGATCAAGGCATCACGACCGATGAAGTCGCCGGAATCGAGATCGACCCGCCACGCCAGACCCGCTTCCCAGGGGGTGGTGTCGGGCGTGATGTCGGTCGACCAGTAGAGGTAGCCCTTCTCCAGCCGCAGTGTGTCGATCGCTCGATAACCGACGTCGGCGATGCCGTACGGCTCGCCCGCTTCACGGAGCAGTTCGTAGACGTGGGCCGCGTATTCGGTCGGCACATGCAGCTCCCAGCCGAGTTCGCCGACATACCCGATTCGCATCGCGAGCACGGGCGCCGAGCCGATCGTGATGTCGCGGGCGCGGGAGTAGCGGAACGCAGCATTGCTGACGTCGTCCTCGCACACGCCGGCGAGCACATCACGCGAGAGCGGTCCGCACAGATTGATGACGGCACGCGCGGAGGTCATGTCACGGATGGTCACCGTGCCGTCGTCCGGTGAGTTCGATCGGATCCAACCCATGTCGTGGGCCCCGAATGCCGAACCGGTGACCACGTACCACGAGTCCGGGCCGATGCGGGTGAACGTGAGGTCGCACTCGATGCCGCCGCGCTCGTTGCAGAGCTGGGTGTAGGTCACCGATCCGACCGATTTGTCCATGTTCGCAACCGACAGCCGCTGCACCGCAGCGAGCGCGCCGGGTCCGGAGATCTCGAATTTGGCGAACGACGTCTGATCGATCAACGCGACCCGCTGGCGCACGGCGCGAGCTTCGGTAGCGACGTGTTCGAACCAGTTCGGCTCGGTGAACGACGGGGCGTCGACCGGGTCCACTCCGGCTGGAGCGAACCAGTTCGGCCGCTCCCAACCGCCGCGGGAGCCGAACACCGCGTTGCGGGCCTTGAGCGTCTCGTGCAGCGGACTGCGGCGAACGCCACGCGCACTGAACTTCTCCGAACCGGGAGCGGCGAGCTTGTAGTGGTGGCCGTACAGCTCGACCGCACGCGGGTACATGAACTGTTTGGTCGTGTGATGGAACGCGAACCGGCGCACGTCGAGCGACCACAGATCGAGCGACGGTCGGCCGTCGAGGATCCACTCGGCCATCATCTTGCCCGCGCCTCCTCCGGCTGCAATTCCGTACAGGAACCCGGTCGCGACGTAGAAGTTGTCGAGCTCGGGCGTCTTGCCCATCACGAAATCGGCGTCGGCGGAATACGGGATCGGGCCGTTGACGAAGGTGCGGATACCGGCCTGCTCGATGATCGGTGTGCGCTTGGTCGCCAGTTCACCGAGTTGGGCGAAGCGGTCGTGGTTCGGTTCGAGCAGCTGCCGTTTGAACGGCGCAGGGATGCCGTCTTGCGCGAACGCGAGCGTGTCCGGCTCGTAGCCGCCGATCAGCAGACCCTGTCCGTCGGGCTTGTAGTAGACGAGGTTGTCCGGGTCGCGCATCGTCGGCATGTTCTTGGGCATGTCTGCGATCGGTCCGGTGATCACGTACTGGTGCTCGACCGCGAAAGCCGGTACACGGGCCCCGGCCATCCGCCCGACCTCGAGTCCCCACATCCCGGCAGCGTTGACCACGATCTCGGCTTCGATGTCGCCGCGGTCGGTGTGGACGATGGCCACCCGGCGACCATTGACGGTGATCCGCTCGACGCGAGTTTCTTCGAGGATCTTGGCGTTGCGCATCCGAGCGCCCTTGGCCAGTGCCTGGGTGACGCTGGCCGGATCGATGTAGCCGTCGGTCGGCAGGAATGCCGCAGCAAGCACCTCGTTCGTGGACATCAGCGGAAACAAGTCCTGGGCAGCCTGGGGCGAGATGATGTCCATCGGCAGCCCGAAGCTCTTGGCCATCGTCGTCAGCCGCTTCAGTTCGAGGACCCGATCGGGCGAGCACGCGAGGCGCAGGCTGCCGACCTGGTGCCAGTCGACCGCCTGGCCGGTCTCGGCTTCGAGCCGGCCGTACAACTCGACCGAGTGTTCGAGCATCCGGGTCGTGTTCCGAGATGAACGCAGTTGACCAACGAGGCCGGCGGCATGCCACGTCGCACCTTCGGTCAACCGATGCTGTTCGAGCAGCACCACATCGGTCTCACCCATCAACGTCAGGTGATAGGCGAGGCTGCAGCCGAGGATGCCACCCCCGATGATGACGACCTTGGCCTGCTCCGGTACTGGATCTCCGACGCTCACAACGCATTCCCCTCCGGCCGAATTTCAGGATCGATTCGGCCGATGCTCGAGCACCGAACCTATCCCTTCTGCCGGGTCGCATCGCTCCACCGGAGCCGTCCTCACCACGGTGTTATGGTCTGGCCCGGACCAGTGCTGGGCTGGCGGTCGGCACGTTGGGGAGCACGCATGGCAGACGCATCGATCTCGGTCAGGAGATTGTGGAAGGTGTACGGCCCGAAGGCCGAACGGATCATCGGGTCCCCCGATGCCGACCTGCCCCGAGCCCAACTCGAGGCCAAGACCGGTTGCGTCGTCGCAATGCGCGACATCGATCTCGACGTCGCTCCCGGCGAGGTGTTCGTCGTGATGGGATTGTCCGGGAGCGGCAAGTCGACCCTCGTCCGTTGCCTGACCCGGCTGATCGAGCCCACCGCCGGCACCGTCACGATCGGCGACACCGACGTCACCAAAGCCGATCGGGAACACCTGCTCGAACTCCGTCGCCATCGGGTGAGCATGGTGTTCCAACACTTCGGCCTGCTTCCCCACCGCACGTTGATCGACAATGTCGCGTTCGGGCTCGAGGTGCAAAAGGTGGACAAGCGCACCCGCCGCGCGAAGGCCGAGGAGATTCTCGAACTGGTCGGCCTCGGTGGCCTCGGCACCCGCAAGCCGGATCAGCTCAGCGGTGGGATGCAGCAGCGGGTCGGCCTGGCCCGAGCGCTCGCCACCGACGCCGAGATCCTGCTCTTCGACGAACCGTTCTCGGCTCTCGATCCGCTGATTCGTCGCGACATGCAGGACGAGGTGATCCGACTGCGGCGAGAGGTGAACAAGACCATGGTGTTCATCACCCACGACCTCTCCGAAGCACTGCGGCTGGGCGACCGGATCGCGATCATGCGTGACGGCCGATTCGTCCAGGTCGGCACGCCGGCCGAGGTGGTCGGCGCGCCCGCCGATGACTACGTCGCCAACTTCGTACGCGACGTTCCTCGTAGCCATGTCGTGGCGGTCGGTTCCGTGATGACACCGGTCCGCAGTACAGACGGCGACATCGGCATCGACGGCTGGGCGGGCACGGTCGTCGAGGGCACCAAGGTGCGGGATGTCGTGGGGTTGGTTGCGGCGACGGATCGACCGGTCCGCATCGTCGACGCCGACGGCGCAATGGTCGGTTCGATCGACCGCGTCGACGTCCTCAGAGTGATCGCCGGCGAAGAGCGAGTGCTCTCCGGAGATCGAGCCCGCACCGGAGACCGCTGACATGGCGGTCGCCACCGCTCCCCTCGCGGAACCGGTGCGACGCCAACGCGTCTCGGCATGGCCGGATCGGGCGAGGCGGATGGCGTTACCCGCGCTCGTCCTCCTTGTCGTCGCCGTCATCGGGGCGACGATCGGTGGGAACGTGCCGACCTGGCTCGACGCGCACCTCAAGCCCAAGGTCGACGAGATCTACAAGTGGACCGTGCTGCGCGGCGACACGACGTGGATCTTCACCAGTGTTTTCGGCCCGATCGGCGATGCGATGCAATGGGCGGTCGACCACATCCAGTCGTTGCTCGAGATCCTGCGCTGGCCCGGCGTCCTTGCGCTGACCGGGCTCGTCGGCTACCGAACCGGCGGCGTCCGAGCGGCGATCACCGGCACGCTCGTCCTCGCCGGCTGTGGCGTCCTCGGATTCTGGGACCACACGATGGAGACCCTTGCGCTGATGGTGGTCGGCGTGGTGATCGCGCTTGTAATCGGCATTCCGCTCGGGATCTGGGCCGGTCTGTCGAATGGTGCCGAGAAGGCAATGCGGGTCGTGCTCGACACGGCACAGGTGATGCCGGTCTATGTCTATCTGATCCCGCTGGTCGTCATGTTCGGCATCGGCTCGCCGGCCGCCATCGTCGCGACCGTCATCTACGCCGTTCCGCCTGCCGTGCGGATCACCAGCCTCGGTCTCCGCGCGGTGACCACGACCAGCACCGAGGTCGGCAGTTCGTTCGGGTGCACCGGCCCGCAGCTGTTGATGAAAATCCGCTTGCCCCTCGCCCAGCGGGCGATCCTGCTCGGGGTCAACCAGGTCATCATGATGGCGTTCGCGATCGTCGTCTATGCCGCGATCATCGGCACGCCAGGGCTGGGACGCGATGTCCTCAGCGGCCTCCAGAAGGTCAACGTCGGCAACGCGTTCGCACCAGGCCTGGCCATCGTGCTCACTGCGATCGCGATCGACCGGATCACGACTGGTCACCGGTCGGCCCGCCAACACGATCGACCGAGCCGGATCCGCAGCCTGATCGATCAGCCGTTGACGGCTGCCGCGCTCGTCGTCGCCGTCGTGATCGTCGTCGCGATCGTCGCCAAGTTGGTCGGCGCCGACCACTTCCCCGACTCGTTGACCCTCGATGTCGCCAAACCCGTGAACGATGCCGCCGGCTGGGTCAATGACCATTTCCGCAAGGGCGTCCCGATCGTCGGCGGCACCGGGTCGTTCAGCGACTTCATGATCATTCACATCCTGACGCCTGCGCGAGACCTGCTCCAGAACGCCGCGTGGTATGTCGTGGTCGCGATCGTCGGCGTCATCGCGTGGGTCAGCGGCGGTTGGAAGCTCGGACTCGGGTGTGCATCGTGTTTCGTCGGCATCGCCTCGCTGCAGGTATGGGATCTGGCGATGGACACGCTCAGCCAGGTACTCGTTGCCGTGTCCCTCAGCTTGCTGATCGCAATCCCGCTCGGGATCTGGGCGGCTCGATCGTCGCTCGTCGAGAAGATCCTGCGGCCTCTGCTCGATGTCGCCCAGGTGATGCCGGCGTTCGTGTACCTCGTGCCTGTCATCTTCTTGTTCAACGTCGGCCGCGTTCCCGGTGTGATCGCGTCGATCATCTACGCCATCCCACCCGGCATCCGCTTGACCACGCTCGGCCTGCACGAAGTCTCCTATGCCCCGCGCGAAGCCGCGTTGTCGTTCGGGGCGACACCTCGCCAAGAACTGCTCAAAGTGCAGCTGCCGCTCGCGCGGCGATCGATGATGCTGGCGGTCAACCAGACGATCATCATGGTGCTGGCCGTCGTGGTGGTCGCAGCTCTGATCGGCGCCGGCGGACTCGGACTCGAAACCGTGTACGGCTTGACCAAGAAAGAGATCGGTCGCGGCGCCGCCGGTGGTGCCGCGATCGTGCTGCTCGCGATCGTGCTCGACCGGATCACCCAGTCCTGGGGCAATCGGGCTGGTCGACGGACCGGTCGACGGTCGTGGCTGGATCGCCGGACCGAGGCTCGCCGACTCGAAGCCATGGGGACCTGAGGCGGGTTACTGTATGGCGAGAAGTTCCCACACATCGCTGCACGAACTTCTGGTTCCGCCCGATCGGGCACCAATCAAGGGGAGACACATGCAAGGCACCATGCAAGGCATCCAATCGACAGGACGCAGGAAGGCCAGTTGGCTGCTCGCCGGCGCCCTTCTGGTCGGCGCCGCCGCGTGCGGCAGCGACGCGAAATCAGCTGACTCGACACCCGCCTCGACCAAGCAGACCACGGCGGCCTCCACCGAGGCCGGCGGTTCCACAGCCACCACCGCGGCCACGGCTACCACGGCAGCGACGGGTGAAGCCGGTGCCGGCATCGTCCTCGCGATCAACCCGTGGACCGGTTCAGCCGTCAACGCCAACGTCGCCAAGATCGTGCTCGAAGCGGACTACAACACCAAGGTGACACTGCTCGACATCGATGAGAATGCGACCTGGCCCGGCCTCGATTCCGGCGACATCGACGCGGTGCTCGAGGTGTGGCCGTCGGGTCACGCCGCCGACGTCACCACCTACATCGACGAGAAGAAGTCCGTCGTCGATGTCGGCCTGCTCGGCCCAGAAGCCAAGATCGGCTGGTACATCCCGACTGCGGTCCTCGACAAGCATCCCGACCTCGCGACATGGAAGGGCTTCGAAGATCCCGCCAACGCCAAGCTGTTCGCAACGGCAGAGACAGGCAACGACGGCCAGTTCCTGATGGGCGACCCGAGTTACGTCAGCTACGACGCGCAGATCATCGACAACCTCGGCTTGCCGTTGAAGTTCGTCGTCGCCGGCTCCGAGGCGGCGTTGATCACCGCGATCCGCCAGGCCGTGGCCGACGACACGCCGTTGTTGATGCAGTTCTGGCAACCACACTGGTTGCAGTCACAGGTCGCGCTGACCCAGGTCGAACTCCCTCCCGTGACCGATGCGTGTCTCGCGAGCGCCGCTGCCGCGGACGGCAAGTACGCCTGCGACTACCCGGTCGACCCGCTGTTCAAGGCCGCGAGCGCCAAGCTCGAAGCCAAGAACGCCGCTGCATTCGCATTCCTGTCGAAGTTCCAGCTGACCACCGATCAGCAGAACGAGATCGCCGCGATGATCGATGGTGACGGGATGGACCCGGCCCAGGCCGCCCAGACGTGGGTCGACGCCAACCCCGACGTCGTGGCCGGCTGGACCAGCTGATTTGGTTCTCTGACTCGAACGTGAACGATGCAAGCCGACGATGCCCGCCGACTGAGGTCGGCGGACATCGTCGCGTCTGGCTCCCGATGAGTTCCATGGATCATGCGGGTGTCAGGATCATGGCCGGCATCACCGAGATGCTGGCATCGGGGGTTGGGGTGGACGAGGACCAGGCATGAGCGGGAACGACTATCCGATCTACGCCGAGGGATTGGTGCGCCATTTCGGCAACGTGAAGGCAGTCGATGGCGTCGACCTCCAGGTCGAACACGGCGAGGTCTTCGGTTTCCTCGGTCCGAACGGCGCTGGCAAGAGCACCACCGTGCGGATGCTGACGACGCTGTTGCGGCCAACCGCCGGCATTGCACGAGTCGCCGGTTTCGACGTGATGACCCAGGCCGACGACGTCCGCCGCAGCATCGGTGTCGCCCTTCAGGATGCCGCGATCGACCCGTTGATGACCGGTTCGGAATTGCTCGCGTTGCAGGCAGTCCTCTACGGCATCCCCAAGTCGAAGGTGAAACAACGCAGCGACGATCTCCTCGAACGGGTCGGTCTCACCGGCGCCGCCGGCCGGCGGGTCGGCACGTATTCAGGCGGCATGCGGCGTCGACTCGATCTCGCCCTGTCGCTGATCCATCAACCGACCGTGCTGTTCCTCGACGAGCCCACCACCGGGCTCGACCCGATGAGCCGTCTCGCACTGTGGGAAGAGGTCAAGCGGCTCAATGCCGAGGGCACCACCGTCTTGCTCACCACCCAATACCTCGAAGAGGCCGACCAACTCGCCGACCGGATCGCGATCATCGATCATGGCCACATCGTCCGTCAGGGCGTCCCGCGCGACCTCAAGGCCCAGGTCGGCGCGCCGACTTTGGTGATCGAGGTTCCACCCGATCAGGTCGAGGCGGCTCGTGCCGTACTGACTCGATTCGGAGAACTGCGGACCACCGCCGAGGGCACGCTCGGCGTCGGCCTCACCGACGGCGCCGAAGCGGTGTCAGCCGTTGTCCGAGCGCTCGACGAAGCACACTTGCGGATGCAACATCTCGAACTCAACGAGCCGAGCCTCGACGACGTGTTCGCCGAAGCCACGGGCTACCGGCTCGAAGGTGAAGGCAGTTCGAACCTTCCATCTGCCCAAGGCGACGACGCTCCGGCAGAGGGTGAACAGCCCAAGTCCGGCCGGCGACGCCGGCGAGGTCGGAAATGACCACCGCGATGTCGCCGCTCGGGGCCGCGTTCGATCCGGCAGCCGACCATCGCGTCGAGCGTCACCTCTGGGCCCAAACCGTGGCGATGTCGAAACGCAGCGTGATCGCGATCATCCGCCAACCAGCGCTGGTGGCGCCGTCGCTGGTGTTTCCGCTGTTCTTCGCTGCGCTCGGTTCATCGTCGTTCAGCCGCGCGACCGGCCTGCCCGGCTTCCCCAAGGTCGACTCGTTTCTCGCCCTCTCGCTTGCAGCGAGCGTGATCCAGGGCGTGTTGTTTGGCTCGACCAACGGCGGCGCAGCATTGGCGGTCGACATCGAGAACGGATTCTTCGATCGGCTGCTCGCCTCGCCGACGTCGCGAGTCAGCATCCTCATCGGCAGCTTGGCCGGGAGCGCTCTGTTCGGAGCAGTGCAGGCGTTGTTCTTCACGGTCGTGATGATGATCTTCGGCGTCCATCTGTACGGCGGCATCGTCGGCCTGCTCGTGATCGTGCTCGCCGGCGCCCTGATCGGACTGTCGATCGGCGCGTTGCTTGCTGCAATGGCATTGCGGACCGGATCAGCCGAGGCAGTCCAAGGCGTGTTTCCGCTGTTGTTCATCATGTTGTTCTTCTCGTCTGCGTTCTTTCCCCGCGAGACGATGCGCGGCATCTACCGCACGATCGCGAACATCAATCCGGTATCGCATCTGTACGAAGGAATGCGCGATCTCGTCATCGACCGACTCTCGGCCGGAGCCGTCGCCAGGGCGTTGTTGATCCCGATTGCAATCGGATGTGTCTCGATTCCCATCGCGCTCTCTCAACTGCGCCGCCGATTGAAGGCGCTGTGACCGCCTCCGTGCTGGCCAGTGCGCCAGCGACTCGCACCACTCTGCTCGGTGCCTCGATGGGATTGATGAAGCGCGGCCTGCAGCGCATCCTGCGCCTGCCGTCGGCGTTCTTCCCAGCGTTGATGATGCCCATCTTCCAGAGCATCGCGTTCAGTGGCACGTTCTTCGCGATCACCAAGATCCCCGGCTTCCCGACCGATCGCTCGATCAACTGGTTCATGCCGCTCGGTGCGTGTATGGGCTCCGCGTTCAGCGGAGTCGGGCTCGGTTTCGCGTTGATCGGCGACATCGAGACCGGCTTCTTCGACCGGCTGAGGATGGCACCTGCACCACGAAACGCGTTGCTGCTCGGGCCGTTGCTCACCGCCTGGTTCCGAACGATGTTGGTGGTGACGGCGGTGTTGATCGTCGGATTCATCCTCGGTGCTCGGCTCACCGGCGGCGTGCTCGGCCTGATCGTGTTGTATGTCGCAGGACTGGGCATTGCGACGATGGCCACCGGCTGGGGCCTGGGTCTCGCATTTCGGTTCCGCGACATGCGCGGCGCAGCGGTGATGCAATTGGGATTGTTCGTCGCGATTTTCCTGTCCAGCGCGCAGACGCCACTCAATGTGATGCAGGGTTGGCTGCACGGCGTCGCCAGGGTCAATCCTGTGACCAACATCCTTCGGCTGTCCCGCCAAGGGTTCGTTGGTGACCTGACCTGGTCGGGTTCGTGGGGCGGCCTCGTTGCGATCGCGTTGATGGGCGCGTTGGCGCTCGTCTTCGCTCGACGCGGTCTCGACGGCCTCGACAAGTAGATCTCTTCGCCAAAGTGGTCGTGACTTCGCACGCGGCTGCTGTGATGAGGCATGATGGCAGCGTTGTCGGGGGTGACCACACGCCACTCGAAACGCTACTCGAACGAACCAATCGAACGAAGTCGCCGGATGGCGAGCAAAGGGGAATCCATCGTGCAGATCAGTGTCACTGTGAACGGCACCACCCACGACAGCGATGTCGAGCCGCGCACGCTGCTCGTCCATTACGTCCGCGAGAACCTCGGGCTCACCGGCACCAACGTCGGCTGTGACACGTCGTCATGCGGCGCCTGCACGCTGCACCTCAACGGCGAAGCCGTCAAGAGCTGCACCATCCTCGCCGTCCAAGCCGACGGCCAACACGTCGCCACCATCGAATCACTCGCCGTCGACGGCGTCCTGCACCCGATGCAACAGGCCTTCATGGAAAACCACGGCCTGCAATGCGGCTACTGCACA
>JBDSDH010000309.1:0-3420 GCA_039920665.1 Ilumatobacteraceae bacterium
CGCACGTGCGGGCCGCGTGCGGGGACGGGGCTATGTGCACGAGACCGACGCAGCCTACGAGTTGGTCAATGAGGTGATCGAGCCGTTCCGCTTGGATCTCGATCGGAGGGCCGCTCTCGGTCTGCTCGCCCCAGCAGCGAACCTGGTCGTCGGCATCGTCGCCGGGCTCTACCGGGCACGCGACCCCGAGGATGGAACAGTCCTGGCCTACGCCGGCGAGGACACACCGATCGAGATCGCCACAGCTGTCCTCGACCGTGCCGCCGAACTCGGGGTGACAATCCCCGACGGAGCGCCAGGCTCGCACTGGCCCCGTTGGTCCGACCTGTCGTGACCATCACACTTCGATGACCCGCGATCGCGACGAACAGGCCGACCTTCTCGCGGCAGTGGAGGCGCTGCGGTCGGAGAACGGTCGGCTCCGCGGCCTCCTCGGACTCGATCAGCGACCCAATGATGGACACGTCCACGCGTGGGCACCGACGCTGCTCACCGAAGCGACGGATCGGGCGACGGTGGATGCCTCGTCGACAACTGCCGACAAGCTCACGTTGTTGTGGTCCTTGTTCGGGGCGCGCTCCGACGTCTACGCCAAGCGTTGGGCGAGCGCGTCGAGCGGCAAGACCGGTTGGTCACCGGCGACGAAGGACCACTGGGCCAAGGGTCGCCCGCCGAAGAACTACCGGCCGCTGACCGACGACGTCTTCACTGCCCACCTGCGCGGCGACGACACGATCGGGATCTATCCGCTCCGTCGCGACGACACCTGCACGTTGCTTGCCTGCGACTTCGACAAAGGCACCTGGGCGCTCGACGCACTGGCGTATCTCGACGCGTGCCACCGCAACGGAGTTCCCGCCGCGCTCGAGCGATCCCGGTCCGGGAACGGGGCGCACGTGTGGATCTTCTTCGATGCGCCGGTCGCGGCGTTCACGGCTCGGGCAATCGGCGCCGCACTGTTGCGTCAGGCGATGACAATTCGAGCCGAGCTCGATCTGTCGAGCTACGACCGGTTCTTCCCGTCACAGGACTACATGCCCAAGGCCGGGTTCGGGAACCTGATCGCCCTCCCGCTGCAAGGCCAATGCGTCGCGGCGGGCACGACGATGTTCCTCGACCCGACCACGATGCAGCCATGGCCCGACCAGTGGGCGTTCCTGTCATCGATCGCGCGCATGACACCTGACGCCGTGGAGTCGCTCGCCGAAACGCTGCGACCCGTCAACACGGGCCCGACGATGTCGCTGGCCGACCTGGCCAAAGCGGGCGGGCATCCGCCCCCGCCGGTGGTGCGTGCACGACTCGGCTCCGAGCTGTCCATCGAACGGGCAGGTCTACCAACAGCCGTGATCGCCGGATTGAAGCACCTGGCGTCGATTGCAAACCCAGAGTTCTTTGAGAAGCAGCGAATGCGATTCTCCACCTGGGACACACCCCGGTTCATCAGCACCTACCGCGAAGACCTCGAGTGGCTCCACCTTCCCCGAGGGCTCACCGATCAGGTCCGCAACCTGCTCGACTCTCTCGGTAGCACCGTCGAGGTCAATGACGACCGCCCCGACCTGGCGGCTGTGACCTTCGAGTTCCGAGGAGTGCTTCGCGCTCAGCAAGCCAAAGCCGTCGCGGATCTCGTCGAGCATGACCTCGGGGTGCTCGTCGCGCCACCAGGGTCAGGCAAGACGGTGATGGCATGCGCTGTGATCGCCCACCACGACCAACCAACGCTCGTCGTGGTAGATCGCAAGGAACTCCGCGATCAATGGCGGACACGCCTGAGCGACCACCTCGGCGCCGAACCATCGGCAATCGGCCAGCTCGGCGGCGGTCGCAACGTGACCACCGGCATCATCGACGTAGCGATGATCCAGAGCCTGGCTCGACGAGATGACCCGTCGTTCTTCGATTCCTACGGCCTGATCGTGGTCGATGAGTGCCACCACCTGCCAGCTGTGTCGTTCGCGACATGCATGCGGGCGGCGCGGACCCGGCGCTGGGTCGGTCTCACCGCAACCCCGTACCGGCGCGACAAGCTCGAAGCACTCATCGCATTCCAGTGCGGCCCCACCCGCCACGAGATCAAACCAGCCGCAGTCGAAGGAGCAGAGCTGCTCCGCCGTGAACTGATCGTGCACCACACCAGAACCAAGGTCGCCGAAGACGACGCCGCTCACATCCAAGAAGTCTTCCGCATCATCAGTGAGGACGACCTCCGCACCACCCAGATCTGTCAGGACATTCACAACGCCTGCTCGTCGGGTCGGACGTGTCTGGTGCTCACCCAACGGACCGCGCACATCGAAGCGATCGTCGCCGGACTCGCCATTCACGGCGACCACGCCCTCGTGTTGCGGGGCGGTCTGGGCGGACGTGCCCGCCAGGCGGTCGCCGACGCCATCGCTGCACGCGAAGCCGACAACGGGATCATCCTCGTCGCCACCGGCTCGTACCTCGGTGAAGGGTTCGACTGGCCCGAGCTCGACACGTTGTTCCTCACGTTCCCCCTCGCATTCAAGGGCCGCGTCGTGCAATACGTCGGCCGGCTCCTCCGCACACACGAGGGCAAACACCACGTCGAACTCCACGACTACCTCGACAGCAACATCCCCGTACTCGACCGGATGCACACCAAACGGCTGCCCGCGTATGCGACCCTAGGATTCAACATTCCTGCGGCACGCCGACGACGACCGGCCAAGCGGGCGACTGGAGATAACGGCGATGCCAACTGACGACTGGCTCGAAGACCTCGACGAACCCGACCTCGACATCGACGAGCTCATCGAGCAGATCACCGTCGACGCCTACGGCGACGAGGGCTACTCGTCGTTCTGTCAAGCGTTCAACGACCACATCGAGTTCCCCGTACCGTGCTCCATCGTCGGAGTCGACGCCACATTGACATCGATCGACTTCACCGACGAACGCCGAGGCCTCACCGCCACCGTGCGCCGCGACGGCCACACCTCGACCGTCTCGCTCCTCGACCTCGAATTCGCCGACCATCAGATTCGCCTCGCACGACTCACCCACGCCTACCGTCGATGGCTAGGCCTTGGCTAGGCCTGGACCAATAGCAACGCTCGAAGCTGCCGATTCGGAAGCCAACGCTCTACAGCCCACTGTCGGTCACCGCCGCCACTGCTCGTCGGGTTGGTCCCGAAGTGGTCAACCCCTGGATCGGCGGGACGCTGTGCCGATGGCTTACATCGTCAACCGCAGCAACCGCTTCTACGTCGTGACCTATGACGGCATCGACCCCGCCACCGGAAAGGAACGACGCCGATGGCAACTGGCGGGAACGTCACGCGCTGACGCAGAAGCAATCGCCGAGTCGCTCACCGAAGCACCCGGTGCGCCGATCGCGTTGGGTCGCGACGCCATCACCCTGGCCGACTACTTCCGCACCGCCTGGCTACCCAA
>JBDSDH010000310.1:0-5104 GCA_039920665.1 Ilumatobacteraceae bacterium
GCCCCGATCAGATCGGTGTAGCCGGCCCAGCGCAGCACCGCCGCAGCGTCGGACGAGCCTCCACCGAGCCCCCCACCGTGGGGGATCGCCTTGTCGATGTGCACCCCCGCGCGGCGCCCACTGAGCCGGAGCGCCTTGGCGACCAGGTTGTCGTCGTCGAGTGGCATCCCCGTGCTGAACCGCCCGGACGCGGTCAGGCCGTGGCTCGTCGCATCGATGGTCAGGGTGTCGGCCAGGTCGAGCGTGACCATTTCGGCGTCGATCAAGTGGTAGCCGTCGTCGCGGACTCCCGTCACGCGCAGCGTCACCGTCAGCTTGGCCGGCGCCTCGACACGAGTGATCACGACGCGTCGCCAGCGAGCGCCGAGTTGGCAACTGAAGCAGCGTCGGCAGACACCAACAGAGCCAGCCGGCCCCACTCGTACACGTCGAGTTCTTCGGCCCGCGCTGTTGGCCTGATCGACGCCCGTTCGAATTGCCCGGCTGTGACCACGCCGAGGAGCACGCGTCGCAGCATCTGTCGCCGATGGGCGAATCCGGCTTTGATCAGCGTGAACAACGCATCGGGATCCACCTCGGCAACGGCCGGCGACGGGCGACGTGTGATTGCGACCAGCGCACTCTCCACCTTGGGCTGGGGGACGAACACCGTCGCCGGCACGTAGCCGACGATCTTGGCGGTGGCCCAGTATGCGACCTTCACGCTGAGCGCACCGTAGGCCTTGGTGCGCGGCGAGGCGACCATCCGCTCGGCCACCTCGCGCTGCACCATCACCAGCATCTTGGTGATCTGTGGCACGGTGTCGAGCAGGTCCATCACGAGTGGGGTGCCGACGTTGTAGGGCAGGTTGGCAACGAGCGTCCACGCCTCGGATTCGGCGAGCAGAGCGTCCCAGCCGATCTCCTGGGCGTCACCCTCGACGACGGTGACCCGCTCGAACGCAGCGACGACGGATCGCAGCACCGGCACGATGCCTCGGTCGATCTCGATCGCGACGACGGTCGCCCCGGTCTCGGCGAGGGCCGACGTCAGCGAACCGAGACCGGCACCAATCTCGACCACATGGTCGTGCGACCCCACGGATGCGAGTCGGGCGATGCGACGCACCGTGTTCGGGTCACCGACGAAATTCTGGCCGAACTCGCGCCGAGGAGCGAGTCCATGATTGGCGAGCAATTCGTTGATGTCCCGGCGCGACAGCGTCATCGGGTCAGCGTCATCGGGTCAGCGTCATTTGGAACCGTTCCACGTGATCCGAACGGGAATCGGGGCATCGACCAACTGGGCCAGCTTGGCGAACTGTTGGGCGGTGAGCTGCAGCTCGAGACCTGCGGACAACCCGATCGGGGCGCGATTGATGCAAGTCGTGATGCGACCGTTGTCGCGGTTGGTGACGGTCAATTCCGCACCGAACGGCGCGTGGGGGGCCGAGCACGTGTCGAGGTCGGTGCTGGTCGTCGACTTGTACGTCGCCCGCCCCTCGACGAACTCGCCCGGGATCTCAGCCGGGACAACGATTTGGTTGACCGCTGCAGGCGGTGGGGTTTCGGGGCCGTCGATGAAGATCGGTGAGTTGGTGCCCATTGCGTTGTCGTTGGCGGCACGCTCGGTGGATTGCCCGGCAGCCGGTGAGTCGACCCCCACCGCTGCAATCGTGGGCGCGACCGAGCCTGAGTTCGCCTCGCTGCGTGTGAACAACCAGATCGCCGGGAGGGCAATGAGGGTGAAAACCGCAGCGATCGCCAAGCGGCGACGGTCCGTGACGTCGAGGTTCAGGGCATCTCCTCTGGCGATGGATCTCAAGTCGTGGGAGCGGCCGGATCGACATCGTGGCCGCCAAGCCGCTGGTTGCGGCGAACTACAACGGTGAGGTTACGGAGCGATCCGGGGGAACGCAAGGCATGCGGCGTCGCTGGTGGCCGATGCCACGGTGTCGATCGCCAGACCGCGGAGGTTGGCGATGAACGCTCCGACCAGGGCGACGTTGGCCGGCTGGTTCGGTTTACCACGATGCGGCAGGGGAGCGAGGTAGGGGCTGTCGGTCTCGACCATCATCCGATCGAGCGGACACATCAAGGCTGCAGCCTGCAGATCGGTCGCGGTCTTGAATGTGACGATTCCGGAGAAGCTGAGGTACGCGCCGAGTTCGAGACATGCCTGGGCCTCGGTGGGTCCGCCGGTGAAGCAGTGGAAGATGGTTTGCTTCGGCACGCCCGTTTCGGCCAGCACGTCGAACGTGTCGGCCCACGCCTCGCGGGTGTGGATCACCAGCGGCAGCTCGAGTTCGTGGGCGAGCCGGATCTGCTCGACGAACGCTGTGCGCTGGGTGTCGCGCGGAGAATGGTCGTAGTAGTAGTCGAGCCCGCATTCACCAACGGCGATCACACGCGGATGATCGAACAGGCCAGCGATCGTGTCGACGCCGTTGATAGCATCGTGGGGATGCAACCCGACCGTTGCCCACACGTCGTCGAACTGCTCGGCGACGGCGATTGCCGCGAGTGACGTCTCGGTGTCACAGCCGACCGTGATCATCGTGGTAATCCCGGCGTCATGGGCGGCCTGCACCGCTGCCGCTGCGCCGCCGGGAATGCGGGCATCGTGGAGGTGGCAGTGGTTGTCGATCCAGGTTGCACTCATCAGACGAGACTCAGACCGGCAGTTGGCGACGGGGGAACATCGGCTCGCCCTTGGTGACCGCGACCCCGCCCGGATACCCGCCCCACGCAGCGGCGTCGGGAAGGCGTTGATCGGTGACGAGACCGGTCAGCCCGATCCGCTCCCACATCGCCTGCGACGTGTCGGGTACCGCGGGTGATGCGAGTACGGCGACGATCCGCAGCGCTTCGAGCGCGTCGCCCATCACTGCGTCGAGCGCCGGACCGGGTTCGGCCTTCCACGGTTCGTTGGTCTCGAGATAGGCGTTCGTGGCCCGGATCAGGGACCACGTTGCCTCGAGCGCGCGACTCGGCTGCAGCGAGAGCCATCCGCTGCTGGTGCCCTCGTACGCCGTGGCTGCAGCAGCGGCGAGCGGGCTCGACGTCGACGGCGCCGGACCGATGCCGCCGCACTTCTTGGCGACGACGGTCGCGACCCGGCTGAGCAGGTTGCCGAGGTTGTTGGCGAGATCGCTGTTGTACCGCCCGATCAGACCTTCGAGGGTGAAGTCGCCGTCCTGGCCGTATGGCGTCTCGGCGAGCACGTAGTAGCGGAAGCCGTCGACACCGATGTCGTCGACGAGATCGAGTGGATTGACGACGTTGCCCGATGTCTTGCTCATCTTCTCGCCGCCGACGAGCAGCCAGCCGCCGATACCCCAACCCTTGGGCACGTCGATGCCGGCGCTCATCAGCATCGCCGGCCAGTAGACGCAGTGGTGGCGAAGGATGTCCTTGCCGATCAGGTGATAGTCGACCGGCCACCATTCGCCAAACCGCTCGTCGTCTGTGCCGTACCCAACGGCGCTCATGTAGTTGGTGAGCGCATCGAACCAGACGTAGGTGACGTGGTTGGCGTCCCACGGAATCGGGATGCCCCACTCGAGGCTGGTCCGGCTGATGCTGAAGTCGCGCAGCCCGCTCTTGATCAAGCCGATCGCTTCGTTGCCGCGGAACTCTGGGGTCAGCGCTTCGGGGTGGTTCTTGTAGTGCTCGAGGAGACGATCCTCGAATCGCGAGAGGCGGAAGAAGTAGTTCTCCTCTTCGACGAAATCGACCGGGATCTTGTGGATCGGGCACAGGTTGTCGACAAGTTCGTCCTCGGTGTAGTACTCCTCGCACGCCACGCAATAGAGCCCGGTGTAGGTGCCGAGTTCGATGTCGCCCGCGTCGAAACACGCCTGCAGCAGCTTGGCGACGCCGGCGTAATGGCGCGGCTCGGTGGTGCGGATGAAGTCGTCATTGCTGATGTTCAGCTTCTCCCAGGCCTGCTGGTAGAGCGGAGCGATCTCGTCGACGAACTCCTGCGGTGTCTTGCCGGCCTTTTCAGCGGCCTGCTGCACCTTCAATCCGTGCTCGTCGGTGCCGGTGAGGTAGTAGACCTGATCGCCCATCAGCCGGTGCCACCGGGCGAGCGCGTCGCCGATGATCGTCGTATAGGCGTGACCCAAATGGGGCTTGGCCGTCACGTAGTAGATCGGTGTCGTGAGCGAGAAGTTGGTCACACGGACAGGCTAGGGCGCACCCTCCCTTCGCGGATCGGGCATTTCGGCGACGATGATGTACGGGTGAGTGCGATAGCGAGCCAGACCCCAACCTTCGAGTTCGATCGAGCGATCGGGCTGACCACCGCGGACAGCGTCAGCTTCGAAGGCGCGATCGAGGACGGCTGGGACATCAACGGCAATGCCAACGGTGGCTATCTGCTCGCAATCGCCGGGGCTGCGATGCAGCAGGCGTCGGGTCGCCCCGATCCACTGACGATCACCGCCCACTACCTGGCGCCAGGCAAAGCGGGGCCTATCACCGTCACGACCGACGTCGTCAAGGTCGGTCGTCAACTGGTGACGATGACCGGATCGCTGCGCAGCCCGGATCGCGAGTTGCTGCGGGTGATCGGAAGTTTCGGCGACATCACCACGTTCGGCGGTGGGTTCTCACACGTCGCCGGTGCTCCGCCAGATCTGCCACCACAGGACGAATGCGTGCTCCGCGACAAGAACACCGGCATCGTCACCGTCAACCTGATGAACAAGCTGCGGGTCTGGATCCGACCCGAGGACGCGCTCTTCCAACAGGGCCAGAAGTCCGGCAAGGCAACCATCGAAGGCTGGATGGAGTTCGCCGATGGTCGCCCGATCGACTCGATCGCACTGCTGCTCGTGGTCGACGCCTTCCCGCCTCCGGTGTTCAACATCGACATCCCGCCGGGCTGGGTGCCGACCGTCGAGTTGACGGTGCACGTTCGAGCGGTCGCAGCGCCCGGGCCGCTGATGTGCCGATTCCATACCGACTTCGTCCAAAACGGATTCCTCCAGGAAGACAGCGAGATCTGGGACAGCACCGGAACGCTGGTGGCCCAGAGCCGCCAACTCGCACTGCTGGCGCGCGTCTGAGCAATCTGCGGATGTCATCGGTGGAAGCCAGGTTCTCGACATCCGAGCAG
>JBDSDH010000311.1:0-10097 GCA_039920665.1 Ilumatobacteraceae bacterium
CACGCCCGACTGCTTGCGCCGAGCGAGCACCCGGCCGACCATTCGCGGCAGGAAGCTGAGCCAACCGAGATAGGCCGTGAACAACGCGAGTTGACCGACGCCGAATTCGCCGGATGCAATCGCCGCAACCGAGCGCTCCTGGTACTGGCTGGGTGGTGCCGGTGTCCCGGATGGTTGCCTCGATCGCGAGCAGGTCGATCACCCGCACCATCGCCCCATTGGCCTTCTGCACCGTTTCGAGCTGATCGACCACGTCTTCCAACGGACGCGACATCAACAACACGTACTGGAACAACAAGAACGCGGTGCCGACCGAGATCACGTCATTGACGACGAGGAGCGAACTCGCGATGAGTGCAATCACCGAGCCGGCGGCCACTGATCCCTGAACGGCCCACCACATTTTCAAGAACGCTCGCTCACGGCGAATCGAGCTACTCATCGCGTCGGCGCTCTCCTCGATGAAGCGGTACATCGTGTGTGTCGCCGCACCGTTGGCACGCAGGTCCTCGGCGGCGGTCAATCGCTCCTCGATGCCTCCGTACAACCGAGCATAGGCACCCATCTCGTCCGACGATTCTCCGACGGCACGGTGACGTCCACGGACGACGATCGCAGCGGCGATGCCGACATAGACCAGCATGCCGAGCGCGATTCTCCAGTCGACGAACATCAGCACCACCAAGATGCCGGTCACCAACATCACTGCGCCAACGGCTCGTGGTACGACTTTGCCGAGGAAGTCCGACACCGATGTGACGTCGCCATCGACTCGCTGGATCAGTTCACCCGGCGTGTGCCGGCGATGGAACTCGTGGTCGAGGCTGAGCACATGACGGCTCATGTCGATCCGGATCGTGTTGGTCGTGCGCCATGCGGTGACCGTGGCGAACCAGGACACGGCAACGGCGATCAGTTGGGTCGTGAGCGCGATCAGTAGGAACAACACCGCGAGCCGAGCGACCGGGCCGGACTCCGTGCCCGCCCGGGCTCTATCGACGATCTGGCGGATGACGAGTGGGCCGACGAGCGTGAGCGCCGAGCTCACGGCGATGAGCGCGCCGAGACCGACCCAACGCTTGGCGTCGGGTCGCATCAGCGCCAGGAGCGCGCGCCAACGAGCGGTCGGACGAGCCATCACCCAAGTCTTGCTGAGCGTCAGCGGAATCGATTCCTGATTTTGCTGCTCATGTTTCCGTCACAGATCGATCACACCGATGGATGACGATGACCTGATGGAGCCACGAGCGGCAGTGAGTTGGATGTATCGACGGGTTGGGTTCGGACTGGCTGAACCTGAGCTGCTCGATGCAGTACGGCGGGGCCCCGTAGCGGAACTCGATGCGTTGCTGGCTGTCGATGCCGTGTCAAGCGCATCCGCGGTCGACCCGTGGCACGGCGTCGACCTACCGATCACCGTCAAGGACCGTGAGAACGCAATCCTGGCGATCAACCGTTGGCTCGATCTGATGGCCACCACGACCACCCCGGTCGTCGACCGGATGGCATGGCTGTGGCACGGCCACTTCGTCAGTGCGCTCGACAAGGTCAAGTACGCCAGGCTGATGGTGGACCAGATTCGGCTGTTCCGCAGCGCCGGGCTCGGACCGTTCGCGGACCTGCTCGGTGCAGTGACGATCGATCCAGCGATGTTGCTCTACCTCGACGGTACGGATTCCACCGGGGAGCACCCCAACGAGAACTTCGGACGTGAGGTGATGGAACTGTTCACGATCGGACTCGGCGGCTACACCGAGGATGACGTCAAAGCCGGTGCAGCCGCGCTCACCGGTTGGAAAGTACGACCCGCAATCGGCACGACCTCGTTCGTTCCGAGACGCCACGACGACATGCCACGCATGTACCTCGGTGTCGACGGCGTGCACGACGTCGACACCGTCGTCACTGCGATCATGGGCCACCCCAACCTTGCCCCGTCGATCGCCACTGTGGTCGCCAGTGAACTGCTCGGAACGACCGATATCTCGGTCGTCACGCCACTTGCAACCGTGTTCGCCGACAGCGATTTCGACATTGCGACCTTGGTGCGGGCAACTGCGCAGGCCGGACTCGACGGCTCATCGGCGCCGATCGTTCTCGCCCCGGTTCCGTGGCTGGCGATCGCGCAGCGGGTGACCGGCTCGATGATCGACCCCAAACTCCGCTTCGTCGCTTTGCGCACCGCCGGTCAGGTGCCGATGACACCGCCCAACGTTGCCGGCTGGCCCGGCGGGGCGGCATGGTTCGGTTCGTCGACTGTCGTCGCTCGAGCGCAACTCGCGGCAGCCGTCGCCGAGGGCGCACCGATCTCCAACCCGGCTCGACAAGCCGCCGATGGAACCGACCTCGTGCGGCTGGGGGAGTCGTTGGGTCTGCCGGATCCGAACTTCTCCGATGCATCGTCAGCTGCGCTGACGGCCGCGTCGCCCGGCGTCCAACGTCTCGCCCTCGCGCTCTGTACCCCCGAATTCGTGCTCGCGTGAACCACTCGCCCGGGTGCGGTTGGCCACCAATTCAGCCTGAGGAGGCGCCATGTTGAACCGCCGTCAATTCATCCAACTCGGCGCAGGTGCTGCCGTCACCGCGTGGGCGAGCGGTTGCTCGTCGAGCAGCAGCGGCTCGAACTCATCGACGTCGGCAACTGTACCGACGTCCATCGTGCCGCCTTCTTCGGAGGCGGGCTCGGACTCTGCGGGATCGTCGACGATCCCACAGGCGAGTGCACCCGCGACCACGTCAACGACGACCGCCGCTTTGAATACACCGGTGTCCATCGGTGGACGCACGCTCGTGGTCGTGCAACTCAACGGCGGCAACGACGCGCTGAACACGCTGGTGCCATCGGACGGCCGCTATCGCGATGCACGACCCACGCTTGCAATCCCGGAGGCCGAACTCGTTGCGCTCGCTGGCAACAGCCGCTGGTCGCTGCACCCGTCACTGGCTCCGCTGACGTCGTACTGGGACGCCGGCGATGTGGCCTTCCTGCCCGGCATCGGATTCCCGTACCCCAACCATTCCCACTTCGTCTCGCTCGACCGGTGGTGGCGAGCGGACGATCTCGAAGCCTCCACCGGTTGGCTCGGTCGAAGCGTTACCGACGGCGACTTGGTGCCGCTCTACGCCACGGCGCTCGGGTCGGGCGCGCCGTTGCTGCGCAGCGACCAGTTCCAGGCGGCCACGGTGTCGCAGCCGTCAGGATTCGTCTTCCCGGGCGCGTTGCCCGCCGACGTGATCGCCAGGCTCTCGAACGTGATGGGAGTGGACCCGTTGACAGCGTTGGCGCAGCGATCGCTGCTGGAGACCATTGGTGCAGTGCAGTCGTTCTCCCGCCTGCTCACGCCTGACGAAGCCGCGGCCGACGTGCTCAGCTACCGAGAGGGTGGGGTCGATCTGGCGAGTGGTCTCGATCTCGCCGCTCGGCTGGTGACGGGCGACGTCGGTACCAGGATCGTGGTGGTCTCGGTCGGAGGTTTCGACACCCATTCCAATCAGCTCGCGACGCAGGCCGAGCTGCTCGCCGATCTCGCTGCCGGGATCGACACGTTCATGCATCAGGTCGCCTCAGCCGGCCTGGCCGAGACCACGTTGGTCGTCACCACCAGTGAGTTCGGCCGACGCGTCGGTGAGAACGCGAGCGGCGGCTTCGATCACGGTGCTGGCGGGATGTCGATGATGTTCGGTCCCATGGTGCGAGGAGGAGTGCTGACCGACATCGATCTCGGCGAACAGCTCGATGGCGATGTCCGTCCAACGGTGGACCCGCGCACGATGTACACCGCCTGCCTGGACTGGCTCGGGATGGATGTCGAGGCATCGCTCGCCCAGCGCTACGACGAGGTCGCTCTGCTGCGCTGACTCGTTGCCGTGGCCGGTGATGCCGACACGTGGTCCCGACCCGGCGGCCTCAGTTGGTCAGGGAGCGCCCATCCACCCGTTGAGGTCGACGATCACGTCGGCAGGCTGGCTGCTGTACAAGCAGATCGTGCCGGTAGCGGACACCGGCGCCAGCACCGCGTTGGCGATCGTTGCGCCGGCGTCGTAGTTCAGGCTCGACACCTCTTCCATGGTTCCGCAGGCGAATACGGTGATGAAACCGACGCCGGCGGTGTTGGTCGTTGTCACGTTCAGGGAGACGGCGGACACACCGGCCGACGGCACGATGCCGGGTAGGTCGGTCACCTGGACCTGCAAAATGTTGCCGCCGCCGATCTTGGACTTCGGGACGTCTCGGAGTGCTCCCGAGCTCTCGCCGGGGCGCGTGTCGAGCACGCGAGCCGGGTCAACCCCGTGAAAGTCGGAACCTGCTTCGAGCCAGCCATTGATGTCGACGATCAGGTCGGTGGTGGCCAGTGAGTAGAAGCAGACGGTGCCCTGTGCCGATACCGGTGCAATGACCGCGTTGGCGACGGTCTGGCCGGCAACGAAGTTGACACTCGACACGAGGGCACGGCTGCCGCAGGCATACACGGTGATGAAGCCGGATGCTTCCGGTCCGGTGACGACGACGTTCAACGAAACCGATCCGACACCTCTCGCCGGGACGAAGCCGGCGAGATCTGTGAGGCGGACCTCCATCGTCTCGTTTGCCGCCAGCTTGGCCTTCGGTACCGCTCGCAATGCGTCCGGGCTGTTGTCGGGTCGGGTGTCGAAGACGCGCTTGGGGCCAACCGCGTTGAACGCTGCCCCGGCGGCGAACCAGCCGTTGATGTCGACGATGATGTCGGTGGGCGTGTTCGCAAAGAAGCAAACGCTGCCGTCGGCGGATACCGGCGTGACGACAGCGTTGGCAACCGTCTGACCAGTCGAGAAGTTGACGCTCGACACGAGCTCTCTGGTGCCGCATCCGTACACGGTGATGAAGCCGCCGGCAGCCGATTCGGTGGAGGTGACGTTGAGTGAGACGGCGCCGACCCCGGTCACCGGTACGAAACCTGCGAGATCGGTCATCTGGACCTTCAGTTCGTATCCGCCCGCGACCTGCTTTTTGGCGACGGCTCGCAGCGCGTTCGGCGACTGTCCGACTCGAGTGTCGAACACCCGCTTCGGACCAACGGAGGTGAACTCGTTGTCGTGTGTGCCGGGCGATGCCGGATCAACCGTGATGATCTGGGTACCGGTCGCTGTATTACCGGCTGGATCGGTGATGGTGATCATGGCTGGGTTCGAGCCCACGGGCAACGGGGTGGTCGGGGTGACCGACCAGGTGCCATCTGGAGCGACCGTCGTCGCCAACGTCTGACCGGCGACGACGACCGTGACGGTGGAGCCTGGGGGCGCACCGCTGCCGGTGATCGGCGGCGTCGGGTTGGTCGTGTGGACAGCTGGGGGAATCTCGACGACGGGTTCCACGGTGTCGATGGTGAGTGTCTGCGATGACGCCGCAGCCGTGCCGTCGGCCACGCTGACGCTCGCAGTGACGTTGTACTGCCCGTCAGCGAGATGGGCGGCGGTTACTGCCCACGCACCAAGTGCAATGGTCGTCGTCAGGGTCTGGGTACTGACCGTCACCGTCATGGTCCGACCGTCGGCAGCATTCGTCGAGCCGGAGATGGTCGGGGTGCCGTCGTTGGTCGCAGCAGTGGTCCCTCCGCTGATGGTGATGGTGGTGGCCTCGGCGAGCACCGTGATGGTCTGAGTCCCGACACCGGTGTTGCCGGCCGGGTCGGTGATCTCGACCGTGACCACGTTGTTCCCGGCGGGTAACGGGATGCTCGGGGTGACGGACCACGCGCCGTCGGACGCGACCGTGGTGATCATTGTCTGACCGGCGACCGTGACGGTGACCATCGAGCCGGGGGTGGCGTCGCTGCCGGTGATCGTAGGCGTCGGGTCCGTTGTCTGGACGCTGCCGTCGCCGCCACCGATGACGACCACCGGGTCGACGGTGTCGATGGTGAGTGACTGCGTGGTCGAACCCGGGTTCCCGCCCGCTGAACTGACCGAGGCCGTGACGTTGTACGTGCCGTCGTCGACGTGGTTGGCGTTGACGGCCCAGGTGCCGGCTGTCGCCGAAACCGTCAAGGTCTGGCCGGCGACGACCACCGTCACGACTCGCCCATCGGCAGCGTCGGTCGTTCCCGAGATCATCGGCGTGTCGTCGTTCGTGATGAGGTGAGTGCCACCAGCGATCAGGACGTTCGTGGGCGTCGTCGAGTCGACTGTCAGGGTTTGGGTGGCGGTGCCGATGTTGCCGTCGGGATCGGTGACGGTTGCAACAACGTCCACTACGCCGGTGAGGTTGGCGGCGGTGACGTTCCATGAATTGCCGGGTTGGACGGTGGCGTTTAGGGTCTGCCCAGCGGCGGTGACGACGACGGCTGAACCCACTGCCGCAGTCGTGGTCCCACTGATCAGCGGTGTCGCATCATTCGTCGACGCTGCTGGACCGTTCGTGAAGTTGACGGTCGGAGCGATCGCCATGATGGTGAGCGACTGGTTGGCGGTGCCGGTATTGCCTGCTGCATCGACGACGGTGACGAACGCGAAGTAGTTGCCGTTCGGGATGACGAGGGCCGTCACACTGAACGTGCCGCCCACCGCAATGGTGGTCGTGAGGGTTTGGCCATTGATGGTGAGCACCACCGTCGACCCGACGGGTACATCGCCCGAGACGCCGGAGATCGTCGGAGTGGCATCGGCGATCGTCCGTGATGGCCCGCCGTCGATGGTGACCCCCGGCGCTGTGGTGTCGATCGTCAAGGTCTGCGTCGCAGATCCGACGTTGCCGGCCGGGTCCGAGATCGTTGCGACGACGGTGCGGGCGCCGACGGGAAGCTGCATCGACGGAGTCACGTTCCACCCGTCTGACTGGACGAGCGTGGTGATCGCGGCTCCTCCGTCGATGGACACGGACACGATCGCTCCTTGGGCCACATCGGTGGTTCCGACGATGGTCGGGGTCCGGTCATTGGTCGAGTCGGTCGGGCCAGGATTGATCCCGATGATTGGCAGCACGAGATCGACGAACAGCACCTGCGCCACCGGCGTGGTGTTTCCCGCGGTGTCGGTTGCTGTGACGCCCACGTTGTGGTTGCCGTGCCCAAGCGCAACGGTCGCCGTTGCCGACCAGTCGCTGCCCACGAGGGTGACGCCGCCAAGAGCGAGGCCATCGATGCTCACCGCAATCGTTGCGCCGGTTTCGGCGGTACCGCTGATCGTCGGGGTCGAATCGTTGGTGAGCGAGTTGCTGGTGATCGATGCTGCGGGGGGCGTCGTATCGATCACGAGGATCTGAGTGGCGGTGTTCGCGTTGCCGGCGGGATCGACGACTCTTGCGTCGACCGTCCATTCGCCGGCCGTCAAACCATTCGGCGTGATGTTCCACGTCAGGTCCGATTGGACGACAGCGGTGCGGGCCAGGATTTGTGGGGGTGTGGTGCGAGTGATCGTGATCGCCACCGTCTGACCGCTTGCGACGTCGGTGGTGCCCATGATTGTCGGTGTCAGATCGTTCGTGGTCGCCACGCTGCCCCCATCGATGGCCACGGCCGGCGGTGTCGTGTCGACGGTGAGCGTCTGGGCGTAGGTGCCGATGTTTCCGGCGCCGTCGACGACGCTGGCGACGATGGGGTGGTTGCCGTTGGGGAGCAGTGAAGTAGGGGTGAACGACCAGATGCCGGTCGACGTGGGGACCGGGCGCACCGTGTCGGCGACCCCGTCGATTGTCACGGTCACGGTCGACGGCGAGCGGACACTGGTGGTGCCGGAGATCACGGGGCTCGTGCTCGTCGTGTATGCGGCCGTGCCACCGTTGATCGAGACGGACGGCGGCGACGAGTACACGTCGTTACTGGCGACATCGATCGCGCCCGACGTCGTCAGCAGGCGACCGTTGATGACGTTGCCGACACCGGAACTGATGGCCGCGTTTGACAGCAACGTGCCGATGAAGTTCGCTCCGGCTCCGATCGACGGCGCCCCGTTGACCTGCCAGAACACATTCTTGGCCTGGGCGCCGTTGACGAGCTGCATGTGACTTCCTGCGGCCAGCGCAAGCGCACCATTGACTTGGAAGATGAACACCGCGTCGGGGTGGCCCTGCCCGTCGATGGTGAACATGCCGGTGCTGGCCACCGCCGCAGCGTTGGTCTGAACTCCCGGCCCGGCGGTTGTTCCGCCGATGGTCGCCGAGAGCGCTCCGCCTGCGGGGCGCCCGACAGCATTTGCATAGGCGAGGGCGACGTCGGCCCGTGCGGCATCGGCTGTGGCGCCGGGATACGGCGTGCCCTCGTGCGTTCCCGGGGGCAACACCGAGATGGTGGCGGCACCGATGTCGCCCCGGAACGTCGTCGCTCCGGTGCTGGCGAAAGCTGCTGGGGTCAGCGCTCCGAATGTCGAAGCGAGGCCGAGGGGCACAGCGGCGATGGGCACGAACGGGTCAGCGGCATGCACGTCTGCAGAGACGGCTGCGACGGCACCGATCAACGCAATGACAACAGCCGATCCGGTGCGGCGGAGCCAGTGCGACGGGCGACCTGTGTCCGGCGACGGTCGCGTCATATGAGACGAACAGCCTGGAAACCCTGACATGGTAAACCTCGATGTGATCAGACGGATGGGTCGTGATCCCGCAGGGCGAATTTCTGCTCGGCTGCCACAACAAGCCCATCGGCACGCGCCGATCGGACTTGAGGATTCATATTTCGTGAATCGGCTTATCTCACGATGTCAGACCGCGCCTCAGGAGCGGGCGACGATGATGGTCTGGTCGCGGTTGGTTGTCGCGATGTCGTCACCTTCGAGGGTGAGGTCGAGCCACAGGTCGCCGGGCGCATCGGGAACGACGAACTGCAACACCGAGATTCGCGCCACCGAGTCCGGCTCGACGGTTCCGGTGAAGGCCCACTCGTGCTCGCCGTTCGACCAGCGCAGGTGGGCTCGCAGCGTCGCATCGACGACGGCGGCGCGGAGGTCGTTGACAACATGCACGTCGAGCGCGATGCAGTCGCCCGGTGCGACTGCAGCGGGCAGCCGATCGGCTACCGCAATCACCGGTCGGCACGCTTCGGTGACGGCGTAGTAGGCGAGCTTCGGTCGCCGCTTGTGGTCGAGGATGCTCCACGAAATTGATGGGCTCGAGTCGTTGAGCATGAACAACGCGAAGCCTCCAGTGGGGTGGTACTTCAGCCGGCGCAAGGTCTCGATGTGGTGGCGGAGCAGACTCGCCTGATATCGCTGGGTGGCGTCGCGCCACTCCGCGAACGTCTCGTACGAATCCGGCTGCACGAATCGGTCCATGACGGTTCGCTGGAGTCCGTATTCGTTCTCGAGCACGTCCCAATCGAGCGCCGGCCAGCCGCTGGCATCGATGAACTCGCTGCTGTCCGGCACGGCCTGAGCGCCGAACTCGCTGACGAAACGCACCATCCGGGGAAACGCCGCAGCGAAGCCGGGCAGTTCGCGTTCGTCGCCGTGGGACCAACCGAACGAGAGGTGGCTGTCGGTGCCGGCGACCTCGGGGAGATGCGGCATCACACCGCTGTGCGACGTGACCGGCCGGGATTCGTCGGCCTTCTCCAGTGCCCGTTTGACCCACCTGTCGAGGATGTTCTTGTTCCATGTCGGCAGCTGTTGACCAGCAACGTAGCGGAGTTTCGACTGCCACGACGGCGCATCGTTGGAGATCGAGATCGTCGATCCGGACGGCTCGTTGTGGGCCGACCAGGTGATGATCGAGGGGTGGTGGCCGAGTTCGAACACTGCCTCGGTTGCCTGGGTGACCGCCCGTCGACGCACATCGCGGGCGTACGACCATTGCAGCGGAAAGTCCTGCCACAGCAGCATCCCCAACTCGTCGGCAGCGTCGTACAGCGGCTGGGCGCTGATGTGGCCGTGGACCCGCAACAGATCCAGTCCCGCTTCTCGACCGAGTTCGACATCGCGGCGTAAGTCCGCTGGTGTCGCCGAAGCGATGTCGAGACGCGTGGGAGCGAGGTTGGCGCCTTTCAGGAACAGTCGCTCGCCGTTGACCGAGAAGATCCAGTTGTCGCACGCGACGCGGCGCAGGCCCAGCCGGCGGACGCGACGGTCGCTCACGAGCTCGGGGCGGTCGCCGGCCTCGCCGGCGCCGTGCAACCGCACCTCGACGTGCAGGT
>JBDSDH010000312.1:0-3299 GCA_039920665.1 Ilumatobacteraceae bacterium
CCTCGGGCGACACCTGTTCGAACTGCGGATTTCGGGACAGATCACGCCTCGACGTGGTCTTGCGGCCGGCCTCGTTGACAGCCTGGTCGGCCTCGTCGCCTTCCTTGGCTACTGGAGGCTTGCCCCCATTGGGGCTGGGACTTTTCCCGATCCGCCGCCTTGATCCGAACCGTCGTCATCGCCATTCTCGACTCGGCCGAACACCTCTTGCCACAGCTCGGCGATGATCTGCTCGCTCGTGCGGCTGCCGCCCTCTCGAACCCGCACCCGGCCCGACAACGCAACGAGCGCTGCGTCGAGCCCAACGGCTGCATTGTCGGCCTCGACGCCACGCAACGACGCCAACGAGGCCGCCACGGCGCTCGCATCGATGGCGCCACGGACCGACGAACCGACCCGCAACTCCGAGTGGTCGCGGGTGCGACGTACAACCTCGACCGCCTTACCGATCCACTCGTTGGACACCGGCGCGACGGCGGAAGTTGCGCCAGAGGACGCCGCCGCAATCGATCGTTGCACGATCGCGGATTCCTCGGCCGCCGACTGATATGACACCGACAACCGGCAGACCCGGTCGTAGACCGCGCCGCTGATCCGAGCCGTGCCGATCGCGTCGAACGGGTTCATCGCTGCGACGAGTCGGAACCCCGACGCCGCAGCGACACGGCCGAGACGAGGCACGTGCAACTCCCGCTCGCTCATCACCGTGATCAAGACGTTGAGGGTCTCTTCCGGGATCCGGTTGATCTCCTCGACGTAGAGCAACGAGCCCTCACGCATCGCGCTGATCAACGGTCCGTCGACGAACACGTCGGGGTCGTAACCGTCGCTGAGCACCCGGGCCGGATCGAAGTGGCCGACGAGGCGGGCCGGCGTGAGCTCGGCGTTGCCCTCGACGAACTCGAACCCGAGTTCCATCTCCTGCGCCACGGCGCGCAGCAACGTACTCTTGCCGGTGCCGGGCGGGCCTTCGAGCAACACGTGGCGGTCCGCGTCGAGAGCGGCCAGGACGAGTTCGACTTCGCGCCGTCGACCAACAACGTGTCGGTCGAGGCGCGCGAGCAGATCAGCACTGATCATGAAACGACAACCGATCAGTCCGAGACGATGACGCCGCGAATGTTTTCGCCATCGCGCATCGCTCGGTAGCCCTCGTTGATCTCGTCGAGCTTGTAACGCTTGGTGATCAGTTCGTCGAGCTTGAGTTGGCCTTCGCGGTACAGCCCGAGCAGCTTGGGGATGTCCGCACGCGGGTTGAGCGAACCGAAGATCGTGCCCTTGATCTCCTTGTTCATCATCGCCAATTCGAACAGGTTGACCGACGCCTCGGTCTGGCTCATCGGGGCAACGGCGGTGACCACGATGGTGCCACCCTTCGCGCACATCGACTGGCCGAGCGCCATCAGGTCGCCGTACATCACGCTCGGGGTCATGATCACCTTGTCCGCCATCTGGCCCCACGACAGTTCCATCAACGCCGGCAGTGCTTCTTCCATCGACGCGAACGTGTGGGTCGCGCCCATCTCCATCGCCTTCTCACGCTTGAACTCGATCGGGTCGATCGCAATGACGCGAGTGGCGCCGGCCATCTTCGCGCCCTGCACGGCGTTGATGCCGATGCCTCCGATGCCGACCACGACGACGGTGTCGCCGGCTTGGACACCGGCACGATTGACAGCCGACCCCCAGCCGGTGGCGACGCCACAGCTGACGAGGGCCACGCACTCGAGCGGCAGATCGTCGTCGACTTTGATCAGCGACATCTCCGACACGCAGGCGAACTCGCTGAATGTGCCGACCTTGGCCATCAACGTGACCGGCTTGCCGTCGATGTGGTGACGATGGGTGTCGTCGGTGATCATCCCGCCGATGAACGTCTTGGCGCCGTTGTCACACAGGTTCTGGCGTCCGGTGCTGCACGGCTTGCAGCGACCGCAACTGGGGATGAAGCTGGCCGAGACATGGTCCCCGACCTTGAGGCTGGTGACGCCCTCGCCGACTTCGACGACGACGCCTGCGCCTTCGTGACCGCCGAGGATCGGGAAGAAGTCCTCGATCCCCATCAGCGGCCAGTATTCGGCGGGCGGCACCATGTCGCCCGTCACGAGGTGCTCGTCGGAGTGGCACAGTCCGGCCACTTTCCAGTTGACGATGACCTCGCCGGCCTTGGGTGGATCGACCTCGACCTCCTCGATCTTCCACTCCTGGTTCATGCCCCACAACACCGCAGCGCGTGACTTCATCTCAGTGACCCCCTCTTGACGTTGTCGAGCAATGTATACCGGCTCCTTCGAACCGAAAGAACCGCACCTCACGTGGCCTCACATGGCCACAGCAGCGCCGACCCGTG
The DNA here is from genome assembly GCA_039920665.1 of Ilumatobacteraceae bacterium. Classification (GTDB taxonomy): domain Bacteria; phylum Actinomycetota; class Acidimicrobiia; order Acidimicrobiales; family Ilumatobacteraceae; genus WLMZ01. The sequence goes on from JBDSDH010000312.1 coordinate 2,351, forward strand.
GCCGTATCCTTGCTCGATGTCAACCCCCCGAGCGCTCAGTGACGACATCCGGCTGCTCGGCAAGATGCTCGGTGACGTCATCGCCGACCAAGCCGGTGACTCCACGCTCGAACTGGTCGAGACGATCCGCCGGGTTGCGGTCGACAGCACAGCCGATCAGTCGAAGCTGGTCGAACTGCTCGATCCACTGCCGATCGACAAGGCCCTGCACGTGATCCGAGCCTTCAGCTACTTTGCGATGTTGGCGAACATCGCCGAGGACACCGACCATGGCCGCCGACAGCGAGATCGTTTCTGTGCTGACCGCCCATCCGACCGAGATCCGGCGCAAGACGATTCAGTCGATCCAGACCGCGATCGCGACCTCGATGGAACACCACGACCGGGTTGCGATGACCCACATCGAAGACGCTGAATGGCGCGACGACCGTGCAGCAGCAGGCCGCCACCGCTCTCGGCCATCACCTCAACGATCTGTGGTACCTGGCCGAAGAACTGTCGATGTCATCCCGTCTCGTCCATCCCAACGCAATGTTGTTGCATCTCGCAGCCGAAGCCGACGACGGTTCGCCGTATCGGCTCGACGAGCCGTATCGCCAGGCGCTGCGAGGGATGCACGCGCGTCTCGCGGCGACTGCGGTCGAATTGGTCGGCCATGTACCGGGGCGACGCCCGATCGGCCAGCGCAATCCCTACCGGTCGCCTGGGGAGTTGCTGGCTGACCTCGACGTGATCGACGGCGCGCTGCGTGCACACGGCGTCGAACTGGGCGTTGCACCAATGCCAGCAACGACTCGTCGATGTCGCCGCCGCCATCGGGTGAAGTTGCGGCTGTTCCACGGACGGGGCGGCACCGTCGGCCGTGGCGGTGGCGGTGGCGGTGGGTCGAGCTATCACGCGATCGTCGCCCAGCCGGCCGGCAGCGTGCAGGTGGGGTTGCGGCTCACCG
>JBDSDH010000313.1:0-29533 GCA_039920665.1 Ilumatobacteraceae bacterium
AGACGCCGCCAAACTCGCCTCCGCCGACGCCGAACCCCAAGCCGACCTCAACGCCAGCATCGAATACCGCACCCACCTCGCCGAAGTCCTCGTCCGCCGAGCACTCCAAGCCAGCAGCTGAACCCGAAGCCGGTGACTACCGCCGTCACCCATCGTCAGTTGTGTGTCACCACACGTCCCAGATTCCGAACATGTGGTGACGCAGACGGTGGAGCGGCGCCGTGACGACTGCGTTCGTGTTGTCGGGTGGCGGCAATCTCGGCGCGGTCCAGGCCGGCATGTTGCAAGCGTTGTTCCGAGTCGGGGTTCGCCCCGACTTCATCGTCGGCACGTCGGTCGGTGCGCTCAACGGCGGATGGCTGGCCGGCCACGGCCCGAACGCGGACATCGAGGGACTCGCCGAGGTGTGGCGCGGCATGCGCCGCACCGACGTGTTCCCCACCAAGTTGCTCGGTGGCCTGTTCGGGTTCGTCGGCAGGACCGACCATCTCGTTCCGGCCAGCGGCCTTCGTCGGGTCCTGGCTCGCGAGCTCATATTCGATCGACTCGAGAACGCGCTGATCCCGTTCCATGTCGTCGCCACCGATCTGCTCAGCGGTGTCGACGTACTCCTCAGTCGCGGTGATGCGATCGATGCGATCTGTGCGAGTGCGGCGATTCCCGGTGTGTTCCCGCCGGTTCGGATGGACGATCGGACACTGGTCGACGGTGGGGTGGTCAACAACTGCCCGATTTCTCATGCGGTCCATCTCGGAGCGACCGAGGTCTGGGTCTTGCCGTGCGGGTACGCCTGCTCGCTCTCGGCGCCACCCAGGAGTGCACTCGGCACTGCGCTGCAGGCAATCAGCCTGCTCGTCCAGCAGCGTCTGCGGATCGATGCCGAACGATATGCCAAATCGTGCACGCTGCGAATCGTTCCGGCACCATGCCCGATCAAGGTCGCACCAACCGACTTCTCCCAAGCGGCCCGACTCATCGCCGATGCCGATGCGCTGACCACTTCCTGGTTGATCGACCCAGCGGTCGGGACAGGCGATCCGCTTGGACCGCACGGGCACCCGACCGGTTAACCTCAAGGAATCTGACGCGTCGTCAGATTGGTCGCACCGCTGGGAGTCAGTCATGGGGAATCCGGTCATTGTCGAAGCTGCACGCACGCCGATCGGCAAGCGCGGCGGTTCGTTCGCCAACATGCATGCCGCCAATCTGCTCGGCGCCGCGCAGGTCGGAGTGCTCGAACGATCTGGTGTCGATCCTGCGCACGTCGGCCAGATCGTCGGTGGCTGTGTCACTCAGGCCGGTGAGCAGGCCAGCAACGTCACCCGTACTTCGTGGCTGCACGCCGGCATGCCGTACCAGGTGGCTGCGACCACGATCGATGCCCAGTGCGGAAGCAGCCAGCAGGCCAACCACATGATCCACAACATGATCCATGCTGGCGTCATCGACGTTGGTATGGCCTGTGGAGTCGAGCACATGAGCGCGGTGTGGCTCGGCGCCAACGTCCCCAACAACGACGGCACGTTCATCAACGGTCGCTCCAAGCCCGAGGACTTCTCGATCGACATGCCCGACCAGTTCGGCGCTGCAGAGCGGATCGCCGCCCTTCGTGGCATCACCCGCGAAGATGTCGACTTTCTCGGGTTGATCTCGCAGCAGAAGGCGATTCGGGCCACCGAAGAGGGCCGGTTCGAGAGCCAGATCATCCCCGTGACGGTCACCGATGCCGAGGGCAACACGACCACGGTCACCCGCGATGGCGGGCTGCGCGAAACAACTGCGGAAAAGCTGGCGACCCTCAAGCCGGTGGCAGAGGGAGGCATCCACACCGCCGGCAACAGCAGCCAGATCAGCGACGGCGCGGCTGCAGTGTTGTGGATGAGTGAAGAGCGGGCCAAGGCCGAGGGTCTCAGGCCACGCGCCCGGATCCTGGCCCAATGTCTCGTCGGTAGCGACCCGTACTACCACCTCGACGGGCCGGTCGATGCGACTGCGAAGGTGCTCGCCGATGCCGGGATGACGATGGACGACATCGACCTGATCGAGATCAACGAGGCGTTCGCGTCGGTCGTGCTGAGCTGGGCCAAGGTCAACAACATCTCCCGCGACGACCTGCTGAACAAGGTCAACGTGAACGGCGGCGCAATCGCGCTCGGTCATCCGGTCGGCTCCACGGGCAGCCGCCTGATCACCACAGCCCTGCACGAACTGGAGCGGTCGGGCAAAGAGATCGCCCTTGTCACGATGTGCTGCGGTGGCGCCGTCGCCACCGGAACCATCCTCCAGCGGATCTGATCGTCGAGGACCACCGATGAGCACCGACGCTTCCACCCCACAACATCTCGGTCTACCGATCGGCCACGCAACCGAAACCGACACGCCATGGGTCGACATCCCCGGCGGTCAACTCCGACTCGTTCATGCCGATATCGCCGCCGGCGTCTGGGTCGTGGCCAACCGGTTCGAACCGGGCATGGCCGTCACCCGCCATCGCCACACCGGCCCAGTGTTTGCCTGGACCACGGCCGGCTGCTGGATGTATGCCGAATACGGCGTTCGATACGAGGCAGGCAGCTACATTCACGAACCAGCCGGGTCGATCCACACCCTGGTCGTGCCGGCCGACAACACCGAAGTGACCGAAGTGTTCTTCGTGATCCACGGCGCAAACCTCGATCTCGATGTCGACGGCAACATCACCGGCATCATCGATGCGACCAGCATCGGCCAGGCGTATCGCTACCTGTGTCAGGCCCAGGGCAAGCCGGTTCCGGACTTCGTCGGCGCGTAGCCGACCGGCTCCCCAAATCTGTTCTGCGCCGAAACGTGAGGGCGTACGAAGCCCGCACGATGTCAGCCGCTGCTCCGACGCAGGTTGTTCAGGCTTGTTGTCCGCTCGGAGAACCACGGTCGGGACGCGCCGACGGCCCCGGGACCAGATGGGTTCCGGGGTGGTTCGGGTCAGGCTGCGGTTCGGTGGCCGGGTGGCGCACCGGATGTCGGTGCTGTGTTTGCCGGTGCTGTGGTTGCCGGTGCTGCGGCTGTGGCTGTGGCTGTGGTTGTGGATGCCGGCGTGCCCGCCCATTTGGGTGGCATCGGGATCCGGTGACCGTTGGCGAGAGTGATCTCGAGGTTGTTTGCATCGCCGTGCAGCGTGACGCCGGGCAAATGTCGCATGTGATGGTGGTAACTACAGAGCAGGATCAGCGAGTCGAGATCGGTGTTGCCCTGTCGTTCCCACTCACGAACATGATCTACTTCGCACCACTTCGCGGGCATACAGCATCCGGGAATCCGGCAGAACGAACCGTCGCGGGCGATGATCGCCCGGAATTGCGCGTCGGAGGCGAACCGGGCCCGGCGCCCGAGATCCAACACGTCGGATCCGTTGGAGATGACCCGGACGAGGTTGGCGTTGGTACACATCCGGCGGACGATTTCTGCGGGAACGAGTTCACCGTGGGTGTTGTAGCCGACGCCGGAGCCTTCGAGGTCTTCGATGTCGATCCGGATCATCACGGTCGGCGCCTCGCGTCCACCGGTGACTTCACCAGCGTTGAACGCGTGGCAGAGTTCGACGATCGCGTCCGCATGTTCCTGTTCGAGGGTCCGCGGATCCTGGAAGTCGTTCCAGTTGCGGATGATCGCATCCAACGAATCCTTGACGGTACGAGCGTCGGTGGTTGGCAGCATCCCGGCGAGCGATGTCATTCCGTCACCGAGATCGTTGAACCGCAACGACCTCTTCGCCCGCTTCTTCGCTTCACGTTCCCGGTCGCTTTCACCGGCCGGCTTGTTCAGTTCTTGGAACTTCTCACCAGCGGCTTTCGCTTCGGTGGGTGACGCGCCTTTGCAAACGCCGATCAGCTCTGCGATGTCTCCAGAATGATCCGACCCGAGAGTCGGCAACAGTTCTGATGCTGTGTCCGGTGATAGTTCACCGTTCGCGACTGCGTCAGCCAGCTCGGGTGAGTTGTTCATCGCGTCGCCGAGATCCTGCTGCTTCTTGGCCCGCTGGTACGAGGTTTTGCCGTTCGCGGCGAGCCAGGAGGCGATGTTGCGGTGTCCGGTTCCGGCATGGACACCGGCCCTGTCGGCTTCGTTCATCAACTTCGCGTGTTCGACATTCAATCCGTCGAGCAGCTTTTGCAGGTGGAGTAGTCCGGTGCCGAGTTCGGTGGTGGCAAGTAAGCCGGTGTCGACGGCACGGAGGGCTTCCAGTCCTTGGCGGAGGAGGTGGAGTGCCGTATCCATAGTGTCAGTGTAGTCGAACATGCGTTCGACTACAACCGATCTCGGCAATTCTGTCGGCAGGATTGTTCAGTTCCAGCGTCGTACTGACCAGCACGTCCTTCATCTGTCCGCAGGGCAAGGTCGACGTTCTTGGTCCAATTCTCGGGCGAGCATCGGGACGCGAGTCCTACAACACGTCCAAATACGAATTCCGCGAGTTGCTCGCTGCGCCGATAGACCTGGCCGCCAACGTCGACCACGACATCCACAGCTTCTCGGGAGGGCTGTTTTTGTGCTCGACCAGCTCGACTTCACAACTCAGATCACTTGTCTCGATCTCAGCAATCTGCTCGACCTGGTGGTGTCGAAGTTCGCCACGCGGATCTGCATCCCGGAGACGCTCGATGTGCGAGAAACAAAAGGAGCAGGAGATACTGGGCCGCTCGTCAAAATGTTGGCCAGGCGTTCGCCACCGCCCATTCAGGTGTGGGACGACTGATCTGGACGACGGTCCGATTTGGCCCCACTTGTGAGTGTCGCGACGGGGTGCTTTCGCGTGGGGCGGCAACATTGGACCAGTGGGACCCGGTGGCATGGCGAGCGCGTCGAACGGGATGGTCGTGGTATGAACGCGTGCGAGAACCGCTCGTTCGGAGGACAAATGAAAGAGGGGTCAGGTCGCGTCTCGAGTGACTCGCCACCAGGCCCGACAGACCGGACGCTCGGTCGACCTCGGATATCAGGCCTTTGATTTGCCTGGCCCGAACTAGCTTGCGACGATGCCGTCGAACTACTCGCCCCTGAACATCGTCGTGCGGACTCCGAGGTTGGAGTTGGTCGGAGCGACCGACGAATGGCTCGAACGACTCATCCCCACCGTTCAGCGTGGCGTCGTCGACGACACAGCGGCACCCTTTGATGACCCGATGTCGCTCTATGCCTCGAGTCCTGAACGTGAGTGGAGATGGGCTTCGCGGCATCTGGGCCGGTCGTGGCCACGTCTCTTCGGACTTCTGGCGCTTGTACTTCGTTGTTGTTGTGGAAGGGGAAGCGGTCGGAATGCAGGACGTCGTGGGCGTCGAGTTCGCGACCCACGCCTCGGCTACCACGTTCTCGTGGCTCAGTCCTGAGATGCGAGGCAGCGGCCTCGGTCGCGAAATGCGGTCCGCCGCCTTGCATCTGGCATTCCACGGGCTCTTCGCGCGCGAATCGACCAGCGAAGCGTTCACTGACAACGAGGCGTCGAACTCCGTCTCCCAATCGCTCGGATACGAACCGAACGGAACCAGCTGGGCGACGCGACGCGGCGAGCCCGCTCTGCTTCAGCGGTGGCGTCTCACGCGGGCGAAATGGGAGCCACACCGCCGCGACGACATCCATCTCGAGGACGTGGAGGCGGCACTCCCAGCACTCCAGATTCAGCAACGCCCAACGGTTGACCAAAATGCCCTCTGATACAGCACGATCTCCACGAGCCACCAGCCACGCGTCCTCGCGTCCTCGATCCGGCGTTGCTGGGCACTTGCGATCCCGATTGCAGCACGCGCCCGTCCGGGCATTGTGCGCTTGTGCGGTGAAGGTCATGCCGGACTCTGACTGTCTCTGCCAGCGCGCGAATTCCACGGCGACGGTGTCGACGAAGATCTCGCCCCAGTCGGGTAGCCCGTGCGCGAAAGGCGCAATGCCACTGGCCCAGCTATGACACGCTTGCACTGGCGAGCAGTGCAAGCGCCGGGCGGTCGCGAGGTCCGTGGCCATCATCGGACATCGCGAGGTTGCCGTCTACGGGCAGATTCGTTTGGCGCTCTCGCCTGCGGTGAACCATCCAGCCCTCTGTCAGCGCCGAGGTTCACATCCGACGCTGGCCAAAACGTAGGCTGGGTGGTGTGGCTCGAACGGCGCACGAGACCAGAGAGAAGTTGATCGTCACTGGCCAGCGGCTGTTCGCCGATCAGGGCGTGTTCCGAGTGCCGTTGCGAACGGTGATCGAACAAGCCGGCCAGAAGAACACCTCCGCGTTGCACTATCACTTCGGTGGTCGCGAAGGTCTGCTCGGTGCGATCATCGAGCGGTACAACTCCGGTATCGAGGCCGAGCGCAAGTCCATGCTCGACTCGATCCGGGCAACCGCAAACACTGGAGACATTCGCATGCTCGTGGAGGCGTTCGTGCTTCCGTTCTCGCGAATGTTGGCAACATCGCAAGGGCGCGAATACCTGCGCGTCGTCGCCCAACTGTCCGAGCTGTTCGACTTCTGGGCCGAGGGCCCACCCCGCACTCCGGCGCAGGCACACGCCACCCTCGCGATGATCACCACTGCGATGCCACAACTCGCTGACGAAGTGCGCCACCAACGATGCACCACCTTGTTGATGCTGGTGTCCGATGCACTTGCGCTCCGTGCCCGCCAGATCGACCGAGCACGATCGCTGCACATCACCGATGACGAGTTCGTCACCAACCTGATCGACATGAGTGTCGGAGCGCTGCAAGCCGTACCGTCGGCGCCATGAACTCGATGTCGTTCAGCGACACGCAGAAGGCCGAGGCGCTGCGCAAGATGAAGATGGTGGCTCTCGGGCTGTTGCTCGCGGCTGCGGCGCTCTACGTCGTTGCCCGACTCAACCAGGACGGCAGCACTCCGTGGGGCTATGTGCGTGCGTTCGCCGAGGCCGCGATGGTCGGTGCGCTCGCCGACTGGTTCGCCGTGACCGCCCTGTTCCGCCACCCGCTCGGACTACCGATCCCACACACGGCAATCATTCCCAATCGCAAGGACGAGATCGGTAAGTCGCTCGGGGAGTTCGTCGAGACCAACTTCATGTCGAAGGAGATCCTCGACGAGCGACTGGCCGGGGTCGGCGTCGGTCGCCGGCTCGGCGAATGGATGAGCGAATCAGCCAACTCACAGCGTGCGGCAATCGCAGTGGCCGATGTGGTGCGTGGCGCAATCGAGGTCATCGACGACACCCAGATCCAGGACGCGATCGAGAAGATCATCGAGAACAAGATCCGTTCGACAGAGGTGTCGCCACTGGTGGGCAAGTCGATCGACATCGCGATCGAGGGCGGCCATCACGTCAAACTGCTCGATGCGATCTTCATTGGGCTCCAAGGGTTTCTCGATGACAACAAAGTCACGTTCCGGAAGCGACTCGAAGAAGAATCACCATGGTGGGTGCCGAACACGATCGACGACCGAATCTTCGAAAAGATCTACGACGGTGTCTCCCGGTTCCTGTACGACGTTGGAGGGGACCCCACCCACGAGGTCCGTCAGTCGATCGAGACCCGGGTCGAAGCGTTTGCCAGTCGGCTCCGGACGGATCCAGCGATGGTGGCCAAGGGTGAGCAACTCAAGGAGGAACTTCTCCAGCATCCGGATTTCAGGGCGTGGATGGAGTCGATCTGGCGAGAGGCCAAACGGGGTCTGATCGATGCGACCTCGAAGCCCGACAGCGAACTGCATGCCCGGATCGGGTCGTCGCTTCGGTCGCTCGGCGAGCGTCTGCGTGACGACCCGTCGCTGCGCGAGAAGCTCGATCGTTGGGTCGCTTCGGCTCTCGGCTACGTGATCGAGAACTATCGCAGCGAGGTCAGCAAGCTGATCGAGTCCACGGTCGCCCGCTGGGACGGCGAGTCCACCAGCCGCAAGATGGAGCTCCAGGTCGGCCGCGACCTGCAGTTCATCCGGATCAACGGCACGATCGTCGGCGGCCTCGCCGGCATCATCATCCACGCCATCGGTGAGCTGTTGCTGAAGTAGGTTCGCACAGCATCGGTCGAACAGCGCCGGTCAAGTGCTCAGCCGACGACCGCTGGATCTTCGATGTGGGTCCGCAGGAGCCACTGGAAGTAGTGCCATCCGGCCAGCGGTGTTCCGACCGAGCCGTGCGCCCGACTCGCTGATTCGTGACTGATCGGAATCGCGCCGGGCGCCTTCATGTGGGCCTCAGCCGTTCGCTCCATCAGGACATACCAACCAACGCACGCGTCGACGGTGCCGCCGACGGTGAGCGTGCCGTGGTTGCGCAGAATGATCGCCTTCGACTCACCGAGCGCTGCCGCGATTCGCTTGCCGCCATCGGTCGAAACCACATCGACCTCGTCGTCGTCGAACAGTTCATGGTCGCCGTAGAACGCACACGACTCCTGGGTGATCGGCTCGAACCGTCGGACGAGGGCGGAGAACGGCGTGCCATACGGCGTGTGAGTGTGTGCCGCAGCGACGATGTCGGGGCGAGCCTCGTGGATCGGCCAGTGGATGTTGTGGGCAGCCTGATTGATCCCGCCGCTTCCCTCGACAACGGTTCCCTCCGGCCCGACCAGTACCAGATCGTCGACCGTGACCGAATGAAATGGCGTGCCGTACGCAGCGAGCCAGAAGTGGTCGGAGTGCTCCGGATCGCGAGCCGAGATGTGACCGTCTCCGAGCGATCCCCACCGTAACGCGCCGAAAATTCGGTACCCGAGCGCAAGCCGTGTTTTTCGGTGCGCTCGCAACGCGTCGAGATCGTCGATCTGCGGTTCGGTCGCATGCGGATCCAACAACGGGTAGGCCATCAACGCATCCTAGATTCGCTCCATGGACATCGGAATCGCGCTCCCCCAAATGGCTGTCGGATTGAATCGCGATCGAGTCGAAGCCTGGTGCCGAGGCACCGACGAAGGCCCGTACTCGTCGATATCGGCCGGCGAGCGGATCACGTTCCACAATCTCGAAGGGATCACGTTGTGCAGCGCCGCGGCGATGGCAACCGAGCGGGTTCGCGTGTTCCTCAACGTCGCGGTTGCTCCGTGGCATGCGCCGGCGATGTTGGCCAAACAGTTGTCGACGATCGATGTGCTTTCCGATGGCAGGGTCGATGTCGCCGTCGGTGTCGGCGGTCGGGAGCAGGACTACCAAGCGCTCGGAGCGGTGTTCGAACGCCGCCATTCTCGGGTCGACTCGACGGTCGCCGAACTGCGTCGGTTGTGGGAGGGCGGCCTCGCCGGCGACGGTCAGCCGATCGGGCCGGCACCCGTGCAGGTCGGAGGACCGCCGATCCTGTGCAGCGGGATGGGTCCCAAGTCGCTCGCCCGCGCCGCTGCGTGGGCGGACGGCGTGAGCGGGTTCGCCGTGACCGGCAATCCGAAAGACGCCGACCGCACTTTTCGCGCCGCCGAACAAGCATGGACCGCTGCGGCACGGCTGACCGCTCCCCGGCTCGTCACCGGAGTGTTCGTCGCGCTCGGCGAAACGGAGTCGGCGGGACAAGAGGTTCTCGAAGCCTTTGCGACCCGATACTTGTCCGTGTTCGGCGACGAGGTCGCAACAATGATGGCTCGGTCGATGTCGGTGTATTCTCCGGATCGCTTGCGGTCGACGATCGACGCGATGGCTGCCACCGGCTGCGACGAACTGATCCTGGTCCCTGCCGACAGCGATCCAACGCTGCTCGACAGGATCTCAGCGGTCGTCGGCTGAGATGACGTCGGCGCAGAGGCACCTTCGACCGTCGGATTTCCGGCGTCGCCCGCTTGCCGGGCGCCGGTCTACGGTACTGCCATGACCGACCGTCGCGCCGCCTTGATCACTCTCGCCTCCGGCTACGTCGGCCCGCCACTCGCCCGGTTGCTGGCTGGGTCGGGACACGATCTCGTCCTGCATCTGCCAGGTTCGGGACCATCGACAATCGTCGATGCCGACGGTGCCGCTGCATTCGACTCGCTGGTGACAGAACTGACAGACCTCGGGGCTGCCGTCGAGGTCGTCAGCGGCGTCGATCTCACGACGCCCGAAGGCAACGAAACCATCGTCGCGAGGGCACTCGGTGCATTCGGTCGCCTCGACGCTGCGTGCTTCATCACCGGGTCGATCATCACCGGACCGTTTCTCGGCTCGACACTCTCGCAGTGGGATAAGGTCAAAAAGGTCAACCTCGACATGGTGTTCCACGCTCTCCAGGCTGCACTGCCGCCAATGGTGGCCGCCGGCCGAGGCCAGATCGTCGTGTTCACCAGCGCAACCGGCGCCCGACCCGAGCCGATGGTGTCGCTCTACGGATCGACCCGCGCCGGGGCCAACGCACTGGTTCGGGCGGTCGGACTGGAACATGCCAAGTTCGGTGTCACCGTCAATGCGGTCGGCACCAACTACATGGACTTCCCAGGCTTCCTTGCCGCGACCGGCGCCGACGTTCCCGAGCGGCGGGTCAAGATCGAGGCCCAAGTTCCGATGCGGCGTCTCGGCGGGATGGATGAACTGGCCGAGTTCACCGCCGTCCTGCTCGACGGCCGCAGCCGGTTCCAGACCGGCCAGTTCTTCAGCTACAGCGGCGGCTGGAGCACCTGACCGGAGCCCGCCCGCCCGACCACGAAACCACCCCACACCCCACACCCCACACCCCACCGTGTCGGGTGTTTGCTGCTCACCGTGGGGCGGTCACGGGACCCAGTTGCCGGCGTTGTCCTTGGACCAGCCACGAGCGGCGTCGCTGCCGCCATCGACGTGGATCGTGGTGCCGGTGACGTACCGACTGGCTGAAGACGCCAGGAAAACCGCTGCCCCGCAGATGTCATCACTGGTGCCCCAGCCGAGCGCGAGCTTGCGTCCGTAGTCCCGTTCGCCGACCAGCAGACCTTCGTCACCCGGCGTCGGCAGCCCGTCGGGCGCAATCGTGTTGACCCGGATGCCGACCGAGCTCAGTTCCAACGCAAGCGTGCGCGACAGATGCTCGACCGCAGCCTTCATCGCGCCGTAGATGCCGAACCCGGGCGATGCCCGAAAGGCCTCGACTGACGTGATGTTGATGATCGACGAACCAGCCGGCATTCCCGGAACACACGCTCGGACGAAGTTGGTGACGCTGACGAAGTTGGCATTCATCAATGCCTGCTGAGCGTTCGGGCTCGCCTCGAGGAACGACCCGTGGAACGTGCCGCCAGCGTTGTTGACGAGCACGTCGACCGGACCGACCGACGCGACCCATGCGTTCACCGACGCGGCGTCGCGAACGTCGAGCACCTCGCTCACGGCCGTGCGGCCCGATGCGATCACTTCGGCCGCGACCTCGGCGAGTTCGTCGCCGAGCCGATCGCACAGCAGCAGGTTGGCTCCGTATGCAGCGAACCCGAGCGCCATCGATCGCCCGAGGCCGCGAGCAGCCCCCGTCACGAGCACGGTCTTACCGTCAAGTCGGAATGCATTCTGATCGAGCATGTGAGTCCCCCAGGAAAAAAGCGGTCGGCAACGGCGCGTGCAGTCAGCGCAGTCGGGGTGTGATCCGTTGGCCGGACGAGAATGCAGCCTGACCTTCGGCGAGTGCCGACGGTTGATTGCCGAGCATCACCAGATGGGGTGCCATCGCGACCGCTTGGGCACGACCCATCTCCCGTGCCGCCCACAGCGAACGCAACGTTCCCTGCACTGCAGCGCTGGGTTGGGAGGCAATCGCGGTCGCCACGGCGAGCGCAGTCGACAGTAGTTCAGAGCCGGGCACGACGTCCTGAACGAATCCGATCTGGTGAGCTCGCTGGGCGGTCATCCGCTCGTGGTTACCCATTAAAGCAATTCGACACAATTCGCCGAAGGGCATCTGGCCGTACAACAGGATCGGCTCGAAGCACGCTGCCATGCCGTAGGTGGTGTGCGGGTCGAAGAATGTCGCGTGGTCGGCGGCAATGATCGACTCGACCTCGCCGAGCATGTAGAACGCCCCACCGCACGCCATGCCGTTGACCGCCGCGATCACCGGCTTCCACAAGTCGGCGGTCTTGGGCCCGATCTGCATCAACGGGTCAGCGATCATGAACGGCGGTTCCGGCTGCTCGACGGTCCAGTTGCGGTCGATGCCGGTGCAGAACGCCCGATCCCCGGTCGCGGTCAACACGATCGAACGCACCGAATCGTCGAATCGCAGGGCGCGCCAGACCGAGTGCAATTCCCTCGCAAGCGTCTCGTCGACTGCGTTGTGGCGGTCGCCGCGTTCGAGCGTCACGATCGCGACACGATCCCGCTGCTCATACGACAACGTCTCGAAATTGGTTGGCATCACCATGGCCTCGACCCCCCTCGTCACTCTGGAACGTACAGCGTGAGCCGGTGTTCGTACGAATCTGACGGACCGTCAGAAACACGCTACAGTTCCCTCCATGCGTGAACTGCCCAAGATCATCTCGGTCGACGACCACGTGATCGAACCCGCCACCGTCTGGTCCGATCGTCTCCCGGCGAAGTATCGCGATGTCGGGCCTCGGATCAAGCGTCTGCCAGTCAAAGAGATCGGATACATCGGTGGAAAGTTCACCGCGATCCCTGGCGAAAGCGGCGACGAGGGTCCGATTGCCGACTGGTGGTTCTACGAGGATCTCCGTCGACCGCTGACCCGACTCGACTCGGCGGTCGGCTTTTCGCGTGACGACATCACGATGACCGGCATCACCTACGACGACATGCGGCCAGGTTCGTACCTGATCAAGGATCGCCTCGAGGACATGGACCTCAACGGGCTCGAGGCGTCGTTGTGCTTCCCGACCTTTCCCCGGTTCTGCGGGCAGACATTCACCGAGGCCGCCGACCGCGAACTCGGACTGTTGTGCATCAAGGCCTACAACGACTGGATGGTCGACGAGTGGTGCGGCGAATCCGGCGGCCGACTGATTCCGCTGATCATCGTTCCGCTCTGGGACCCCGTGATGGCGGCGGCCGAAGTTCGCCGCAACGCAGCCAAGGGCGTGCATGCGGTCTGCTTCAGCGAGATCCCGAGCAACCTCGGTCTGCCCAGTATCCATGCCGCCGACGGTCACTGGATGCCTTTCTTCGATGCGTGCAACGAGCACGGCGTCACGATCAACATGCACATCGGCAGTGGCTCCAAGATGCCATCGACATCGGCTGATGCTCCCGCTGCGGTGGGCTCGACCCTCACCTTCGCGAACTGCTGCTTCAGCATGGTCGACTGGCTGATGAGCGGCATCTTCACCGAGTTCACCGATTTGAAGATCGCCTACAGCGAGGGGCAGATCGGGTGGATCCCGTACATTCTCGAGCGCGCCGACACCGTGTGGGCCGAGAACCGCGGATGGGGCGGTATCGCCGACAAGGTCCAGGAACCACCGAGTGAGGTCTTCCGCAAGCACGTATACGGCTGCTTCTTCGACGACCCGCACGGGCTCACCTGCCTCGACGAGATCGGCGAGGACAACGTCACGTACGAGAGCGACTATCCACATAGCGACAGCACGTGGCCGCACACGGTAAAAATCGCCCAGGACCAGATGGCGCACCTGTCCGACGAGACGGTGCACAAGTTGGTCCGCGGTAACGCGATCACGATGCTGCACCTCGACCACCTGAAGTAGTTCGCCGACAGCGAGATCGCTGTTGCACGTATTTGGAAACGCTGAACCAGGGGGTCATCATGCGGGGAATCGTCTTTGACGGAACGACAACACAACTCGTCGACGGATTGACGCTGCGCGCGCCCGGGCCGCGCGACGTCGTCGTCGAGATCGGTGCGGCCGGGTTGTGCCACAGCGACATCTCGTACATGCACGGCCTGTACCCCGTGCCGTCGCCAGCGGTATGTGGTCACGAGGGTGCTGGCATCGTTGCCGAAGTCGGTGACGCCGTCACCCACGTCAAGCCCGGCGATCACGTGATCATCGCGACACTTGCAGCCTGCGGGTTCTGCGATCGCTGCAACGACGGCAAGCCCACCGCCTGCCGCCAAACGCTCGGCAACTGGACCCAGCCGTTCAGCCTCGACGGTGATCCGATCTACAACTTCGCCGCGACCAGCGCGTTCGCAGAGCGGACCGTCGTTCGCGACATCCAGTGCGTGAAGATCCCCGACGACGTACCGCTCACCTCGGCTGCACTCGTTGGTTGCGGCGTCGTGACCGGCATGGGCGCAGTGTTCAATCGTGCCAACGTCAAACGTGGCCAAAGTGCTGCGGTGTTCGGCGTCGGCGGAGTCGGGCTCAACGTGATCCAGGCGCTCAAGGTGCAGGGCGCGACGACGATCATCGCGATCGACACCGAGGTCAAGAAAGAACCGCTCGCCCGCCAGTTCGGAGCGACCCACTTCCTCGACGGCCGCCGCGACGACATCATTGCGGCGATCGGCGAACTGTGTCCGTGGGACGACCAGATGGTGCGTGGCCCGTTCAACGGTGGCGGCGTCAACTGGGCGTTCGACTGCGTTGCCCAACCGGCGGTCACGTACAACGCGCTCGAATCGCTCGACTGGGAGGGCACGGTCGTCGTGATCGGCGTGTCCGGCCAGACCACCGAATTCCATGGTCTGTACGGCCGCCTCACACAGGTCGATCGGGGCATCATCGGCTGCCGCTATGGCACGATCTCTCCGCACCGAGACATCCCCCGGATCATCGAGTTGTACCGACGAGGTGACGTCCTGCTCGACGAACTGGTCTCACAGACGTTCGCGGTCGAGGACTGGGAGCAAGCGGTGCACGGCCTCGAGTCCGGCACCGTCGCCCGCGGCGTGCTCACGTTCTGACCGGTGCAAGAGGTCACGAAGGCCCCGATGTCAGAAGTGAACCAGGCGATGTCAGGCGACTTTGCGACCCTTCTCGATCTGTTCGACGCCGTCGTCGAACGCCATGGTGACAGGGAAGCGTTCGTACACTCTGGGCGGCGGATGTCGTTCCGGGCGTGGGCCACAGCCGCCGATGCCCTCGCCGGCTGGCTGATCGACGAGCAAGGCGTCGCGACCGGTGACGTGGTCGGAGTCCGGCTACCGAGCGGGATCGACTATGTCGTCGCTTACCAGGCAATCATCCGTGCCGGGGCGATCGCGACCGGCATCAATCCGCGCCTCGGCCCGGCCGAGATCGAACACATCGTCGCGATGTCGTCACCACGATTCATCTTCGATGAACTCCCTGAGATCGACTTCGGCGCAGGAGATCCGCTGCGTCGGCGCGTCGCTCTCAGCGAGACCGATCCACTCGCGATCGTGTGGACCGGCGGGACGACGGGACTCCCCAAGGGTGCCGTGTTCGACCACGCCTGCCTGCGGGCGATGGCGCTCGGCGCAGCTCCGCTCAGCGAACCCGGTGACCGTCGATTGTCGCCGCTGCCGTTCAGCCATGTCGGCGCGATGACACGGGTCTGGGACGAACTCTCGCACGTGATCACCACCATCGTCGTCCCGGCACCATGGACTGCGGCCGACGCGCTCGAGTTGATCGGTGCCGAGCGGGTCACGGTCAGCCAGGGCGTACCGACCCAGTACCGGATGATGCTCGACCACCCCGACCTCGCGACCACCGACGTGTCCTCGCTTCGGGTTGCCGGAATCGGCGCGTCGCGGATTCCACCCGAACTCGTCGCCGAGATGCGCGATCGCCTGGGCTGTCCAGTGGTGGTCCGCTACGCCAGCACCGAGGGATGTATCGCCACCGGCACCCGAATCGACGACTCCGACGAGGTGATCTGCAACACCGTTGGTCGGCCCAACGGTGACGTGGAACTACGCCTCGATGGTCGCGACGCCACCACCGGTGTCGGCACCGTGTGCCTGCGCAGCCGGGCGATGATGCGCCGCTACTGGGGCGAGCCCGAACTGACCGCCGAGGCCATCGATGCAGACGGCTGGCTGCACACCGGTGACCTCGGTTGGATCGGCGACGACGACAACCTGCGCCTCGTCGGCCGCCACACCGAGATGTACATCCGCGGTGGCAACAACGTCTATCCGATCGAAGTCGAGAACTGCCTCGGTACCCGTCCCGACCTGGCCGCAGCGGCGGTGGTCGGTGTGCCGATCGATGACCGACTCGGCGAGATCGGCGTGTTGTTCATCGTCCCTGCCGCGGGCACCGAACCCGACTTCGCCGAACTGCGATCGTTCGTGCAATCCCGACTCGCCGCGTACAAAGCCCCCGATTTAATGGTGATCATCGATCAACTCCCGCTGACGTCGATCGGCAAGGTCGACAAACGTGCGCTGCGCCCACGAGCCCTCGAGGAGGCCCGACAATGGACACGATGAAACCAACGAACAAGGGCCGCCTGGCCGACAACATCGACACCACGGGCAAGACACTGTGGCAACTGATCGTCGAACGCGCTGACGCGACGCCGGACAAGCTGATGGCGATCGACGAGGCCGGACGCCTGCTCACCTACGGCGAGTTCAAAGCCTGGAGCGAGCGCGCCGCCGCCGGTCTCGCCGAGCGCAGAATCGGCGTCGGCACGAATGTCTCGTGGGTGCTGCCCTCGCGATTCGAGTCACTGGTGTTAGCAGCAGCGTTGTCGCGGCTGGGCGCGGTGCAGAACCCCATCCTCCCGATCTATCGCGCTCGCGAGGTCGGTTTCATCACCCGTCAGAGCGGCTGCTCGTTCATCATCGTGCCGGGCACGTTTCGTGGTTACGACTATCCGCCGATGGCGGCCGAAGCGACCGCCGGCCTCGATGTCGAGATCATCGTCGCCGACCCCGACCTGCCGGAGGGCGATCCGAGCACGCTGGCCCCCTACGCGCCGGCATTCGACGAGATGCGCTGGCTGTTCTACTCGTCCGGAACAACGGCCGAGCCAAAGGGCGCCAAGCACAGTGATCACACCATGTCGGCCGCGAACACCGGCATGCAGTGGAGCATGGAGGTCGGCCCCGACGACAAGGCTGCGGTCGTGTTCCCGATCACCCACGTCGGCGGGTTGATCTGGCTGTTTAACGCAATGGAGACTGGCGTCGAGTTGTTGATGGTCGAGACCTTCGATCCGGCCAAGACGCCGCGCTGGCTCGGCGAGCACGGCGTCACCTGTGCGGGCGCCGGCACGGTGTTCTGGCTCGCCTACCTCAACGCCCAGCGCAAACAGACCGACGGCACCCGCCTGATGCCGGACGTGCGGATCTTCAACGGTGGTGGGGCTGCCAAGCCCAAGACCCTGCACGCCGAGATGATGGCCGAGATGGGCGCCCCACTGATCGGCGGATGGGGCATGACCGAGTCGCCGATCAACACCATGGTGCATGTCGACGACCCCGACGACAAGAAGGCCACGACCGATGGTCGCGCCTGTCCCGACGTACAGATCCGGCTCGTGATGGACGACCGCGAATGCGGCCCGGGCGAGGAAGGCGAATTGCGCGTCAAGGGACCGCAGGTGTGCATGGGCTACCTCGATCCCGCGCTCGATGCCGACGCGTTCGACGACGAGGGTTGGTTCCGCACCGGCGACCTCGGAATCCGCGACGAGGGCGGCTGGGTGAGCATCACTGGTCGACTCAAGGACATCATCATCCGCAAGGGCGAGAATATCTCCGCCAAAGAGATCGAGGACATGCTGCACGCTCACCCCGCGATCGCCGAGGCTGCCGTGATCGGCCTGGCCGACGACCGCAGCGGTGAACGGGCCTGCGCGGTCGTTGTCACCAAGGCCGACGCGACGGTCACGCTGGCCGAGTTGGTCGAGTTCCTCAAACTCCATCAACTGTCGATGCACAAGATCCCCGAACAACTCGAACTCGTCACCGCGCTCCCGCGCAACCCCACCGGCAAGGTGCTCAAGAAGGACCTCCGGGCGACCTATGGCAAGGACAACCCACAATGAACGACATCAATAGCACCAGCATGAACGCCAACGGCTCGAGCAGGTTCAGCGGACGACGTGCCGTGGTCACCGGCAGCGGCAGCGGGATCGGCAAGGCCACCGCCGAACTGTTCGCGAGTGAGGGCGCCGCCGTCGTCTGCATCGACCTCAAGGGCGCAGACGCAACCGCAGCAGCCATCAACGCCACCGGAGCAACAGCGCACGCGATCACCTGCGATGTCGGCAGCGCATCAGCTGTCCATGATGCAATCGAACAGTCGGTTGCACTGATCGGCGGAATCGACATCCTGCTCAACATCGCCGGGATCGGCCATTTCGCGTGGAGCCACGAAGAGGATCCGGAGGCGTTCGACCGGATCGTGCGGGTCAACCTGAGCGGCACGTTCTACTGCTGTCGCTACGCGCTCCCCCACTTGCTTGCGACCGGCAAAGGCGTCATCGTCAACACCGCCTCCAGCTCCGGCTTGATGGGCGCGCCATGGAGTGCTGCGTACTGCAGCAGCAAGGGCGGCGTGGTGCAACTCACCCGAGCCCTGGCCTACGAGTACCGAACCAAGGGTGTTCGCGTCAACGCCGTTGCGCCGGGTGGCACCAACACCAACATCATCCAGTCGTTCATGCATCTGCCCGAGGGTGCGGACTACAAAGAGATGGCCAAGATCATGTCGCCGATGCCGACCGCCGAACCAATCGAGATGGCCGAGGCGTTCGCCTACATCGCGTCCGATGTCGCCCGCTATATGACCGGAACGATCCTGTCGCTCGACGGCGGGTTGGCCTGCTGACGCAACATCGCCTCGGCCTGCTGACGCAACATCGCCTCGGCTTCGGCCAGCGGGAGCGGGAGCGGCGGTGAATACAGAGAGCCCTGTCCGATCCGGCACCCCAACTCGCGCAGCACGTTGGCCTGCACCGCCGTCTCGCCACCTTCGGCGATCACCTCGATGCCCAGTTCTTGCGACAACCCCAGCACCATTCGCACGAGCTGGGTATCTCCCGGCTCGGTACCGAGGCCAGCGACAAAGCTGCGATCGATCTTGATGTAGTCAACCGGGAGGCGGCGGAGGAGATCGAGGTTGGAATACCCCGTACCGAAATCGTCGATCGCGATCGACAATCCGATCGACCTGAGCTCCTCGAGCACCCTGCGCGTTTGGCCGACATCGATCATCACCGCGTGCTCGATGATCTCGATCGTCATTGCATCACCAGGGATGTCCGCTTCGGCCATGACACGGATGACGCTCGCAACGAAGCCGGGCTGGAGCAACTGATCGGGATGCACATTGACACCGATGCACATCCTCGGCTCGATCTGGCACATCGACGCCGCCGCCTCGGCACAACGAGCAAAGGCCCATTCGCCGAGCGCGTTGGTCAGCCCATTCTGCTCGACGGCCGGCAGGAACTCGCGAGGCGCGAGCACCCCGTGCCGCGAATGATTCCAACGGATCAGCGCCTCGAAGTTCTGGACAATTCCGCGGCCGAAGTACACCAGTGGTTGTAAATACATCTCGAACTGAGCGCTGTCGAGAGCGAGCCGGATATCTCGATCGAGCTCCATCCGGTCGAGATATCCGGCTCGCATCGAGTCGTCGAACAACATCACCTGCCGACGACCAGCTCGCTTGGCTCGGTACATCGCGATGGAATTCATCCCTACCGAGGCGTCCAACGACATCGGAGCTGCGAGCACCCTCACGGATCCGCTCGGCAGGGCGCCACAACACCTGGTCACCGGCCGGATGACCGAGTCTGTCGTTGACCACTTTGAAGTTGTCGAGCTCGAACAACAGCACGACCGTCGCTGCCCCGGCAGTGAGGCTTTCCTCCAGCGAGCGGAACAATTCCTCCCGATTCGCGAGCCCGGTCAACGGATCGTGGGCAGCAGCGTGAGCGAGTTCGGCTTCCAACTGCTTGCGATGGGACACGTCCCGAAACGTCACCGCCATGCCGGCGGTCTCGCCATCCGGACCGGGCACCGCGACGATCACGGCCGACATCGGAATCCGGCTGAAGTCGGTGGTTCGGATCAGTTCGATGTCACCTTCCACGCCCTGCCATTGCGCACCGCCAACATCGCGTCGCCGGTCAACGACGGGTGGTATTCGACCGGGACGTACTCGAGGAAGTCGGACACCAGCAGCAGCCGATCGGCATCATCACCGAGAAAAGCACGTCCGGCCTGGTTGACAGAGAGGATGGTGCCATTGAGGTCGCTGATCGCGACGATGTCCGGTGTGACCTCGGCAATCGCTCGGAACCGGAGGATCGCCCGATTCTGTTCGATCTGGAAGTCGACGTCGCGGAAGACGGTCACGAGCGACTCGACCGCGCCGTCGCGAAACGTCGGCATGAACGTGCCATCGATGTTGACCCAAGCACCGAGCGCGTTCTTGGACCGCAACCGGAAGTGGGTCATCGTGCCCTGCATCGCCTCGTCCCGGCTGCGGAGCTGCTGTTCGGCGTCGTCAGGATGGATGATCAACTGGCGCATCTCGCCGAAACTGGATCCGTCGACGGCGCCGGTCATGTTCAGGACCCGCTGATTGATGAAGCGGATCTCATCGTCGACGCCGTACTCGACGATGCCGATCGGGACGTGGTCGAGAATTCGCCGCAGCTGAGCGATCGACTTCTGGGCCGCGACAAGTTGACCGTACAACAGCTCGTAATCCGCAACTGGAACCGATGAACGTGTGTGGTGCTTGGGTCCGCGCACGAGGTGGACCTGACGTCGCAGGGCCCGGTCGCCGCACGACAGAGCGCCGGTCCCCAGATCTGACGGGCCGTCAGATATCATCGCCGCGATGGGAATCTGCGACGACCGAGTCGTCATCATCACCGGTGCCGGACGCGGCCTCGGCCGTGCACACGCAATCGCGTTTGCGGCTGCGGGGGCACGTGTCGTGGTGAACGATGTCGGAGCCGAACTCGACGGGTCGGGCGGGACGCTCTCGCCTGCCCAGGGCGTCGTCGACGAAATCCGATCGGCTGGCGGCGAGGCAGTCGTGAACGGCGACGACATCAGCGACTGGGACCAGGCCGGGCATTTGGTCGAGCAGACCATCGCGACGTTCGGTCGACTCGACACCATCGTGTGCAACGCCGGCATCGTGCGCGACAGGATGATCGTCAACATGGCGGTCGACGAGTGGGATGCGGTCATGCGAGTGCATCTCCGTGGCATGTTCTGTCCGGTTCGCCACGCAATCGATCACTGGCGCGGCGAGTTCAAAGCCGGCCGAACCGTCGATGCCCGAGTCGTCACGACCTCGTCCGGAGCGGGTCTGTTCGGCAGCGTGTCACAGGCGAACTATTCCGTGGCCAAAGCTGGGATTGCTGCGTTCACGATCGTGTCCGCTCAGGAGCTCGGCCGCTACGGCATCGCCGTCAACGGCATTGCGCCCTCGGCCCGCAGCCGGATGACCGAAGAGGCCTTCGCCGAGATGATGAAGAAGCCCGATGACGGCTTCGATGCAATGGACCCGGCCAACGTCAGCCCGGTGGTGGTCTGGCTCGGTTCGTCGGCCTGTGACGTGACGGGTCGGATGTTCGAGATCGCGGGCGGCCAGCTCAGTGTCGCTGACGGCTGGCAGCACGGTGACGTGTTCGACAAGCGCGAACGGTACCAACCGGACGAAATCGGTGCACTCGTCACGGATTTGTTGAAGAATGCTCCCGCTCCAGCAGCCGTGTACGGTTCCTGAGCTCAAGGAGACGACGTGGCGACAACGAATCAGACCATCTTCGGCGCGGATGGCAGGGCGCTCGGAACGAGGGCCGAGTCGACGCGGACCCGGTTGTTGGAGGCCACGGCCAAGCTGCTCGCGGTATCAGGCGTGCTCGAACTCAAGATCGTCGACATCACTCGCGAGATCGGGTCGTCCCCGGCGACGTTCTATCAGTATTTCGTCGATGTCGACGCAGCGCTGTTGGCCCTCGCTGAACAGGCCACCACCGACGAGGAGCCGCTCGTCACCCACCTCGACAACGGTTGGGATGACACTGACGGCCTCCGTCGTGCCGGAGAATTCGTCGACGCCTACACCGAGTTCTGGGACGACCACAACGCCGTTCTGCGAGTGCGGAATCTCAAGGCCGAAGAGGGCGACAAGTCGTTCCGAGAAGCGCGTTCGAAGGCGAACCTGCTGGTGATCCAGGCGATGATCACGATGGTCGAAGAAGGGCAAGCGGCGGGGCGATTGCCTGCGTCGATCCATCCGTTCGTGACTGCCACAGCCATGATCGCGATCATCGAGCGACTGCTGCCGTATCGCAGGGAGATCGCCCGGCGCGGGGCACCCAACGATGCGCTGAGAGACACCGTGGCTCTCTTGCTGTTCAGCTCACTCACCGGTCGCTGATCCGCTCGAGGTGATTGCCGACACGATGTACGACGATGTTCTCGAACTGTTGATCGCACTCGTGTCGATCGACTCGGTCAATCCCGATCTCGTGCCGGGAGGAGCAGGCGAACAGGCTGTCGCCGAATACATCGCCGAGTGGTCCGCCCGCGCAGGGCTGGAGACCGAAATGGTCGAGGTCACGCCTGGCCGTCCCAATGTGCTCGTCACGGCGCGGGGTACTGGGGGCGGACGGTCGTTGATGCTCAACGGCCACACCGATGTCGTCGGCGTCGAGCAGTACCACAATCCATTCATTCCCGTTGTCACCGCCGACCGGGTCAGTGGCCGAGGTGTGCTCGACACCAAAGTCGGTCTCGCTGCAGCGCTCGTGATCGCCAAGCATGTCGCAGCGGTCGGGTTGCGGGGCGACGTCGTCGTCGCAGCAGTCGTCGATGAGGAGTGCGGCTCGAAAGGGACGGATTCGCTCATCGCCTCGGGTCTGCGCACCGACGCTGCGATCGTGCTCGAACCCACCGAACTGACCATCGTCCATGCGCATCGCGGCTGGGCATGGGGACGGATCACCGTGCACGGTCACGCCGCTCACGGTTCGCGCCCGGACCTCGGTGTCGACGCGATCGTGCATGCCGCGCCGGTGCTCGCGGGACTCGGCGAGCTGCAGGAGCAGTTGTCGACCAACCCCGATCCCCTCACCGGTCCGTCGTCGATCCACGCCGGATTGATCAACGGCGGTGCCGAGATGAGCACCTACCCGGCGCTGGTCGAGATCGATATCGAACGTCGCAACAAACCCGGCGAGGACGCGTCAACCCTGGCAGCCGAACTCACGGCACTGGCCGCGCTCGTCCGTCCGCCGGCGACCGCCACGACCGAAGCCACCTTCGGCAGGTCGGCAATGATGGTCGACCCTGATCAGCCGATCGTGCTGGCACTTGCCGCCGCAGGACCAGATCTCGCGATCGGGGCGGCGCAATTCTGGACCGATGCTGCGCTGCTCGCCGAGGCAGGCATCCCATCGGTCGTCTTCGGCCCGGGAGGCGGCGGCATCCACGAGACCGAAGAATGGCTCGATCTCGCCTCGATGCGCACCTTCATCCGGGTTCTCGACGAGGCCGTCTTCGACTTCTGCCGCTGACACACCCGATGAGCGCTGAGCGCGTGCTCACATCGGGGGGCCACCCCACTCCGGGACCCCGGATGGCTCGCCGCTGAGCAAGGCGTCCTTGTTGGCGATCAGGTCGGCGACGGTGAAGCGCTGTTGGCCGGCCGATATCGAGGCGAGAATCGAGGTGGGCCGGATCCGGTGGACCTGATCGCCGAGGACGATGAACGCCTGGCCGCTGATGTCGGATGCTGCATCGCTGGCCAAGAACGCCACCATCGGGCTGACGTTGGCCGGGTCGTACTTGTCGAAGCCGGTGTCAGGCTTGGCGAACTTGGGGTTGACATCGGTCATCGGCGTACGGGCTCGGGGAGCAATGACATTGACAGTCCCGTTGTATCGCTGCAGTTCGCGGGCCAGGACCAACGTCATCGTGATGATCCCACCCTTGGCGCTGCCGTAGTTGCTTTGCCCCGGCCCACCGAACAACCCGCTCTCGCTGGTGGTGTTGATGATCCGTCGCGGTACCAGGACAGCTCCCTCACCTGCGGCCTTGGCGGCGCTGCGCCAGTGAGCGGCAGCGAAATGGCTCGGAACGAAATGGCCCTTCAGGTGCACATCGACGACGCTGTCCCACTGCTGTTCCTCCATCGAGAAGCTCATCGCGTCGCTGAGGAACCCGGCATTGTTGACCAGAATGTGCAGGTCACCGAACTCGTTGACCGCTCGGCTGACGAGCCCCTCGCCGGCGTTCCAGTCCGACACGCTGGCCCGGTGGGCAACCGCTCGACCGCCGGCCTCGACGATCGCTGCAGCGACGTCGTCAGCGGCGCCACTGATGTCGTTGACCACGACAGCGGCACCTTCGGCAGCGAGAAATTCGGCGTGGCAACGGCCGACGCCTTGTCCCGCTCCGGTGACGATTGCGATCTTGCCGTCGAGTGACCCCATCAGTTTCCCCTCACCATGTGCGCCACTGATGTGGTCGCAGTGCTTTCTGACACCGCGTCAGATTCTATGCTCGGGCCTGTGCTGATCTCACTCGGACTGCCGACCGACCGCTTGCCTGCTTCGCCCGAACTCGCAACCGGCACAGCCGTGATGTCGATCAGTGCTCGGGCCGAATCCGCCGGCTATGACGCGCTGTTCGTCACCGATCACCCGTTCCCGCCATCGACGTGGCTCGGCCGTGGCGGTCACCACTCGCTCGATCCGTTTGTCGCACTGTCGTTCGCTGCGGCAGCAACGACCACCATCAAGCTCCAGACGAATCTGTTGATACTCGCCTACCGCAACCCGTTCTTGGCCGCCCACGGCATCGCCACCCTCGATTCACTCAGTGGCGGACGACTGCTGGTCGGCCTCGGGGCGGGATATCTCGAGGGCGAGTTCGCCGCGCTCGGTGCGACATTCGCCGACCGCGGACGCCACACCGATGAGGGCATCGCCGCGATGAAGGCGGCGTGGTCAGGCGACCCGGTGACATTCGACGGCAACGGTTTTGCAGCTGATCGAAATGTGTTGCAGCCGCTGCCCGTGCACCGTCCGCATCCGCCGTTGCTGATCGGCGGTAACTCGATCGCAGCGATTCGGCGCGCCGTGAAGATGGCCGATGGATGGATCCCGATGCCGAGCCCGGCTGCTGCGTCTCGGCTGTTGAAAACGCCAGGGATCGAATCGATCGACGATCTGGCTGCCAGGATCACGATTGCGACCGAAATGGGTGAGGAATCCGGGCGCTCCGATCCCCTCCAGATCTGGTTCACGCCATGGGCGTTGTCGGGGTTCGGCTCCAGTTCGTGGGACGCGGCGAGGTTGCGGGACGACCTCGCTCAGCTCGCATCGATCGGCGTCAGCGGGGTCACGATCACCCTGCCGGGCACCACGCTCGCCGAGTTTGAGCGCTCACTCGACACCTTCGCGAGCGACGTCGTTGCCCACGGCATCGACGGTCGCTGACAACCGCGATGGGACCGTGGCACCACATCTGATACGGTGTCAGAAACGTTCTGCGACAAGGCGGAACGGTGGTTTTACGCCACCACGACACGAGTTCAGCCGGCCCTGGTGGGCCGCACAGAAGAGGGGATCCGATGAGCGAACGCCAGCTTCCAAAGATCATCAGTGTCGACGACCATGTCGTCGAACCACCACACCTGTTCGACCGGTGGCTACCGGCCAAGTTCCAGGATCACCCCGGCAAGCCTCGGGTGGAGCGGCGCGGTATCGCCTCGATGCAGTACCTCGGCGGCACCAAGTACCACTTCGAATGGAGCGACGACGCGCCCAAGGCCGACTGCTGGTTCTACGAGGATTTGATCGCTCCTCACAAGCGCCACGTGGCCGCCGTCGGGTTCGACCGCGACGACATGACGATGTCGCCGATCACCTACGACGAGATGCGTCCAGGTTGTTACGACCCGAAGGCCCGCCTCGAGGACATGGATATCGACGGTGTCGAGGCGTCGTTGTGCTTCCCGACCATGCCGCGCTTCTGCGGCCAGACCTTCGCTGAGGCAACCGACAAGGACCTCGCCTTCGCATGCGTCCAGGCCTACAACGACTGGATGGTCGAGGAATGGTGCGGTGATTCGGGCGGCCGTCTGATCCCGCTGCCCATCGTGCAACTGTGGGATGCAGACCTTGCCGCTGCCGAGGTCTACCGCAACGCGGCTCGTGGCGTCACGGCCGTCGCGTTCAGTGAGATCCCCGCCAAGCTCGGCCTGCCATCCATCCACTCCGGGTATTGGGAGCCGTTCTTCCGAGCCTGCGCAGAGACCAAGACCGTGGTCTGCATGCACATCGGATCCTCGTCGCAGATGCCGGCCACGTCGGCCGATGCTCCCCCGGCTATCGCCGCGACGCTCAGCTTCGGCAATGCCATGAGTTCGCTCAGCGACTTCCTGTTCAGCGGTATCCTGGTCCGCTACCCCGATCTCAAGCTCGCTTACAGCGAGGGCCAGATCGGCTGGCTGCCCTACATCCTCGAGCGCGTCGACGACGTCTGGCGCGAGCACCGGGCTTGGGGCGGCGTCAAGGAACTCGTCCCGGAGCCACCGAGCACGTACTGGTTCCGCCAGATCTATGGCTGCTTCTTCCGCGACCGACACGGACTCGAGAGCCTGCACCGGATCGGGGTCGACAACGTCACGTTCGAGACCGACTATCCGCACACCGATTCCACCTGGCCCGACTCCCAGAAGTTGTTTGCCGAACAAGTCGCCGATCTCGATGACGAAACGGCCTACAAGATCGTTCGCGGTAACGCGATCAAGATGCTTCGGCTGACCAACTTCACGTGACAATCCCTGGCCACACCGACGTCGACGTATCTCGCTGAATCATGGTCGCGACCCGCCGAACGGCGCTGGTGACCGGTGCCAGCCGTGGCATCGGCAAGGGCATAGCGATCGCGCTGGCGCGCGCCGGTTACAACGTCGCGATCACTGCTCGCACCGTCAACGAGGGCGATCCGTCGTCGATCGCTCCTGAGACCGGCGTCCCGCTGCCGGGCAGCCTGGCGACAACCGCCGCCGAAATCGAGGCGCTCGGCATGATGGCGGTGCCCGTCACGCTCGATCTGCTCGAACTCGACTCACTGACCGAAGCCGTCGAGACCGCTGTCGCGGGACTCGGTGGCAGCGTCGACGTGCTCGTCAACAACGCGATCTACGTCGGGCCCGGTAGCGACCGCCGCTTCGCCGATTGCGCGCCGGACAACCTCATCAAGCGAGTCACCGGCAATGTCACCGCCCAGTTGCTGATCACCCAGGTCGTGCTGCGCCACATGCTCGGTTCGGGTGGCGGAACGATTTGCAACATCACCTCCGGTGCCGGGCAGACCACACCCCCGTCCCCCGTGGGCGAAGGCGGTTGGCCGCTCGCCTACGCCGTCACCAAGGCCGGGTTCCACCGCATCGCTGACATGCTCGCAGTCGAGTACGCCGATCAAGGTATACGGTCGTTCAACGTCAACCCTGGTTTTGTGGCCACCGAACGGGTCGTTGCGGCCGGCGTTCAACTCGACTTCGTGGCTCGGCGCGGACAGACACCGGAAGCGATCGGCACCGCGATCGCATCCCTGATCGATGACCCGACGGTTGTCAACGGCGGATACGTCCAGGCCCTGGATCACGTCCCGCCTGCAGACTCCGAACCACCATCATCGGGTTTGCGATGACGTACGTCATCGGCCCGGTGACCGTGGCGTCGCTGCTGCGCGATCGCGCCGACGACGACCGTCCCGGCTACGTCTTCGAGGATCAATCCTGGAGCTGGCGAGCGGTCGTGGACGAGAGCGGTCGCCGAGCGGCGATGCTGTCGTCGCTGCGCCAAGCGGGACCGTTCCACATCGGTGTGCTGCTCGAGAACGTACCCGAGTACTTGTTCGTGGCCGGTGGAGCGGCACTGGCCGGAGCCACGATCGTCGGCGTCAATCCCACCCGTCGAGGTGCCGAACTCGCGCAGGACATCCGCCACACCGATTGCCAATTGATCATCACCGACTCCGCATCGGCCGGACTGCTCGACGGTCTCGATCTCGGGGCTGCCAACGGGCGCGTCTTGCTGATCGACAGCGATGCATATGTCGTGCCTGCCTCGGCCGACTTGCCGAAAACGGACCCGCCACCGGAGACGATCGCCTTTCTGCTGTTCACCAGCGGTTCCACGAGCGCTCCGAAGGCAGTGATCTGTACGACCGAGCGGATGGCGGTCGCAGGCCAGCGAGCGGCAGCAGCATATGGCGTGACCAGCGCCGATGTCAGCTATTGCTCGATGCCACTGTTCCACGGCAACGCGCTGATGGCGTGTTGGGCACCATCGCTCGCGGTCGGCGCAACGGTTGTGCTGCGGCGCAAGTTCTCTGCCAGCGGTTTCTTGGCCGATGTCCGTCGCTACGGGTGCACATACTTCACCTATGTCGGCCGCACCGTGGCCTACGTGCTCGCTCAGACAGAAACGGTCGATGATCAACACCACTCGCTGCGGCTCGGGTTCGGCACCGAGGCCAGTGCCCAGGATCGTGTGCGATTCGCATCCCGGTTCGGCTGTCCACTCATCGAGGGATACGGCTCGAGCGAGAGCGTCGTTGTCATCATGCGGACACCTGACACGCCACCTGGCGCGCTCGGTGTGCCTCGCCTCGATGGCGGCGCCGACATCGCCGTGGTCGATCCGGTCACCATGCTCGCCTGCCCGGAGGCGATCTTCGACGAGCACGGTGGACTGATCAACGGCGATGCGGCGATCGGCGAGATCGTCAACCGCTCCGGTGGCGGCATCTTCGAGGGCTACTACAACAACGACGAAGCAACGACGGATCGGTTGCGCAACGGTTGGTACTGGAGCGGCGATCTCGCATTCGTCGATTCCTCCGGCTACTACTACTTCGCCGGGCGGAGCAACGATTGGCTGCGGGTCGACAGCGAGAACTTCGCCGCTGCGCCCGTCGAGAACATCCTCCACCGCTTTCCCGGCGCGGTGATGGTGGCGGTGTACGCCGTGCCCGATCCGCGAACCGGCGATCAGGTCATGGCCGCAGTCGAGATGGGCTCCGGCGCGCCGTTCGATCCGGCTGCATTCGAGACATTCCTCGACGCACAGCGCGACCTCGGCACCAAATGGTCGCCCCGGTTCGTTCGCCTCGTCACCGAGATGCCACTCACTGCCAACAACAAGATCAACAAGCAGCCGCTGCGAGTCTCCGCCTGGAACACCCCCGAACCCGTCTGGTGGAAGCCATCGCGGGGCGAGTCATATCGCCCTTTCACGCCGGACGATGCATCCTTGCTGGTCGCTGAATTCGTTGCCCACGGTCGTTCCCAACTCCTTCCCCGCTGAGGCCACCGCGGCCCGCCGAAGCGATGCCTCGAAGCGCAATCAGGGAGTGGCTGACTCGCCCTGCAGCGGTTCATAGACGAGGTCACGTGCTCGACGAATCCAGATCGAGTCGGTGGTGTCCCACCGCTGCAACACCAACTCGCGCTTGAGGATCTTGTTCGTCTGGGTCATCGGGAAGTGATCGACGATGCGCACGTATCGCGGCGCCCACTTCGACCCGAGATCCGGTTGATCAACGAGAAACTCAGCGAACGCAACCGGGTCGAATCTCGTGCTCTCGTCGAGTTGGATCGCTGCCATCACTTGATCGCCCACCGTCTCGTCGGGAACGCCGTAGACCGCGGCGAGGATCACGCCGGGAAAGCGCAGGACGATCCGCTCGATCGGTGCGGCGGCGAAGTTCTCGCCATCCACCCGCAT
>JBDSDH010000314.1:0-5795 GCA_039920665.1 Ilumatobacteraceae bacterium
TGGCTTGGGCGAACACCCGCCCGCAGAAGCCGGTGATCATCGACGGGAAGTTGAGCATCGCCCAGATCCCGCCGAGGTCCATGTCGGCAACGCGGGCATGCACGTCGTAGCAACCCGGACGCATCTGATCGAATCGGAACGGCTCGAGCTGAACGGTCTCGGGGCGGCGACCGGCGACGGCGTTCATGCCGACCTGGGAGTAGATCGTGCCCTCGAACTCCCAGACCTGCGCGCCCTTGGCGTTCTCGACGATCTGTGGGCCGCGGGCGCGCAGCGATGCCGGCAAGTAGGTGTCGAACAGATGCGGCGGTTCGACGACATGGTCGTCGACCGAGATGATGGTGTACTTGACGTCGCGCTGCAGCGGGTCGGGAAGGAAGAGCTCCGGATCGAGGACGGTCATGCGATACCCCTTGTCGTGTGTGCGTTCGGTTCGGTCGTTGCGTGGATGCCATCGGCGAGGCCGGTGGCGATGTCGGCGGTGAGCCTGCGGGCAGCGTGGCGGACGAGTCCGGCGATGGTGTCGCCACGGCCTTCGAAACGGTCGATCGGTCCGAACACTCCGACGCCGGCCGATGCGGCGACACCCGCTGCGGTGACGGCCACGCTGATCGACCCCACCCCGGGCTCCCAGCCGCCAAGGTTGACGGCATGACCGGCGATCCGGGTCGCCGCACATTCGGCGAGCAACTCGCTGGCGTCGAGGCCGCAGCGCGCCGCGTACGCACGCACGTCGCCGTCGGCCCACGCGGCGAGGACGGCCTTGCCGGTCGACAGGCGGTGCAGCGGATGACGGCTGCCCTCGCTGGCCACGACTCGCAGCGCCTGGTCGGAGTCGACCGCGACCACAACGACCATATGGTCTCCATCGGCAACGGCGTACATCGTCGACTCACCGGTGCGCGTGCGCAGCTCGGTCAGCGCCGGGCGGACCCGGTCGGCAAGCATCGCGAAGCGACGGCCGACGACGTGCTCGATGTGGTCCGACACGACCCAGCGACGACCCGGCAGCACCTGGCGCACCCACCCGGCATCGGCGAGCGTGCCGAGGGCACGGTGCACGGTGGTCACGGGCAGGGCGAGGTCGGTGGCGATCTCGGTCAGCCCGACCGGCTGATCCCGAGCGATCGACTCGAACACCGAGAGTGCGGTCCGCACGCTGCGCATGATCCCCTTTTCCGTCGTACGGAAGTATTTTCCGCCGGACGGAAGAACTGTAACACGTATCTCGCCGCGACGAACCCGGTGCAGAGCCCGGCTGATCCGGACTGGATCAGCGCAGGATTCTCGGCGGTTGGAGCGAGACGCCGTTGTGAATCAGGAACGAACGAACGACATTGCCCCGGTTCTGATCTCCCGCGTGAAAGACGTCGATCTGCTCGGAGAGCCGTCGCCGTGCAGCCATCCGAATCTTGAACTGTCCTCCGTCGACAGAACGGAGGCATGCATCGACGAGATCGAGGCCCATTGCGGTGGCGGCCAGCAGCATGTGTGCCACCGCCTGGCCCGGCGCGTGGGGTCCGATCAGCCGGTCGGACATCATCGACCGACTCACGCCACACCTCTACCCGGCTGGTCCCACACATCGCGTGAGCGACGCGGGCTGCCACGCCTGGGCCATTCCCCGCACCACCCGCGATCTCGACGGCGCAATCGATCTTCGCCACCATCTCGTCGACCACGAAGCACAGGCCCTTGATGCGAGCGGAGGCAACATCTGCGCTCATACTGCGGCGCCTGCTGCCGTTCATCCCGTTGATGACAAGGACCAACGCCGTCTCGACATCACTCGCCAGACCATCGACCAGGCGATGATCATCTCTCCTCCGCTTGTGGACTTCCCCCAGATCGAAGACGCGGGATGGTCTGCGATCCACGACGCCCTGCTCGGCCGCATCAGTCAGGCCGCATCGGTTGCACAGATGCAACGTCGAGCGGAATCCATTCTCACCGCTGATAAACGACAACAGAAGGCCGACCAATGAACCCAGTACCTCTCGCAGGCAGTACGGCAATCGTCACCGACCCCGGTCGACGGCGGCTGGACAGCCCAATGAGCTCGCTGTCCACCTGAAGCGCCACAATCGCGGCTTGACCAACGCGTCACGTCACGCTCAGACAATCGCTTGGACGTCGCGGACCAGTGCGACCAGTCCGGCCAGCGCAATCGACAGCCAGATCGTTTGGATCACAAACCTCACCTTCGCTGGAACCACGCGCGGGAATGCCCGCCGCAACGCCGTCGAGGCAACAAGTAGTGCCGCCGCGAACGGCAACAGGATCAGAGTCGGCGGAAAGCACGCAACCAGAACGATCGGCAGCACCCAACGTCGCCTGCCGCGTATCGTTGACGAGGCCGGCGTCGAAACGGAATCGACTGCAGGGCCGATCAGCGCCCCAAACACCGCAGGAAGCGCGACGAACAAGCCGATTGCCAGCCAGGCCGGCTGCAACACGGTGAAGTCGACCCCGTCAGCATGGATCAGCATCGAGCCCACCACCGCCCCCGACGCAGCGGCCGTCGTGAGCCGGCGGAACCATGCCCGACCAATCAGCCACGGGGCAACCGCCCGATACGCGGCAGCGCCGATGATCCCGACAGCGGCGCCGAGCATCAGCAGGTTGTAGGTGCCTGCAAGAGTGACCTCGCCGATCCTGAACCCATCGTCGCTCTCCACACCACGAACCTGCTCCGGTGAAGTCAAGCGCAACAGGAGCATCGCCAAGCGACTCCCGACACCGACAACCACAACGCCGACGAGGATGCCAGCCACGACCAACACCCTCAGCCGCTCCCCGACCTCGGCAGCGACGGACACCTCGCCGGCCGTGCGGCCGCCGTCGTCCCAAGGATCGCTCACGGACACTGAAGGGCTGCTCAGAGAAGATCTCACCAACCACCTGCCATCTCGTTCGGTTGCCAACTCGTCCAGCAGTCAGAACTGGACGGGGAGACATGCCCAGCGTGGTCCGGCCGCCCCGGCGGGGGGCAATGGTCCGATGCTGGTCTGGCTTTCGTGGATCACGACGGCTGCTGCGCCACCAGCAGGAATCACGAACGGGACCGTGGCTTCGGCTCGCGCTGTACCGTTCGCCCCGACGACGAAATCGAGCCACACCTCATTGACAGCAGTTGCCGTGGCGCCGTTGCTCTTGTAGTGCGGGCCAGCGGCCCCACCATCGCCCGCTACACACGACCCCACGTGCACGTGCGCGCCGAGCACCATGCCCGCCGCGCGGTGATCGAGGCCCTGCACCTTCAGCATGACCGTGGTCGACCCGTCCGATTCGACGGCTACGACCTGGGCCGTCGCGTGATCGGTCGGCTGGTCCGTTTTCACCTGGAGGTCTCGCAGCTGACCGGCGCCACGTGCCCTCGTCGACGCCGCGCTCGCCGGCGTCGCCAGTTGCAATGTCAGCGCGGCGGCCACGGCCACCACGATTGTGATTCGTCGCTTCATCAGTTGCTCCCTTGTGTCGTGTTGTACCCGCTTGTCGCGGTCAGCTCGGCGAACGGTTCACCGTGTCGATACCGAGACAGACGATCACCACACCAGCGCGGGTGACAGCGATCACCCGAATTCGCCAACAATCCGGCTGAACTCAATCCCATTCCGAGTTCCGTCGATACTCACGGCCAGAACACATGGGGCGAGACATTGTGTCCGCCTTTCATCACGTGGTGGAGTCGGCGGCACCTGTGTCGGGCGGCGTTTCGATGCGAAGTATCCATGTGCCCGGCCCGAGTGGCGGCGCCGAACCTGACGAGGCCGCAGCTCCAGAGGCAGTCGCCCTGTTGTCGTCGAGCCGTTTGTTGCTCGACAGCAGTCGACCGATGATCGGGAGGGCGACCACGTTGGCCGCGTGCAGCACCCCCATGATCAACAGGATCCCTCCGACGCGGGCAATCTCGTGTTCGAGTAGAGCCCCCGTCGATCGCTCCCATTTCTTCTGCCCGACGATGGTGACTGTGAACAGCACGAAGGACGTGAAGATGAGGTAGTAGGCGACGTCGGTCAGTACGAGATAGCTCTTCCCTGTTCTCGGGTTGGCACGGAACACGTCGGCCGCGTAGGCGCGACCGAAGCGTTTGATGAACGGTCCGAGCCCGATTGCGAGCGCGATGAGCACGATGTTGGTGATCAGTTCTATGACCCACCACTGCATGGTGAACCTCCCATTTTCGTAGTCGGATAGGGCAAGCGCAAGCGCCGCGTTCGCGACGACAAAGCTCGCCGACCACCCGCTGAGCTTCCATCTGTACCGGCGGCGCGAATGCGCATCGTCGAGTGATCGAGTCACACGTGCAAAGAGATCGGGGTTCTCCTCGACGGATGAACGCGCATCGGTGAACGCTTCGATGAGGCGCTGCTCGAGGTCGATCACGATTCACTCAACGTTCGGTCGAGGGTGGCCATCGCGCGTTGCAGATGAGTTTTGACCGAGTTGACCGACAACCCGAGCAGCGATGCGACATCGTTGATCGACAGTTCCTCGAAGTAGCGAAGCGTGATGCAGTCGCGTTGTCGGTTCGGCAGTCGCCGCACAGCGTCGAGGACCCGGCGATGCTCCTCGGAACGCACCAACTGATCGACGATCGTGTCATCGACGTCGACCTCGCGACCCGCAGTTGCATGGTGCCGAAGTGATACCAGGCCCCGACGGTTCTGGTCGCGAGCCAGATTCAACACGATGGAACGAAGGTACGCGGGCGCGCGTTCGACGGCTTCGATACGACCGGCGTGACGCGCGAAACGCAAGAACGCCTCTTGGACGATGTCCTCCGCTGCGTCTTTGTCGTCGACGAACAGGCGTGCCAGACGGACGAGTGACCGTCCTTCGGTGCGGTACATCCGGACGACAAGTCCGTCCACATCGAATGCGATCGTCTCGCCTTGCGACCGCACCCCAGCGATCGCCGACAACAAACGCGCGACAACCGACTCCCTGACAGCGAGTGCGACGGTCGGCACGGAATCAACCCGTCACGTCGGGGGTGGCGTTGGATCGAACATCTCCACGCAGTCTTCCACGCACCGCAATGGCGTCGAAGGGAAGCACAGAACCTGGCCTTCGGCGCGCTCGAACACAGTGATCATCATCAGACAGACGACCGGGAAACGAATCCGGGTGACACGGACAAGGTTTTTCAACCGCTGTCACCTGCGAGCGTCCGCTGCTGTCAGTATGGGGGCAACGAACAACACGTGAGGGGAACCGATGAGTACCCAGGATCTCGTTGGAGCGGGAAATCGAGGACGTCCTCGAACAGAGCGCCTCGTGCTCGGCCTGATTGCGCTGTTCATGCTTCCCGCCGGGCTCCAGGCCGCATTCGCACCGCGATCGTTCTTCGACGACTTTCCTCTCGGACGAAGCTGGATCGCACACCGCGGCGACGCTTACAACGAACATCTTGTCCGAGACGTCGGCGCGCTGTTCCTTGCGCTCGTCCTCGTCACCGGGTGGACAGTGTTCCGGAACCGGTCCGGCCGAGGTATCGCTCTTGCGTGGCTCGCCCAAGGAGTGCTCCACCTCACCTTCCACGCCCGACATCTCGACGGGTACGGGACTGCCGACAAGATCGGACTCACCGGTTCGCTCGTGTTCGTCCCCGTGCTCGCGGTGATTGCGCTCTGGGCAGGCCGATCACCACTGCGATCGACGCCATAACCCCCGAGACGTCCGAGGCCGAGGGCACCAGAAGTGCGGATGCCGACGCGGTAACCGCTTCGCCCGCCGAACAAGTTGTTTCAACCGAGCCGGATGCGGGTGACCGGCAGCACGGTCGGGCCGCG
>JBDSDH010000315.1:0-3757 GCA_039920665.1 Ilumatobacteraceae bacterium
GCCAGCGCGAACACGACGCGAACACCACTGACACCAACCAGCGCCCACAGGCGCAGATGGGACAACTCGATGGCCCCGTCGAATCGAGCGTCTACCTGCACCAACGCATCCGAGCGCCCACGACGACACACGTGACGCTGTCGGCTCATAACCCGAAGGTCGCAGGTTCAAATCCTGCCCCCGCCACTAAGAAAGCCCTGGTCACGGTACACGCCGGACCAGGGCCGAGTCGCGTCTGCTGGTCTTCTACCGTGACCTCTACCGGGTAGAAGCCGGTAGATCGGCGCAGCCTGCGAGGATGCCGGCGAAGGTGTGCGCGGCCTCTTCTTGCATGCCGGGGATGACATGTTGGTAGGTGGCCATCGTGAAGCCCGGCGTTGAGTGTCCGAGTCGTTCGCTGACGACTTTGATCGGCACACCGGCCTTGAGGAGCAAGGTCGCATGGGTGTGTCTGAGGTCGTGGAAACGAATCCGTGGCAGGCCAGATCGGTGAACGAGCTTCTGGAACGCGTCGGAGAGCAGTTGCGGGTGGGTTGGTTGTCCGTCGGGTCGGGCGAAGACGTGGGCGTCGGGGTCGTCGCAATCGAACTCCGGGTTCTCGGTCGCACGGTGCTGCCGCCAGGCGTGCAGGATTTCAAGGGTGCGCGGGTCGAGGTTGATCGGCCGGCGGGCGGTGCGCGATTTGCCTCGTGTTTCGTGGAGTTCGTAGCCGACTGAGACGAGCGAGCGGTTGACGGCGAGGTGGGCGGTGTCGAAGTCGACGTCGGCCCAGCGCAGGCCGAGGATCTCGCCGCGTCGCATTCCGGTGTTGGCGGTGACCCAGATGGCTGCGTGGTAGCGGTGATCCCGTGTTGATGTCAGGAACATTCGAAGTTGCTGGGCGTTCCAGACACGGGACGTGTTGCTGGCGAGCGGCCGTCGTTTCGGGGCGTGGGCGACGTTGGCCGGGTTGCTCATGATCAAGCTGCGGCGGACGGCGTCATCGAGCGATCTGCGCACGATCATGTGGACCTCGACGACTGTCTTGTTGTTCAGCCCGCCCGTGCCGTCGGCTCGGCCTGCGTCGAGCAGGTCGGCGTAGAGGCGCTCGAGATGATCGGGCCGCAAGTGCCTCAGAGGGATTCGCCCGATCCGCGGGATGAGGTGAAGGTCGATGACGCGCCGGTAGGCGTCCCAGGTGCTCGGTCGCAGTGCCAGCTTCTTGGCAGGCAGCCTGCGCTGGGTCAGGTAGACGGCGACCGTGAGGCTGGAGCGTTCATGGCCGCCGCCGCAGCGATGTCGATCGGCGAGGTCGGATGCCAGCGCCTCGGCTGCCGCCTTGTCGGTGCCGGCCGGATACCACCGTCGGCGATCGCGGCCCGTGAGTGGGTCGATGCCCTCATAGATCACGGCGTAGTACCGATCTCCCTTGCGTGCGACGTAACCCTGCATGATGTCCTCCTTCGATCGCCGGCCAGATGCCAGCCGGTGGAAAACATCGGTAGAAGCGGAGCATCGCACCAGCTTGAACCATTGGCCGGCCGGGTCGGGCACCCGACGGGCACGACTGACTCGGGCATCTCCGCTGGACTGCGCGCAGCAGCGTGCGATGTGACCGGCGGGCGGTCCCTGTTTGTTCGTGTTCAGGCGGCGGGTTCTAGCGGCCGCTATTGGTTCAGGCCGAGCCATCGCGCCGGTAGGCGCGGGTGAGTCGTGTAGGGCGAGTCTGGTCGTCGGCGAAGTCGACGTCGAGGAGCGGCACGGTCGAGGTGTGCACGGTTGCGGTGAGACCTCGGCGTTCGTCTATGAAGTCGATCGATGTCACAGTGGCGTTTACTCCGACGATGGAATCACGGGGCCGGGATGTCGCCATTCGGGTCGGTCGGTTCTCGGACCCGCTCGAGTCGATGGTGTCGACGTGATGGTTCGCACCAGTGTCGGCACCGCCTACGTCGCTCCGGGAGAAGCGATCACATCCGACCTTCTGGTGCGTGCCGACCTCGACATGTATCGCGCGAAGCGCGAGGGCGAGGGTGTCGCGATCATCGAGATCAACGGTGTGCGATTGAGCGTCGACGATCAGGGTGTCGAGGGGGACATGCGCCGAGGCTCAGGATGAGGCGAGGACTTCTCGGTCGGCAGGAACGCGGTCGGGCGCTGCTGGGTCGTAGGGTCGCGCGACGATGTCGGTGGCGTCGGTCAGCGTCAAGCTTGATCCTCTTGCCCCCACTAGATGATTGGCTCCAAGGGATGCGCGCGGTGCGCGCGATGATCCACCACTGAACGCGCGAAAGCGTCCATGATCAGCGATGAAACCACGCCTGCTCTTGGAGGAAACGGCATGAACGCTGACCTGGACGCTCTCGCAACCCGACTGTACGTCACCATCGATGACCTGTTGAAGGATCATCCCGAGTGGCAACCCGAACGCCCGATCATCGGCATCGCCCCACAACTCGCCGATGCCGAACTGATCACCCTCGCAGTCATCCAAGCGCTGCTCGGCTACACCTCCGAACGACGCTTCATCCGCTACGCCCACACCCACCTGCGGCCCTGGTTTCCGTTCCTGCCCCAACGCGCCGCCTACAACAAGCGACTCCGCGCCGCCGCAAACATGATGCAACACGTCATCAGAACCATCGCCCGCAACTGCCCGAGCTACACCGACGACTTGTGGCTCGCCGACTCGACCCCCGTCGAGTGTGGCCGTTCCCGCGAGACCGTCAAACGATCAGACATGGCCGGCTACGCCAGCTACGGCTACTGCGCCTCACATTCACGCTGGTTCTGGGGACTACGACTCCACCTCATCGCCACACCATCCGGTCTCCCCGTCGCGTACGCGTTGACCAGCGCAAAGGCGGACGAACGAGACACCGCAATGGCAATGATCCACCTCGACTCCGACCTCAGCGACCGGCCCGGACAAATCCTGATCGCCGACAAGGGCTACCGCTCCGCCCCGTTCGAAACCGAACTCAACGCGCACGGGATCACCCTCATCAGACCGTCACTCAAAACCGAAAAGCCTCGACCCGGACAACGATTCCTGAAACCGTTCCGTCAAATCATCGAATCGATCAATCAGACCTTCAAAGCCCAACTCGACCTCGAACGCCACGGCGGCCGCAAACCCGCCGGTGTCTGCGCCCGCATCCTCCAACGGATCCTCGCCCTCACCGCCGCCATCTGGCACAACGAAACCAGCCACCAACCCGGCCCGAGCCGATCACTCATCACCTACGACCACTGAAGGGCTTGGAGCCAATCATCTAGGCAACGGTCTTCATCTTCTTGGGGTGAGTCTGAACCTGGGTCGCCGCGTGGGATAGGATCGGGGGAACCATGAACGATCAGCTCGTCGTCAGAGGGAGGTCCGACATTCGCCTCCTGCCGGGTGAGTCGCGATGAGCGGAACGCCAGAAGAACAGGTTCCGACTCCATGGCGGTCGAGCACCGAGGTGATCGATGCCGCGTTGCGGCTCGTCACGGCGCTGGCTTCAGCCACGGTCGACAATGCCGACGGTGTCAGCGTCACGTTGGAACGGCATGGTCGGCTGCTGACGGTCGCAGCGAGCGACGATGCGGTGTTGGAGATGGACGGCCACCAGTACGACAGCGGTGAGGGTCCATGCCTGGCGGCGAAAGCCGAGGGTCGCTGGTTTTACATCGAGTCGCTTGACGATGAGAGCCGCTGGCCGACCTTCGTCCCACTCGCTCTCGAACAAGGCATTCACAGCATCTTGGCCTCACCGCTGATGACAGCGGACCGTCC
>JBDSDH010000316.1:0-8889 GCA_039920665.1 Ilumatobacteraceae bacterium
GTGCGTCGCCATCGTCCGTGCTGGGTCGATCGCCAAGTTCGGGTCCACGCCAGAGATGAGCGCCTACCTGATCGGCACCGGGCGGCGCGTTCTGGTCGAGGCCAGCCCGAGAGATCTCATCTGGGGACTCGGTATGGGAAGCGACAACCCGGACGTCGAGCGGTCCTCCCAATGGCGCGGTCGCAACCTGTTGGGCTTCGCTCTCATGCAAGCGCGAGCCGTGCTGGCGCAGGGAGCTCAGAACCATCGATGAGCCCCCGGCCCGATCGGTCGCGTGAGACACGACCGATCGGTGAGTCGCCTCAGCCGGTCACGACGACTTGACCCCGCATCCACGGGTGTGGGGTGCAGAAGTAGTCGAACGTGCCCGCTTCGTCGAACGTCATCGAGAAGGTTTCACCCTTCTGGATGTTGCCGGATTCGAACTTGCCGTCGGGCTTGCCGACCGTCCCGTTGCTCGTGCCTGACGTGACGGTGTGGAACACGGCATCGTCGTTTCGCCACGTGACCGTTGTGCCAACCGCAACGGTCATCGGGGACGGCAAGAACGCAGTGGCAGCGTTGGCCGGGTCGTACGCCCCGTTTTCGATGACCACCTCGTTCGCCGCTTGGGCCGGCGGTGCTGCGGGCTCGTTGGCCGAAGCGTCAGCGAGGCCTGCCTCACCCTCGGAGAAGTACGCATTGGGGTCGCCCGCCACGATGATCTGACCGATGCATCCTTTGTAGAAGGTGCGAGTCAGGGCGTGATCGACGAGGATGATCGTGCTCGGCACATGGCCGACCAACTCGGTGACGGTTCCACCACCGGCCGGAACGAGTGTGGTCTGGGAACCACGAATCACCCGATTGGACGGGTGGGTTGCCGCCTCTGGATAGACGACGTCCCACTGCGAGCCGATCGGGTGAAAGCTCGAGATGAGGTTCAAACCCTCGTTGATCATGTAGATCCGAGCTCGTTCACCGACCGCCATCTGCAACGCGTTGTCACCGGTGAGTGCGTCGGTGCGCCCATTGAATGTCACATACGTCGGGTGCTCGAGCAGGAGGCGGTCGGGATCGAACATCGCCATCCCGGTCGAAGACGGTTCGGACAGGTACCACTCCGACTGCATGATCGACCATTCGTGGTCGACGACCGGGAGCGGCGTCTCCGGGTCGACGATGAACATCCCGTACATCCCGTGCGAGATGTGCAGCGGGACGTCTCCATACGCGCAGTGGTACATGAACGTGCCGGGGTAGAGCAGCCGAGAGTTGATCGTCGCTGATTCGCCGGGTGGCACGGTTGTTGCTTCGGCTCCGCCACCCTGACCCGTCACGGCGTGAAAGTCGATGTTGTGCGGATTGGCGTTCGTCGCCAGGTTGTTGACCGTGATCCGAGCGAGGTCACCGACGCGTGCGCGCAACACGGGTCCGGGACTGCCGCACTCGACATCGTCCCCGCCGATTCGAAAGCCCCACATCATCGTCGACACATTGTTGGCCGGATCGAGCACGCATTCGCTCTCGAGCACGTCGATGGAGAACTCGACGATTCGTTGATCGGTCCGCGTCGCCACCTTCGGAACCGCTGGCGCATACGTCATCCGCTCCTCAGCCGGGTCGGCCGCAGCCAGATCAGCGATACGTGACAGAACGGGCAGGATCGAGTCGGCGCGATCATCGAACGACGGTGCCGCCGGGGCGGCAGGAGGCGGAGACCCTGTGTTCGCCATCCCACCCGAGGCGTCCATTCCCTGCATTGCGTCAGGCGCATCGGCGGCACACCCGGCGAGGCCGGCGACCGCCGCGCTTCCAGCGAGAACTGACATGAACTGACGACGATCGACCTTGCTTCCGGACCCTCTGAATGACATTGCGGCAATCTCCTTGATCGTGATGTACAAGTCGATTGTCCTGTTCGTGCCGGCGCCCCGATAGGGCCAAAGGTCAACGTCTCTCCACGATGGCCATGACACCGGTCACTTCGGGGTCCGGAGAGACTCAAGTACTCCTCACGCGGCGGACATGACGGCCACGAGGAACGTCGACGCCGCGTCGAACGGGCGCAGATCCCACGACGACAGTCTCAGGCCATCGTGCAATCCACTCGAGTCGGCATCGGCG
Organism: Ilumatobacteraceae bacterium; assembly: GCA_039920665.1. Lineage (GTDB taxonomy): Bacteria > Actinomycetota > Acidimicrobiia > Acidimicrobiales > Ilumatobacteraceae > WLMZ01. The sequence goes on from JBDSDH010000316.1 coordinate 2,107, forward strand.
AAGAAGTCGTCGAAGTCGTAGCCTCGGTTGGCGCCGAACCCGACCACCAGCCGACCATTTGGAGCGAGGTGAGCCGCCAGTCGATGGAGCACATCGCGGCGCGTCGCGGGATCGAGAAACGTCATCACGTTGCCGGCCGAGACGATCACGTCGAACGGATCGGACACGCCGTCGGCGCCAAGTTCGAGACCGGACAGGTCCCGTGCCAACCAGGTTGCGCCGGGATGATCGGCCTGCGCTGCAGCGATCAGTTCTGGGTCGATGTCAACCCCCACGACGTGATGTCCGAGATCGGCGAGCCGACCCCCGACCCGGCCAGGCCCACAGCCCGCGTCGAGGATGCGCGTCCCACGTGGGACCATGGCATCGACGAAGCGAGCCTCGCCATCAAGATCCTGCCCATCAGCAGCCATCGATCGGAATCGCTCGATGTACCACGCCGAATGACCGGGATTCGCCTCGATCATCCGCAACCAACCGTTGTCGCTCACACCGCCACCGTATCCAGATCGCCGGCTTTCATTTCGTGAAGACCGGGTAGCCACCGAAGCGGATGCTGGCGCCGGCGAGCACGAACAGAACCGCCGCACCGGTGACGATGCGAATGTGCCATGCGAGTGTGGGCAGTGTCTCATCCGACAGTTTGGGGATGACGCGGAACCGGGCGTGGACCGCAAGAGCGACCGTGAGCGCCAACAGGCCGAGCTTGACCTGGACGGTCCGGGCGACCGAGTTCGCATCGAACCAGTTGCCGGGTGAACCCAGCAGATGCTGGGCCAACCAGAGACCGGTGACGATCTGCAGACCGAGGGCAGGGAGACCGATTCGCTCGAATCGCTGCTCGAATTCGCTGACGGTTGCAGCTCGTCGTTGGCGGAGCGCGTCGGGAAGGATCGTCAACGCCAGCACCATGTGGCCGCCGGCCCAGATCGTGGCGCCGAGGATGTGCAGGCTCAGGACGATGTAGTAACTGGCCATCACACGGACACCGCGAGGGTCGTGACGACCACGACGGTGATTCCGAAGAACATCTGTTGGAGTCCAATGATCTTGGCCGGTTGCGGTGTCAAGCGAACAGCGCCGATGTTGAACACTGTGACCAACACGATCGCAATCGCTGCAGCGAGAGGGACTGCACCAGCCAACCACCCGACGACCACAGCAGCAGCGGCCAGTGCCTGGGCGAGATCGCTGTGCCAGAGGTCGTGAGGCTTGCCGCGGGTGCGAAACACCTGGGTTCTGGCGTACGGGATCGCTGCTGCTCCCCGAGTCGCGACCACGACCCACAGGCCGAACGCCACCAGTCCGCCGGCGCCACCCACGAGCGCAATCGCGGCAGCGACCGAACCAATGCCGACGGTACCGGCGAGTTCGGGCAGCAACCGTCGGCTGCGGCTGCGCATGTCGAACCACAACTCGATGGCCACGAGTGGTGCTGCAGCGAGCAACGGCCACCAGAACGATGCATTGCTTCGGAGCACCGCCATAACGATCAGGAGGCCGAGGACGACCAACTCCACGGCTGCCAGGCGAGCTGCGACGCGTGTGCGTTCGAGCCAGCGATTGCGCCACCGATCGACGAGCACCAACTTCAATGGTGTCCGAGCGAGGAAGGCAAACATCGCCGCCACTCCGAGTGCCAAACCTGCCCACGACCAAGCAACCAACAGACCGAGCACCGCTGGTTCGAGGGTGAGGCTCCACCCGCCGTGTTCGGTGGGCATGCCGACCGCTCGTAACGTCGACCGTTCGTTGGTGGTGCCCCCCGCCGTTGCACCAGAGCGTGATGTGACCGATGGGGACGAGCTGCTGTCAGTGGTGCTCATGGGTGTCCTCGTCGTGGGGGTGATCGTGATCGTGGGGGTGATCGTAGGGGTGATCGTGGTCGTGGGACGCAGCACCCGGGAGGGGCTCGTTCCACACCGCTTCGACGGCGCGGTGGGCGAGTTCGATCTCGTCCCACTGCTCCGGGTCGAGGGCGTGGAAGACGTGCGGGAACAGGTCGTACTCCTCGTCGTCGATGTGGGTGACGAGGAGACGGAGTGCGTCGGGGACGTGCGGGCCGGCGAGGCCATCGGCGAGCCAGCGGTGCAGGTCATCGTGTTCTCGGCAGAGCGCGTCGATCCGGTCGCCGAGTGGGGTCGATTCCTTGGCCTGGACGAACAGGCCGACCTCTTCTTTGGCAGCGTGCATCTGCAGCAATCGTACGAACGTGTTGAAGACCGTCGTTGCTTCCGCCTCTTCCTGGAGGCCGTTGTAGAGCGCTGTGTGGAGGATGTCACCGAGTTCGACCAGACGTTCGTGCTCGGCAGCGAGTTCGGCCGTTGGCCCGGAACGACGGCATCCGCAGTAGTCACACATGAGCATCACTCCTCGGTGCCGAGACGAGCCGAACGGCGCGAACCGCTGTATCGACGAACCACACCGTCAACGCCACGACGAAGATCGAAGCGCGTCCCACCAGCGCACCCAACGCAGCAGCGTTGCCGGCGACGAGCGATATCCACGACCGCGTGATCGCGAACCCAGCCGTCAAGCGTCGATGTCCGCCGCCGCGCAGCACCGGGCCGAGGTAGGCCAGCGAAGCAACGAGGATCTGGGCGAAGCCGCCCACCACCAGACCTTGCAGGATGACGCGATCATCGTCGCCGTTCAGCCTGGCGACTGCCAACGCAATGGTCATCGCCACCCACCACGCGATACCGCTCAACAGTTGCAGCACGCGCGGACCACCCCACGTGAGGCGACTCACCTTGTAGATCGGCAACATTGCAACGACCGACAGTAAACCCAGCGCGTAGCTCACCAGTCCGAACCCCACGATGCGGGGAGAGTCCCAGAACTCACCTGCGGCAGCGACCGCAGTGGCGGCAGCCAGAGCGAGCAATGTGGCTCGCATCGCTCTGGGTGTTGCCCAGCGGGACATCTTCGTGCGGACCTGGGTAGCGGCGAAATACGGCAGGGTTCCAGCGATCGCGAGCCCGATGAGTCCGAAGATGTTGATGATGAGATGGACGTCGCGCAGGTCACCGGCACGAATGCCGGCGCGACCCGTACCGAGCACGATCCCGACAGACATCCCGACGGCACCGGCGACGACAGCTGCGGCATAGGACTCGATCGCAGGCGAGAACCGATTTGTCACCGCCTGACGGCGCACCCAGACCAACATCATCGCCAATGCGAGGATCGCGATCACCACGATTGCTGCTCCGCCGACGAACATCCACGTCAGGTTGTTCGTGTGGCCGACCACCATCGCGACTGCTCCCGCGGCCAGCGCCCACCGCTGCGCACCGGCAACAGATGATCGAGGTGCCGGACCGGTCGACCAGGTGACGGTGAGCATCAGCGTGGTGGCGGAAATCGCACTGAGTAGCCCCCCGACAGCGAACAGGTGCAACGGCATCCACCACCCATCCCCCACCCGCGCAAGACCCACCACGGCGGCCGCAGCAACGAACCCACTCGCGACCATCAGTCCACGGCGAGTCTCGACATGCACGGCTGCCACACGCCCTTGCGCACCCAATCCGGTGACGCGGGTGTCACCGGACTCCGCGCCTCCGGTCAGCGGTGAAATGGAATCCGTCATCGCGACCCTGATCAGGCTGTCACGCTCGAACCGACCGACGTGGCATATCGCTGAGTGTCTCGCATCCCGTTCCTCCGAAGTTCGGTCGAATATTTCTAGTCTAGACTAGGAGAAAACATCTGTCGTGTGCTGTCGTTCACAACTCTTCAGTTGGCGATCAGACGGTGATTCGGTCGAGCACCGGATCGTTGAGATGGGGCATCTTGCCGCCGATGCGGAAGGCGGAAGACAGCAGCGTCGATGCTGCTCGAACGTCGGCAACGGAGCGCGCATGAACGATGGCGAGAGGATGATCGACGCCGACCGTGTCGCCGACCTGGGCGAGTCGGCTGAGGCCGACCGCGTGATCGACCGGGTCCTGCGGACGTGTCCGGCCACCGCCGAGAGCGACCACAACCATGCCCACGGCGCGGGTGTCGATCCCGGTCACGACACCGCTGCGAGCAGGGATGGCGGCTTCCTGCAACGGCGCTGCCTCCATGTATTTCCAGGGAGCCTCCAGCAGCCGCTTCGGCCCGCCCAACCCAGCGACCATCTCGGCAAACTTCTCGGCGGCGGCACCCGAGTCGAGTGCGGCTTGGAGCGTGGCGCGGGCGGACTTCTCCGTTCGGGAAATCTTGCCGAGCAACAACATCTCGATGCACAGCGCCATGGTCACCTCGTGCATTCGATACTCGCGCCGAGTGCCAGTGAGGTATTCGATCGCGTACGCCACTTCCAGAGCGTTGCCGGCAGCGTCGGCCAGTGGGCGATTCATGTCGGTGATCAGCGCGGTGGTCGGCAGACCTGCGCCCGTGGCGACTTCGGCGATGCTGCGAGCGAGTTCTTGCGCTTTGGGCAGGGTCGGCATGAACGCCCCGTTGCCGACCTTGACGTCCATCGCCAGGCCGTCGAGGCCCGCGGACAACTTCTTCGACAGGATCGATGCCGTGATGAGCCCGATGCTCTCGACGGTGGCCGTGACATCGCGGATGCCGTACAGCCGCTTATCGGCCGGCGCGAGATCGGCGGTTTGTCCAATGACCGCACAACCGACCTTGGCGACAACGGACCGAAAGCGCCTCATTGTCGGCGAGGACGCGTAACCCGGGATCGACTCGCACTTGTCGTACGTGCCACCGGTATGGCCGAGCCCACGGCCGGAGATCATCGGTACGAACCCGCCACATGCCGCAACCATCGGAGCCAGCATCAGGCTGACCGTGTCGCCGACACCGCCGGTGGAGTGTTTGTCCACCACAGGACCAGGGAGGTCCCAATTGAGCACCGTGCCGCTGTCACGCATTGCCGTGGTCAGCGCGACGCGTTCGCCGATGTTCATCCCCTTGAAGTAGACGGCCATCGCGAACGCAGCCGCCTGGCCCTCGGTGACCACGCCGCTCGTCAGACCGACGATGAACGACCCGATGTCGTCGTCGGTCAGTACCTTGCCGTCGCGCTTGGCCCGGATGATTTCCTGCGGCAACATCAGTAGGCGTCCGTGCCAGTGGTCTGTTGACTGCCCTCCACAGCTGCTTCCAGGGCAGTCAACAGACCACTGGCACCGAATCGAAACGTGGCCGACCTGGCCCATCCAGCACCCATGATCCGGTCGGCCAACGCCAAGAATCGGGCAGCATCGGCGACCGTGCGGATTCCACCGCTGGGCTTCAGTCCGACCGTGGGATCGAGGTCGTGAATCACGTGCAGCATCACCTCGGCCGCCTCGACGGTCGCGCTGACGGGGGTCTTGCCGGTGGACGTCTTGATGAAGTCGGCTCCGTTGCGGATGGCAAGCTCCGCAGCGGTGCGGATGACAGCGGGGTCGACGAGCTCCCCGGTCTCGAGGATGACCTTGAGCAGCGTCCGGTCGCCGCTGACGACGGTATCGCGCAGCGCTGCGACCATCGCCGCAGGGTGGGCGAGGTCGCCGGCGAGCAGCGCACGATAGGGCAGCACGACATCGATCTCGTCGGCGCCGTCGGCGATCGCGCCTCGAGCGAGTTCGATGACGTCGTCGATGGAATCGTCACCTGCAGGAAAGTTGACGACCGTTGCGATGCGGACACCCTGACCAGCGAGCAACGTCGCAGCCTGCGTCACATGACGGGGCCACACGCAGACGGCTGCGACGGTGCCGTACGGGCCGACCGCGCGCCGGCACAGCGTCGCGACATCGTCGGGTGTGGCCTGGTCGCCGAGCTCGGTGAGATCGAGCAGAGCGATGGCTCGACGGGCAAAGGAACTCGATGCATTCGTCACGTTCCCACGCTAACGACCACAGGACCCACACCCGGACCGCCGAAGGCGTCAGCGCTGAAACCCATCTCGTGTTGGGTGTGTCTGGGTCGGTCAGTTCGCTCGATCAGTCCTACTGGTCAAGCGCGCAACGCGATTTCGTAGCTGGCCGATCGGCCAGAGCGGGCTTTGTACTTTTGGCCGTTCCGCTCGTCGCCGAAGTTCTCTACTCTGGAGTCGTGGCAGCGAACATCGTGCGAGACGCGTGGGCCGAGCCGGCCTGTCCTGACCCGCCTGGCACGTCGCGCTGGGACAAGGTCGTCGTCCCGATTCTGATGGTGGGTGGCCTTGCCGAAGGGCTATTTTCCTCTGAGGTCGGCTGGCCCGCAGCCACGATCGCGGTCGTCGTGCCCATCCCGCTCGCATTGCTCTGGCGGCGGACTCATCCGCTGCGCACCGCCGTGATCGTGTTCAGCGCCTACACCGTCCTGTACGGCGCGATGCTGGTGGCGGCCGTGACGAGCACGTTCGTCAACTTCGGCGTGATCGCACTCAGCGTGTATGCGTTGGTGCGGTGGGCGTCGGGACGCGACGCGATCGTCGGCCTGGGCGTTGCCATCGTGGGGACGGGGGTGGTGGGCAGCACCGGCGACCTCCGCCAACAAGACGGGGCAATCGGTTTGCCGGTGGTGTTGATCCTGATCGTGTTGATTGGTTTCGCGATCCGCTCGATGCGGGATCGGCGCGCGGCTCAGATCCGTGAGGCAAAGATGTCGGAGCGCAATCGCATCGCCCGGGAACTGCATGACACCGTCGCCCACCATGTGTCGGCCATCGCGGTGCAGGCTCAGGGTGGCCAGGAAGTCCTCGCGAGCGATCCACAGGCTGCGGCGGAAGCCTTGGCAGTGATCGAGGAAGCAGCGTCACTGACGTTGGCCGAGATGCGCAAGATGGTGGGCGTCCTTCGCGAC
>JBDSDH010000317.1:0-10112 GCA_039920665.1 Ilumatobacteraceae bacterium
ACAACGAAACCGGCGCGGTCCTGGCAGCGGATGGTCCGCTTGTGCAACGTGTTCTCGGCGAAGTTGGCGACGTCCTCGATGGTGTCGTTGGACGTGAGCAGCGACGGCACGATCTCCACCAGCTTGAGCACTGGCACGGGGTTGAAGAAGTGCACGCCCACCACCAGGTCGGGACGGCGCGTGGCGATGCCCAGCTTCATGATCGGGATCGAGCTCGTGTTGGACGCGAGGATCGCATCGGCACCATGCATCACCTCGTCGAGCTGTTGGAACAGGCCGACCTTCAGTGTTTGATCCTCGGCGATCGCCTCGACCACCAGTTCGCAGGACGAGAGCCGGTTCAGGTCGGTCGAGATCCGGATCCCGTCGAGGAACCGGTCCTTGTCGCCCGCCTCGAGCTTGCCGGATCGCACGGCTCGTTCGAACGACTTCGTGATCCGGGCGATGCCGGCGTCAGCGGCACCCTGACTGCTCTCGCACACGGTGACATCGAGCCCGGCACGCGCACACACCTCGGCAATACCCGAGCCCATCAATCCGCACCCGACAACACCAACACGCTCGATCGTCCTCATCCGATCGACCCTACCGAACTGCGGCTCTCGGCTCCAGACGTTCAGGGCGGGCAAGGTCTACGCTGCGGCCATGACCAATGACGAACTGCTCGCGACCGCATGTCCGCTGATCGGCACGCTGGGTGCGGCCTTCTACTTCGCACCGGCGACGCTCGGTCGGGGTGGCGAGCTCGGTCTCGATTTCGCCCAGTTCTACGTGATGGGTCGAGGCGGCGTGCTCGGCGATGTCGAGCCGGTCACCGTCTGGAGCGCGTTCGGCTACTTCAATCCGGCCATGGTCGAAGGCGCATGGACCGCTGGCAAGGCGATCATCGCGCCGCGTGAGGCTGCTCGCGAACACTTTGCCTGCGCTGCCGCCCACGGTCGCGCGCACTACGGCAGTGTTGACGGGATCGAGGCGTTCGTCGCAGCCGCCGAAGCGGTCGTCGCTGCCGCAGACCCATGTGGTTTGTCGTTGTTCGCCGCCTATTCCGCCGAGCCCCGTGCCGACGACGCGGCGGGTCGGGCCCAGCAGTTGTTGACGGTGCTGCGCGAGCACCGCGGCAGTGCGCACCTGATCGCGCTCCGGGCGGCCGGGGTCGATTCCAAGACCGCTCACTTCGTCAAGCGCCCGAACGACGTCGCGATGTTCGGATGGAGCGCCGACGATGCGCCCGAGATCACCGACGCAACGCGCACGGCGATGGTCGAAGCGGAGCGGATCACCGACACGATCGTCGCGCCGGCCTTCGCTGTACTCGACGATGCCCGCCGTCAGGCCCTCGTCACCGGGCTGAACGGAATCGCCGCCACCGCCGGCTGAGCAGGATCATGCTGGATCGTCCGGGGCTTTCTGGTTGACCGATGTTCACGACCCGTGCGGCCGAGGGCGTTGATCACGACTTCCTGTGGGAGATGCTGTATCAGGCGCTCCATGTACGTCCCGGTGATCCTCCGATGCCACGAACGCTGCTCGACGCGCCCGACATCGCCCACTACCTGATCGACTTCGGCTCCCGTGATGGTGACGATGCTCGGGTCGCAGTCGATGACAGCGATCTCCCGATCGGCGCGGCGTGGGTCCGGCTGATGCCTGCCGACGATCCCGGCTACGGCTTCGTCGCCGAACACATTCCCGAGATCAGTATGGCTGTCGTCCCCGAATGGCGCGGCCGCGGTGTCGGCACTCAGCTCATACGTGATCTGATCGCACGGCACCCGGTGATCAGTCTCAGCGTCGACAACGACAATGTCGGCGCGATGCGTCTGTACGAGCGACTCGGTTTCGTCTCCGTCGGCACCGTCGGTACATCGATCACGATGCTGCGCGGACTGCTTTGAGCATCAAAGCCGACTGACCCACCGGCAATTGTTTGCGGAGGATGGGGTGACGTCAACCCGCTCTGGGGTGACACCACCCCGCATTTCTGGGACCAACACCGACACGGTCAGACCGACCACCTACCGCAGTCTGTCTGGAGCCGGGCCGATCAGGAGGAACCGGTCAGCCACTCCCGAATCTCGGCGTCGTGTTGACCGAGCGTCGGGGCATTGTGGCGGACCGATGCCGGGGTTGCCGACAGCCCGATCGGTGAACGCACGGTGCGTTGGACGTGGCCGTCTTCGACGGTGACGACGACCGGCGCGATGCCGAGCCGTTCAGCCGTGACGAACGCCTGCCCGATGTCGTTGATCGGACCGGCCGGGACGCCGTCACGGGTGAGCGTGGCGACCCAGTTGGCGATGCTGTCGGTCTGAAAGGCAGCGGAGAGGATCGCCTCCAACTCGTCGATGTGGGCGACGCGGCACGTGTTGTCGACGAACCGCGGATCTGTCGCCAACTCGGGCCGACCGATCGACACGGCGATCTTGGCGAACTGGGCATCGTTGCCACAGGCGACCACGAACCAACCGTCGGCGGCCGGGAACGTCTGGTACGGCACAACCGACGGATGGCGGTTGCCCGTTCGTCCCGGCACGACGCCGGCTCCGATGTGCGCTGCCGACTGGTTCATCAACGCTGCGAGCGCTGCACCCATCAGCGACACCTCGACCCGTTGGCCAACGCCCGTCCGATCGCGAACCGACAGTGCGGCCAGGATCCCAATCGTGCTCTGCAATGCACAGATGTGATCGATGAGAGCCACACCGGCCTTGGTCGGCTCGCCATCACGATGACCCGTCACACTCATCAGCCCGCTCATTGCCTGCACCAGCAGGTCATACCCGGACAAATCGGCCGCTTCCTCGGTCGCCGCGCCGAAGCCAGTGATCGAGCAGTAGACGACCTTCGGATTGGCCGCTGCGATCGCGTCGAATCCGAGACCGTATCGATCGAGCGTGCCCGGTCGGAAGTTCTCGATCACGACATCGGCCCGCGTTGCGAGTTCGACCGCCAGCGATCGATCATCGGTGTTCGACAGATCGAGTGTGATCGCCCGCTTGTTGCGGTTGAGACCGATGTAATACGTGCTGACGCCATCCACCCACGGCGGACCCCAGGTGCGGGTGTCGTCGCCGGATCCCGGACGCTCGACCTTGATCACGTCGGCACCGAGGTCACCGAGCGTCATCGCCGCATACGGCCCAGCGAGAACCCGCGAGAAGTCGGCGACGAGCAGGCCGGACAGCGGACCAGGAGTTGGCGCGGGGAGGTCGAGCGGATGTTTCTGTCGGGCACTGTTCAGCTGAGCGTGATCCACAGTCTCGATCCTGTCAGTTGACACGCAGCGACCCAACCCGTCTCGCACTGCCGATGGCACCGACAGGGTGCCGACTAGATTGCACCGATGTTCGGCTTTCTCGATTCCCTGCTCGATCAGTTGCAGGATATTTCGACCTCGCCGTGGTTCTACGCCGCGATCTTCGTCATTGCGCTGCTCGACGCAGTGGTGCCGGTGGTGCCCAGCGAGACCGCCGTGATCCTCGGCGGCATCGCCGCCGGCCAGGGTGATCTCAACCTCGCGCTGGTCATCACTGCCGGCGCCGGCGGGGCGATGTTCGGCGACAACATCGCGTACGGCATCGGCAAGAAGTTCAGCGCACGGATCCAGCGCTGGTACAACGCCAAGCCGAAGCGTTCGGCTCAGTTCGCGTGGGCATCTCGCCAGCTCGCGTCCCGCGGCGGCAGTCTGCTGTTGACGGCTCGATTCGTGCCCGGCGGCCGAACCGTGATCACGCTGACGAGCGGCATCACCCGCCAACACCGGGGTCGGTTCTTCATCTTCGTGCTGCTCGCGTGCCTGGTGTGGGCGTCGTACGGCGCCGGTCTCGGCTATTTCTTCGGCAACCAGTTCAAGGACGACCACTCCAAGGCATTCCTGATCGCCTTCGGCACCGCAATCGGCTTCACGTTCCTGCTCGAGATCGTTCGTCATGCCCGCCGCAAGCGCAAGGGTGAACACGACGCTGCTGCCGCGCTGGCCGGCTGACCAGCGATGGCCGAGATGAACCGCCTCGGCGACGCGACCTGGCCCGACGTCGCCGTTGACCCACCGCTGCTGCTCGTCCCGGTCGGTTCGTGCGAGCAGCACGGACCCCACCTCCCGCTCGACACCGACACCCGAATCGCCGTCGCGATCGCCGATGCGTGTGCTGCATCCGTCTCGGGCGTCGCCGTCACCCCGCCGATCTCGATCGGTGCCAGCGGGGAGCACGCCGGCTTCGCCGGGACGTTGTCGATCGGCAACGACGTACTCGAGACGCTGCTGATCGAGCTCGGCCGCTCCGCCGATTGGAGCACCGGATTGGTGTTCGTCAACGGCCACGGCGGCAACCACACCGCAGTGAGGGCGGCCGTCGAGACCCTGACCGCCGAAGGGCGGCGAGCCCTCGCGTGGTGGCCACACATCCATGGCGGCGATGCCCATGCCGGTCGATCGGAGACGTCGTTGCTGTTGACCATCTCGCCGGAATTGGTCCGGCTCGATCGGGCTGCGGCAGGCAACACCGATCGCATCGCGACGTTGATGCCTGCGCTGCGCGACGGCGGCGTTGCCGCGGTGAGCGCCAACGGTGTGCTCGGCGACCCGTGCGGAGCCAACGCTGCTGAAGGCGTCGCTTTGCTCGACCGGCTTGCCGCTGATCTGGCCGAGGCGATCGCCGCCTGGCGAACGACGTGACCCGATACGCAACCGATCGATCACTGCGGCGAGTCGGCAACGGTCGAGTCCTGATCGGTGGATCACCGGTGAAGGTGATGACGATGACAGCCGCCGGTTCCGCGTTCGTCGACCGAATCGCTGCTGACGATGACATCACGCCGACCCGCGCCGAGCACAGCCTGATCGACCGGCTTGTCGACTCCGGCCTGATGCATCCCACGCCGTCTCCGATGAACCCACCGCTCGCGGTCACGGTCGTGATTCCTGCATTCGACGTCGAGCAGTCAACGCTGATCGATCTGGTCGACGCATGTCGGCGGGCGGGCGTCCACGAGGTGATTGTCGTCGACGATGCATCGCCGACCACGATCCTGGCGATCCCGGGGGCAACCACGATCCGCCACGACATCAACCGTGGACCCGGCGCAGCCCGAACCACCGGCGCCGCCCAGGTCAACACTCCGCTGATCGCCTTCATCGACACCGATGTCGTCCTACCCGAAGTCTGGACGGACGCGCTCGTTGCCCACTTCGCCGATGAACGCGTCGCACTGGTCGCCCCACGCGTTGCCGCGGTTGCCGGCACCACGGTCCTGCAGCGGTACGAGGCGTTGCACTCACCGCTCGATCTCGGCATCGAACCGGCGCGGGTGTCGGCCGGCACTCGGATCAGCTATGTGCCCTCGGCGATGATCATCGTGCGCGCCGACGCGCTCCGGGCGATCGGCGGTTTCGAGCCGTCGATGCGGGTCGGCGAAGACGTCGATCTCGTCTGGCGGCTGGCCGAAGCTGGCCACCGGCTGCGGTACGAGCCGGCCACGACGGTGCACCACCGGTCGCGGCCGACATGGGCTGGATGGGCTCGGCAGCGCATGGGCTATGGGTCATCGGCGGCACCACTGGCGCGACGTCACCCGGGCGCACTGGTACCGGTCCGGGTCAGCGGATGGAGCGCTGCCGCGTGGTCGGTGGCGGTGCTCGGGTGGCCGATCGCCGGCGCCACGATCGCAGCCGGCACGACGGTTGCGCTCGCATCCAAACTGCGCCCCGTGCCCGACGGACCGAAGCAAGCGTTGCGCCTCGCCGGGCTCGGAAACCTGTTCGCCGGACGGGCGCTTGCCAATGCGCTGCTGCGGGCGTGGTGGCCGCTGGCGCTCATCGGCTCGATCGGGTCGAGGCGAGTCCGTCGCGCAGTCGCGATCGCAGCGATCGCTCCCCCGCTGGTCGACTGGATCCGCAACCAGCCACCGATCGATCCGGTGCGGTATGTGGCGATCCGGTTCGCCGATGACCTTGCCTACGGCGTCGGCGTCGCTCGCGGGGTGATCACCGAGCGTTCGGTGTCCGCGTTGATTCCCGACTTCAGCTCGTGGCCGAATCGGCAGCGACCCGATCGACCGGCTTCGGCCAGCGCAGGCTGATGTCGTTGCATGCCTCACACACATCGGCCGGGATCACATTCCAGGCCATCAACCGGTTGAAGATCACGCAGCCGAGGCACAGCCCGAACACCGACTCGAGCGTGGCGGCAATCGTGATCCCGGCGATCAACACGATCGACACGGCCTGGGCATCGAGCAACCATGCGGCCGATGCAGCGATCGACAGGGTCGACCCGATGCCCTGGGCGAAGCGCTTGGGCGGCCCGGGCACGAGTCGGTGGTCGGGGGCGACGCGTGGTGTGAGCACGCGTGTGACGAGCTGGCCGAGCGGGCTGAACCGCGGCCCGGAAGCAACCCGGGCGACGAACCCGTAGGTCAACGGAATCAGCTGCCAATCCTGGCGGAACACGAGGAACGCAACGCACTGCAGCACAACACCGGCCCCAACCAGGCGGGCAGAGGCTTGGTTGACACGGTTGGGGAATGTGAACGGACGCACTCGCTCGATGGTAGCGGCTAATCCCGACTCAACCACTCGGGAATTGATCGAGGAAGGTCACCCGCTGACGGAGGTCACCCACAGCCAGGTCAACCACTACCGTCAAGGCCCTATGGGTCTCCGCCTCCGTGTCCGTGAATCCGAGTGGCTGCACGGTCTTGCCACGACGGCAACGGAACGGCCGGGGCTGGTGCCGGTCGTCAAGGGCAATGGCTACGGTTTCGGACGCCGAACCCTCATGCCGATCGCAGCCGGGCTCGGCGATCAGATCGCAGTCGGCACCGTCTACGAAGCGTCCGACGTTCCATCCGATCGCACGGCCATCGTGTTGACACCCCACATCGACGCGTTGCCGATCGGACTCCCGACCAGCGCGAGGCTCACCGTTGGCAACACGGCACATGTCGAGGCACTGCAACGTCAGTCCTGGGGCGGCTCGGTCTCGGTGAAACTGCGATCGAGCATGCGCCGCTATGGAGCAAGCGCAGCAGAGTTGCCGTCGCTGATCGATGCTGTCGCCGCTGTCGGGCTGACGCTTGCGACGTTCTCGATCCACCTGCCGCTGAGCGGCGACGACGATGCGCGGGTCGCAGAGATCGATGCATGGTTGCCGTCGTTGCCCGCAGACGTCGGGCTGTCGGTCAGCCACCTCGGCGTCGACGCCTACCGTTCGCTGCGGATCCGTCATCCCGACCGATCGTTCGAGATCCGGGTCGGCACTGCGCTCTGGCACCGAGACAAGTCGCAGTTCGAGCTGTCAGCTGACGTTCTCGACGTGCATCCCGTCGCGATGGGAGATGCCGTGGGCTATCGCCAGGCGATCGTTCCGGCCGACGGGACGCTCGTCGTGATCGGCACCGGTTCGGCCCACGGCGTCCGCGCCCTCGACGACGGCCGCAGCCCGTTCCACTTCCAGCGTCAACGACTGACGCTGTTGGAGCCACCACACATGCACACGTCGCTGACCTTCGTACCCGCCGGGTCGTCGACGCCGGCGATTGGCGACCGGATCGATGTGCAGCGGCCGCTGATCACCACCATGATCGACGAGCTGGAGTGGATCAGTGACTGAACTGTTCCACGCGGCCGCCAGGCCTCAGGTCAACCGCATCGGGGCGCCACGTCTGCCGGGTCTGGATGTCACCCGTGCGATCGCCCTGATCGGTGTCGTGATCATGAACTACCACGGATACCTGAACGGTGGCGATGACGGCATCGATCGCTCGTTCGCGGAACGGGTCTTCGATCCGGCCGACGGTCCGCTGAGCACCCGTTTTGCAGCTGCGTTCGTGCTCGTCGCCGGGATGGGCATCACCCTGCTCACCAATCGCAGTCGGCGATCCAATGACCGTGCCGCGATCGCCGACGATCGCTGGCGGCTCGTCCGCCGCGGCATGTTGCTCTACGCCATTGGCCTGCTGATCGAATGGATCTGGCACGGCACGATCCTGTTCTTCTACGGCGCGTTCTTCGTCGTCGGAGCGTTGCTGTTCACGCTCGCCCTGCGCTGGCTGATCGTGGTCGGCACCTCGGCTGCGCTCGCCGGAGCGGGCATTGCTTGGTTCCGGGTCAACCAGCGGCTCGCCGGCCACGACACCTCGTGGCTCGACCCGCCGATCACGTCACCGCGCAACCTCCTGCTGCGCACGTTCGTGGGCTACACCCATCCGCTGCTGCCGTGGTTGGCTTTCCTGTGCGCCGGCATTGCCCTCGGCCGCTTCTTGCCGCTGGTCGCCGTACGGCGCTGGCGGTTGGCTGCGCTCGGCGGGGTGATGTTCGCCGGCACCTACGCCATCAACTACGTCGGCCTGCGCTCGATCGGCGAGGGCAGCGGCGATTCAGCCGCCCGATGGAAGGTGTTGCTCTCGACCAGTCCATGGGATCGTGGCCTGCTGTACACGATCGGCAATCTCGGTTCGTCGCTGCTCGCCTTCTGCGTGATCTCGGCCATCGCCGATCGTTGCTCATCAGCGCCCGCAGTCGTCGCGTTCAAGCATGCCGGCCAGATGACACTCACCCTGTACGTCGGACATGTGTTGTTCTTCAACGCGATCGTCAACTGGTATCACCTCGTCGAGCCGACCGGGCTGGACACCGCACTCGTGTTGGCGGTCGTCTACTGGATGATCGCGATTGCGTTGGGCGCGGCGTGGCACCGGTTCGTCGGGATCGGCCCACTCGAGTGGGTCTACCGCAAGTTCGGCGGGTAGCCGCTGCCGTTCAGAGTTCGGCGAAGGTATTGCACTGGTCGCGGTCGCCGGTGTCATAGCCGCGCTTGAACCATGTCATCCGCTGCTCCGACGTGCCATGGGTGAACGACTCCGGATCGACCCGACCCTGCGTCGTTTGCTGGATCCGGTCGTCACCGACGGCTGCCGCAGCGTTCAATGCCTCGTTGACCTCGGAGGGACTGTCGAGCTGACCCCGCGAGTTGGCGTCGTTGGCCCAGACGCCGGCCAGGCAGTCGGCCTGCAGTTCGAGCGCGACGGAGAACTCGTTGGCCCGGTCCGGCTGCTGTTGCTGGGCCTCGCTCATCTTGGCGTTGATGCCGAGGAGGTCCTGCACGTAGTGCCCGTACTCGTGGGCGACGATGTACTGCGACGCAAGGTCTCCCTGTGCGTTGAACTGATTCTGGAGCTGCACGAGGAAGTCGAGATCGATGTAGACCAAGTTGTCGGCCGGGCAGAAGAACGGTCCGGTCGATGATGACGCCGCGCCACAACCGGTGTCGGTCCCACCGCTGAAGAAGACCGTCTGGGTATCGGTGTAGGTCTCGCCGCGACTGGCGAACTCGCGCTTCCAGAAGGCCTGCACATCCTCGGTTGCCCCGCACACGATCTGGGCTGTCTCGGTGTCGCATGCGTTTGTCGATTCTGCGCCGCTGTTCGTGCCCGTATCGACCGCCTGATTGTTGGCACCGGAGCCGTTGAGCAGTTTGGGCAGGAACAGCACGGCCAGCGCGATCAGGATGCCGACCACGCCGCCACCCATCTTCGTCGGCAGGTTGAGGCCACCGCCGCCACCACCACCGAGCATCCCGCCGAGGCCACCGCCTCCGCCGCTGCTCCGTCCTCGACGATCCTGGATCATCGATGAATTGCCTGATTTGCGAATCTTCGTCACCGAGTCATCCTCCGCTCGATCGGTACCGGAACGACACTACGTCGTCGGTGCGCCGGCTGAACGAGTACCCCGATGCAAACCACGCAAACCCACAGCGCCGGCACCGATGAGCGGGCCCCGGTCGCCGAGCCGGGCCGGGGTGATTCGCACGCTGCGGCTGAACGCAAGTCGGCAGTGCTCGGACAGGCTGTCCTGAGCGGCGTTGAAGAATGTCGCCCCGAAACCAAGTGCGACCGACCCGCCGACCACGACCAGGTCGAGATCGAGCGCATTGCACACCGAGGCCACGCCACGGCCGACGAGTCGCCCGGTACGAACCATGATGTCGTAGGTCGGTTCGGTCGGAGGCCGGCCGGTGATGGCTTCGATCGCGGGACCAGAGGCTTCGGCTTCGAGGCACCCACGGGCACCGCAGACGCACCGGCGTCCATTCGGCTCGACGATGACGTGA
>JBDSDH010000318.1:0-63395 GCA_039920665.1 Ilumatobacteraceae bacterium
GCCGTCACGATGATGATCGGCACGATGCTCTTGGCCCGGATCGCCCGGCAGACCTCGAAACCGGACATGTCCGGCAGTCGCAGATCGAGCAGAACGAGGTCGGGCTCGCGCTCGGCAAACGCATCGAGTCCGGCGCGCCCGTCCGGTGCCTCGCGGACTTCGTAGCCCTCGTCCTCCAACGCCAGTCGTAGCGCGAGACGAATCGAGTCATCGTCCTCGACGAACAGCAGTGATTGCACGACGGCCTTTCTCATCGACCTCGGCCGAGATCGATATGTCTCCATCTTGGCGATTCGGCGCCGCGTAAGTGGCGATCAGCGACGATCGAGTTTCTGTTACACAAAACGCACACATCGGGCGAACGGATGTCACACAGGATGCGCATCATAGATCTCGTTCACGCTGCTTCGGTGAGGTACCTTCCTCCCCCTGGTGCCTCACCGGCAGCGAGGAACCCATCCGGGAATCACGGCGACTCTTCGCCGGTGATTGCCCGGACTGTTGTTTTTCGAGGCAAAGGAGGTCCCGCATGAATGCTCCCGTCCTGTGTACCCGGACCGATCGAGGCAATGGCTCCGTGGTTCTCACGGTCTCCGGCCCGCTCACCACATGCGATCACGTCGATGCAATGAAACAATCCCTGCTCGATGTTCCTGCCGGGTACAGCCTGGTGATCGAACTCGATGCAATGACCACACTGTCCGCCAGCAGCCTCGGCTGTTTTCGGGAGATGGCCCAACAGGCGATCCGACAGGGCATCCACCTGATCCTGGTCAGCGAGTCGATCGATGTGCGTGCCAACCTGGTGCTCGCCGACCTCGATTCTCTGGCACCCGTCATGCACAGCCTGGCTCAGGCCAACCAGATCATCGCGGCAGCTGCATAGCCGTCGATGCGGTGCAGCTGCCGCGTCACTCGACATGGTCGGAGGGCCGAGGGACCGGCTGAGGGACATGCCACGAGACGTGCCACGAGACATGCCACGAGACAAAAGGTCACGAAATCGGTAACACTGGCGGGGTGGCACGACCGACGAGACTGAACCGCGCCCTCAGCCTGCGGACCCGTTTCACGCTCTACCTGGGCCTCACCGCGCTCGCGACCTCGGCGGCGCTGACGATCTTCACCTACACCAGCGCTCGCGCCTACCTGCTCGACCAGCGCGGCAGCGTGATTCGGGTCCAGACCAACGCCAACGCGACGTCGATCCTGGCCGAGCTCCGATACGGCGAACCGAACAAGCTCGGCGAATTCTTCCTCGGCCTGCGCAAAGAGGCGGACGGCTTCGCATATCTCTACATCGACGGCCGAACGAAGGCTTTCCAGCGCCTCGAATTCCCTGCGGAACTGCTCCCGCACGACTTCGTCAGCCGGATCCGTTCAGGTGAATCCGGACAACAGCGGTTCACCTACGACGGCAAGATCTACGTCGCCGTTGGGGTCAACATCGCTCCCGCCGACGCCCAGTACATCGAAGTGTTCCCCATGGCGAACACCGAGCAGATCATTCGCCAGATCGGAACGGCGCTCGTCATCGGCTCCGTCGTGATCACGGTGTTGGCCGGCGCCCTCGGGTGGTGGGTGAGTCGGCGACTGCTGAAACCCGTGAGCCGCGTCGCCGCCGCAGCTGGTGGAATCGCAGCCGGAGGACTCGACACCCGGCTGGCAGCCGAGAGCGATCCAGAGCTCAATCGACTGGCTCAGACGTTCAACGACATGGCCGACACGATGCAGACCCGCATCGAGCGCGAGGCCCAGTTCGCATCCGACGTCAGCCACGAGTTGCGTTCCCCGATCACCGCGCTCAGCGCCGCGATCGAAGTACTCGACGCCCGTCGAGGTGATTTGCCCGCTCGCACCCAGCAAGCGTTGACCGTCGTGGTGGACCAGGTACGTCGCTTCGACCAGATGGTGCTCGACCTGCTCGAGCTGTCCCGGCTCGATGCGGGCGTCACCGACATCAACCTCGAGGAACTCCGACTCGACGAGATCGTCCGCCGCATCGCCCAGCGATATGGGTTCGGTGACGTTCCGATCGAGGTGCGGCCGGGTGCGGACAAGACGATCCTGATCGACAAACTGCGGCTCGAACGAATCCTTGCCAACCTGCTCGACAACGCCCGACATCACGGTGGCGGACCGACGTTGATCGCCGTCGAGCCGGACCGTGCGGCATTGTTGATGATCGTCGAGGACGCCGGCCCAGGTGTCGCCCGAGGCGAACGACAGCGAATTTTCGAACGGTTCGCCCGCGGCACGGCAGCCCGCCATCGGGTCGGCACGGGGCTCGGCCTTGCGCTTGTCGCCGAACACACGGCAGCGCTCGGCGGCGAGGCGTGGGTCGAGGACCGGGTGGGAGGCGGCGCTCGATTCGTCGTACGGTTCCCGCTGCAACAGTCGATTGGAGGCCATCGATGATCCGGCGCGTGTCGTTGATGATCGCATTGATGTTGATTGGGTTGTTCGTCGTCTCCTGCGGGGTTTCCGGCGAAAGTGGATTCGAGCCGATCGCGTCGGACAAAATCCCCGACCAGCTCACGGCGACAACGACCACAACCACGACAACGACGACCGCCACGACAACGACCGTTCCGAGCACGAGCTCGACGATCGACGATTCCAACGTCACCACGACACTCCCGGAGACGACCACGACCAACCTCCCGACCGAGTTGATCGACGTGTACTACGTCGTCGGGAGAACGATCGTCGGTCTCGAGATTCCGTTCCCCCGCAATCCGCAGATTGCCCAAGTGCTGCTCGCGCTGGAGCAAACTCCACCCGCCGATTTCGGACCCGGATACCGCACTGCCGTACCGGCCGAGAAAATGACATTCACGAGCGAGGTCCGAGGTTTGGTGACGATCGAACTGGCACCTGACTTCTTCACCGGTCTGGACGACAGCAGCGATCCGACTCGCGCCATCGCCCAGATCGTGATGACCCTCACCAGGCTGCGGGGCATCTCACTCGTCAGCTTCACGATGAACGGTGAACCGGCCTCGGTTCTACTCGCGGACTCCAGCCCGAGTGAGCCAGGACAAGCCCTCAACTACGACGACTACAGCTCACTGCTCAACCAGTCGCCGCCGCCGGTCTCCACGACCACCACGACAACGACCACGTCACCAGTGATCGGCACCGTCCCGACGGACTCCACTGCTGGCTGACCCGCGAATGAGGTAGATGAAGCTCAGGCCACGTCTTGAGCGGCGGCACTGAAAGTGTTGCAGTCGCCGGGCGCCGCGGTCTGAAGGCCTCGGTCGGTCCACAACGCCTGGTTGAGAACGCTGCCGTGGTTGGGAACCCTGGTGATGAATCGCCAGAGCTCCGGCACCGTGACGTATTCCGGGACGATCCGGTACGCGTCGGACTGGGCCGCGAGGAAGATGTTGGCGATGGCAGCTCGCCTGCAGTTCGAGGTGTCTCTCCATTTCGGTGCCCGAAAAGTCAGGGCTCAGCGCGCCGAAGATGCCGGTGTACTGCTGGACATGGTGACCGTACTCGTGGGCGATCGTGTGGGTGGCCGACAGTCGGGTCAGGCCGCGCCCGTACTCCTGCGGAAACTCGAGCCACGGACGGATCATCTCATCGGCGTACATGTAGATCGTCTCGTTCGCCGTGCAGTAGAACGAGTACTCGACGCCGTTCAGGCACGGCGCCGAACTGGGTCCGGTGAACACTTCCAGCCCTGCCGGCCGCACGGCGATACCCGTGCCGTTGCCGATTTGGGCCCAGGCCGCATCGAGACAGTTCAGCACGGACGAGTAGTAAACACGCACGTTGTCGAGATTGTCCAATGGTGACGTGGAGGCACTGCTGCAACCAGCGGACTGCATTGCAGCCACGCTGTACAGCGGGTTGCGTTCGAGCACGTCGGCAGCGGTCACTTCGGGAGCTGTCTCAGGGGGTGCGGTCGTCGGTGCGTCGGTCGCCAATGGCGCCGACGTCGTCGCGCCTGCCGTGGGCGGGACGATCGATTCGCTGCCGCTCGATGGGGGCTGTGCAGCCGTGAACCCGGTGTCGACGCTCGCCGCCGAAGGAGCGGCACTGTCGTCGCCTCCACACGCTGCGAGGTCTCGAGACGATGGATCCGGGGTTTCCTTCGAGCGGTGACCTGTCATTGAGCTTGCTCCTCTGATGTTTCGGCGCCTTCGGACCTCGCCGCCGAGTGCAGGAGTGCCTGCGTTCGTGGCGGTCGATACCAAGTCTTCCCGGGAAGACTGTCCGAGCGTGGATCGCGCGCAGGAAATCCGTCCGACGACGCGGCCGTAAATCCGAATCGATCAGTAGCCGAGGCGCTCGATCCGGTCGGGTTTGCGCTGCCAGTCCTTGTCGACCTTGACGAACAGTTCGAGGTAGGCACCCTTGGGCATCTGCGCACGAGCACGCTGGCCGACCTCTTTGAGGATCGCGCCGTGCTTGCCGATGACCATCCCCTTCTGGCTCTCGCGTTCGACGATGATCTCGCAGCGAACGCGTGGCCACTCCCACTCGCTGATGCGAGTCGCGATCGAATACGGCATCTCGTCCTCGAAGATCGCGAGGAGCTGTTCACGGACGAGTTCGGCGACCCACTCTTCTTCGGGAATGTCGCTGATCTCGCCATCGGGGAAATACACCGGCCCCTCGGGCAGGAGTGCAGCGAGGTGAGCGAGCAGCTCGGGTACGCCCTCCCCCGTCTTGGCCGACACCGGAAAGTAGGCCGATGCTTCGAGCCCGCTCGCGCGGACGAGCTGCTTGAGCACGGCTTGCTTCGAGGCGGCATCGACCTTGTTGACCACGATCACTGCCTTGCCGACGTCGATCCGCTCGGCAACCCACTGGTCACCCTTGCCGAATGGCATCGTCGCATCGATGACAAGGCAGACGACATCGACATCTTCGGCGGATTCCAGGGCGGTTGCATTGACCCGCTTGCCGAGCGCGGTGACCGGCTTGTGCAGACCAGGAGTGTCGACGAACACGAGTTGGGCGTCTTCGAGGTTGACGATGCCGCGCACCCGCTTGCGAGTGGTCTGCGGTTTGTCACTGACGATGCTCACCTTCTGGCCGCAGACGGCGTTGAGGAGTGTGCTCTTGCCCACATTGGGTCGGCCGACGAAGGTGATGAATCCAGATTTCATGTCCCCACGACGCTATCCCTGATCAGCGCAGACGGTCGGAACGTCGCCGACAGCACCGGCAATGACGTCTCAGCGAGAGCAGCGGCGTCTCAGACCTTGCTATCTCGACCGGCCCAGAACGGCGCTCGCAATTCGCGCTTGAGCACCTTGCCGCTGCCGGTCTTGGGTAGTTCGTCGGCCCAGGTGATCGTCCTCGGCACCTTGTAGTTGGCGAGATGCTCGCGGGCGTGAGCGGAAACATCGTCGTCGGTCAGGCCGGCACCGTCGCGCTGCACGACCACGGCATGCACGGTTTCGCCCCACTCGTCGCTGGGGATGCCGAACACGGCGGCCTCGTAGATGTCGACGTGAGCTTCGAGCGCAGCCTCGATCTCGGCCGGATAAATGTTCATGCCACCGGAGATGATCATGTCCTTCTTGCGGTCGCAGATGTAGAGGAAGCCTTCGTCGTCGCGGTAGGCGATGTCACCGACTGTCTGGAACCCGTGTTTTTGATCGGCCTCGAACTTGTCGTGTTGCTTGTAGTAATCGGCGAAAACGCTCGGGCTCTTGACGAACAGTTCACCCGGATGGTCCGGTCCGGTGCCGGTGACTTCGATGCCGTCGTCGTCGAACAATTTGATCTCGACCATCGGCGCCGGCTTGCCGCACGAGCCGGGCTTGCGCAGCTGATCTTCGGGACGGAGCACACAATTGACGCCGAGCTCGGTGCTGCCGTAGACCTCGTACAGCGAGTCGCCGGGGAAGTCGGCGAGGTACATCTGCTTCAGCGAGAAACTCCACGGCGCGGCATTGGCGATCATCTTGTTCATCGACGACGTGTCGTACTGAGACTTCACCTCGGCGGGCAGCGAGCAGATCATCCGGATCGGCGTGGGCGCACTGAACGTCGATGTCACCTTGTACTTGTCGATCAGCCGCAGCCAGTCGGTGGGGTTGAACTTGCGCTGCAGGACGACCGTCTGACCGAGCGCCTGGGCAATTCCCATGAATCCTCCAGGGCCGGAGTGGTAGAGCGGCCCGGTCGGCACATAGATGTCGTCGGGGGTGTAGCCGACGAGCGCGATCAGCGCTGCAGCCTGCTCACCGCCGGCGGTGCCGCGACGCAGCGCGCCTTTCGGCTTGCCGGTGGTGCCACTGGTGTAGATCATCGTCGCGCCGGCTTCGGTCGATGCCGGGATCTCCGGCTCGCCGTCGCTGGCGGCGGCCATCAGATCGTCGACGCTCGTCATCCCGTCAGGGGTCGATCCGTCGAACACCAGCACGTGCT
The DNA here is from genome assembly GCA_039920665.1 of Ilumatobacteraceae bacterium. Taxonomy (GTDB): domain Bacteria; phylum Actinomycetota; class Acidimicrobiia; order Acidimicrobiales; family Ilumatobacteraceae; genus WLMZ01. The sequence goes on from JBDSDH010000318.1 coordinate 6,397, forward strand.
GGACCTGGGGGATGTCGGCCCGGATCCGCTCGAACATCGGCGCGAACTCGGCGTCGACGTAGACGATCGTCGCGTCGCAGTGGTCGGTGACGTAGGCCGCTTCTTCGTCACTGAGCCGGTAATTGAGCGGTACCGCAGTGACGCCGAGCTTGCGGGCTGCGTTCACCATCGTGACGAGACCGATCGAGTTCTGGCCGCACCACACGACCTTGGTGTCCCCCGGACGGGCGCCGAGGCCGATCAACACGTTGGCGAGTCGGTTGGTGCGCTCGTTCAACTGACGGAACGTCATCGACTGCACGGTTCCGGCCGGGCGGTCGTCGATGACGGCTGCTTTGTCGGGCTGAACCTGCGCATACAACGTGAGGAAGTCGGGCATGTGCCCGTTCATAGCACGCCACCCGGTCGTGATCGCATCCCGAGCCATCCCCGTGAGGACCGAGGGAACATCCATCAACCGCCGGACCCGGCGGAGCGCAGTGGAGATCATCGGGGCACCGTATGCAACACTGGCCGACATGGCAACACGAGTGATTGACGGCATCGATGGCATGAAGGCGCTCATCGGTGAGCACATCGGATACAGCGACTACATCGAGATCACCCAGGAGCGGGTCAACCTGTTCGCTGACGCAACGGGTGACCACCAGTGGATCCACGTCGACCCGGAGCGGGCCAAGAAGGAGAGCCCGTTCGGTGGCCCGATTGCCCACGGCTACCTGACGATGTCGCTCGGCCCGGTGCTGTACCCGATGATCGTTGCATTCACCGGGTTCAAAATGGGCGTCAACTACGGCGCCAACAAGATCCGGTTCATGTCACCCGTGCCGGTCGGCGCCAAGCTTCGCCTCGGAGTCAAACTGCTCGCCGTCGACGACATCGCCGGTGGCGTGCAGTCGACGATGGAGTTCACGTTCGAGGTCGAAGGCAACCCGAAGCCGGCCTGCGTGGCCGAGATCATCTTTCGCTCCTACACCTGAGCCGGGCGGCACCCGGGCACGAAACCAGTGGACGGGTTCGTGGCCGGTGTCACATGCCGCGTAGCTTCTGGCGATGGCCCCCACGGACTTCAACATCGGCGAGATTCACGAGGCGATCGCGGCGACCCGACCCGACGACCTGTGCCTGGTGTTCCGCGACAAGCGCCTCACATGGAGCGACGTCACCGACCGCACCCGCCGGCTGGCGAACTTCTTGATCGCGCAGGATCTGGGCTGCCACACCGAGCGGTCAGAGCTGACCGGCTCCGAGAGTGGTCAGGACCACATCGCGATCTACCTCCACAACGGCAACGAGTATCTCGAGTCGATGCTCGGCGCGTTCAAGGCTCGGGTCGCCCCGCTCAACGTCAACTACCGCTACGTCGCCGAGGAACTGCGCTACCTGCTCAATGACTCCGGTGCCACCGCTGTCGTCATCCACTCCCAATTCGCTCCGACGCTCGCCGAGGTACTGCCCGACGTACCGTCGCTGCGGGTCATCCTCCAGGTTCCTGATGCCTCGGAGAACGATCTGCTGCCGGGCGCGGTCTGGTACGAAGACGCGCTTGCTCAGTCGTCAGCGGACAAGCCCGATGTGCAGCCGACGGGCGACGACCTGTACATCCTCTACACCGGGGGAACCACCGGCATGCCCAAGGGAGTGCTGTGGCGCGGTGGCGATGCGATCGTCGAGTGTTTCGGAGGTTCCCGCACAGCATCGTCACTCGACGAGTTCGCGGCGAGCGCAGTCGAGCGTCTCCAGGCTCTGCTGTCCCCACCGTTCATGCACGGCGCCGGCCACTGGATGAGCTTCCGGACCTGGATCACCGGCGGCACCGTGTTCGTCCAGGATGTGACGGATCGGCTCGATCCTGTCGACATTTGGACCATGATCGAGCGGGAGAAGCTGAGTTTCCTGCTGATTGTCGGTGATGCCTTCGCCCGTCCGCTGCTCGACGAGCTCGATCGCGGCGTTTACGACCTGTCGAGTCTGATGGTGATCCTCAGCGGCGGCGCTCCCCTCTCGGCGAACCTCAAAGAAGAGTTCATCCGCCATCTCCCCACGACGATGATCGTCGACGGGCTCGGATCGTCGGAGGCCGGCGGCCAGCTGTCGCACGTGTCAGCCGGAGCATCCGCCAGCACCGGAACCTTTCAGATCAGCCCGGGCAACCACGTCCTGTCGAGTGATCTCGATCGCGAACTCGATCCCGGCGAGGACGAGCTCGGCTGGCTGGCCAAGAGCGGCCGGCTCGCCCTCGGCTACCTCGGCGACCCGGACAAGACAGCGCGCACCTACCCTGTCGTCAGCGGTGTGCGCTATGCCGTGCCGGGCGATCGCGCTCGAATCCGCGTGGATGGCACCATCGAGCTGCACGGCCGAGACAGCGTCACGATCAACAGCGGCGGCGAAAAGATCTTCGCCGAGGAAGTCGAAGCGGCGATCAAGGCCCACGATGCGGTGTACGACTGCGTCGTCGCCGGACGGCCGAGCGAGCGATGGGGCAACGAGGTCGTCGCTGTCGTGCGGATCCGCGACGGCCGCACCGTCACCGAGGCCGAACTGCGTGAGGAGGCCCAACGCCACATCGCCCGGTACAAGCTGCCCAAGGCTTTCGTTTTCGTCGACGACATCGTGCGCTCGCCGAGTGGAAAGGCCGACTACCGCTGGGCCAAACAGATCGCAGCCCAGGGTTGAGCGTGTCAGAGTGAGCCATGGCTGCTTCATCCAAGGGTGACGAATCGCGCGATGGTGTCACGCTGACCAATCTCGATCAGCCCCTGTTCGATGGTGCAGGGGTCGACAAGCGACAGCTGATCGACTACCTCGACGCACTGAGCGCGCGCATCATCCCCGTGTTACGGGACCGGCCACTGTCGGTGATTCGGGCCACCCGGGGGCAGGCTCCGTTCATGCAGAAGAACGTGCCGAAGTACACGCCCGACTTCGTTGCCACTGTCGACGTGTGGGCCGAGGCTTCACAACGCAACGTGTCGTATGCCCTGTGCAACGACCGCCAGACACTGCTGTGGTTCGGAAACCAGCGAGCGATCGAGTACCACCCTGCGCTGACGACGGCGACTCGGCTTGACCACGCGACGCACATGGTCCTCGACCTCGACCCGCCTGATGCCGACTCGTTCGGGCAAGCCGTGGCAGTTGCCCACCTCGTGCACGAGGCGCTCGATCAACTCGGCCTCGAGGGTGCGCTCAAGACCAGCGGCGCCAAGGGCCTGCACGTCTTTGTCCCCATTTCCGATGACGTGACGATGGAGGACGCGGCGGCGGTCACCCGGGCAATCGCCCGGCGGGTAGAGCTGATCGACCCAGCGATTGCGACAACCGCGTTCATGAAAGCTGATCGAGACGGCAAGATCTTCGTCGACGCCACCCGCTCCGGCGGGGCAACAGTTGCCGCTGCGTACAGCCCTCGCGCTCGCCCGGGAGCACCGGTGTCGTTCCCGATCGGCTGGGACGAGGTCGATCACATCAGTCCGTCCGACTTCACGGTCGTGACCGCGCCCGAGCGGCTCGGCGATCGCGATCCGTGGGCTGAGGCGATGCCCGAACCACAGACGCTGTCGGCCGATCTGATCGCCGAGGGCCACGAGATCCCGATCCCCCGCGCCGCGGCGATGCACGAAGGCAAACGTCGGGCCAAAGCCAAACGCAACAACGAGTCCTGATCGCCTGCGGTCCACCGACTTCGCTCTCCGCCACCGCTCGAGCGTCGGTGGCCGCCGATCAGGGTTTGAAGCGTTCGGCCTTCTCGAAGAACTTGGAATTGCCGACCTGGCCCTGACGACCGGTCGTCGACCAGCCCATGTCCAGCATCTTCAGCTTCACCGCGACGGCAACGGCCGCTCGATACTTCTTGCCCGAGGTCGGCGACTTGAGCGCCCCGAGGATCTGGGCATCGCCCTCGATCAGTGCGACCACGCCGGCCATCGGCGGCTGGTCACGTTGCTCGGCGTGGATCATCTTCTGCTCGTTGGCAGGATCGTTGAGCAGGTCGAGCAGGCGTTGGGTCGCCACCGTGTGCGCGTCGAGCACGTCGAACGCCTCTGCACCGTGGCGATCCGTCTTGAACTGGCTCAGGTTCAACGTCATTCCGGCGAGTGTACGGAAGTCCGCTGGAGCCGAGGCCGTTACGCGCTCGCCGGCCAACCGGTGGAGGTCGCTGTCGGCGCCGGCCGGCGCGCTGATGGGTGATGTGACGATGGGGTCCGTAACCTGGGCAGCAATGAATCAGCGTGCTGCATGGGACCGTGACCAACTTCCCCAGGGCGACGAGAAGGCTGCGGCCGTGCGGCAGATGTTCGACACCATCGCCCCCCGATACGACCTCGTCAACCGGATCATGACGTTCCGACTCGATGTGCGCTGGCGGCGCAAAGCGGTGCGGTTGCTCGGGCTCGCGCCGGATGCTGACGTACTCGATCTTGCCAGCGGTACGGGCGATCTGTGCATCGATCTCCGCCGGGCCGGATACAGGCCGGTGTCGGTGGATTTCAGTTTCGGGATGCTCGCCGCAGATCGCAGCGGCTCGCCGCGAGTTCAGGCCGACATCTTGCGAATGCCGTTCCCCGGTGCGTCGGTCGACGGTGTCACCTGCGGGTTCGCGCTCCGCAACCTGGTGGATCTGCCGTCGTTCTTCGACGAACTCGCCCGAGTCGTCCGACCCGGCGGCCGGATCGCGCTGCTCGACGTCGGTATTCCTCACAACGGTCTCGTGCGGTGGGGTCACGGCTTCTACTTCGGCAAGGTCGTACCCAAGATCGGCGGTCTGCTCAGCAACGCGCCGGCGTACCGGTATCTTCCCAAGAGCGTTGCCTACCTGCCGAGCCCGCAGGTGATGGTCGATGCTTTGCGGGCATCCGGATTTGCCGACGCCGAGCATCGTCACCTCAGCGGCGGCATCACCCAGTTGCTGCTCGGTACCCGAGCCTGAGCGCAGCGATGCGCGCCGTCTCCACCTGGTACGAAGGCACGCTCGATGACGTCGATCTCAACGACTTTGCCGGCGGCGACGGCTATCTGTTCGTCCGGGACGGTGTCGGTTTCGCCGGACGCGGAGTGGCAGCACGGGTGGACGCCGACGAAGCCGTCACCACCCTCGCCGCAATCCAGTGCGAGGACCACGTCGGGATTCCCGGATCGGGACCGATCGCGATCGGTGTGTTGCCGTTCAAACCGGGCGCGACCGCCAAGCTCATCATCCCAGCGGTCACGATCGGCAAGACCGCCGACGGACGCGTGTGGATCACCATCATCGATGACGCACCGGTTCCGGCGAGCACGCCCGAACCGCTTGCGTCGGCAGCCGAGTTCACGGTTCGCCCCGGGGTGTCGGTCGACGTGTACCTCGCAGCGGTCACCGCCGCTCGGGACGCGGTCAAGAGCGGCTCGATCGAGAAAGCGGTGATCGCCCGCGACCTCGTCGTGACGAGCGATCGACCGATCGACGTCCACGCGGTGATGCGCCGCCTTCGTGCCAGCTTTGGATCGAGCTATCGCTACGCCGTCGACGGATTCGTCGGCGCGTCGCCGGAGCTGCTCGTGCAGCTCGACGGCTCGACCGTGTCATCGCATCCACTGGCAGGAACGACACCGCGCACGGGTGATCCGGCCACCGATGCCCGCCTCGCGAGCGAGTTGCTGGCGAGCGCCAAGAATCAGATCGAACATCGTGTCGTGGTCAACGTCGTCCACGACACCCTGCTGCCATGGGCCAGTTACCTCGACTGGGAGCCAGAGCCTTCGATCGTCGCCGTCGCCAACGTGCAGCACCTCGGCACCCGAATGCAGGGACAGCTGTCGCAGCCGTCGCCCGACGTGCTGACACTGGCACGAGCACTCTCGCCGACACCCGCATTGGGTGGCCATCCTCAGGCTGCGGCGATCGCGCTGATCGAACGGGTCGAAGGGTTTCGTCGCGGCCACTACGGCGGCACGGTCGGCTGGGTCGATGCGAACGGCAACGGGACGTGGGCAGTTGCGATCCGCTGCGCCGAATTCTCGCCCGATCGCCGGTCGGCGCGTCTTTTTGCCGGCGGAGGCATCGTCGCCGACAGCGACCCGCATCACGAACTGGCCGAGACCCAGGCCAAGTTCCAGGCAATGCTCTCGGCGATCATCCGCCCCTGATCGCCCTGATCACCCCGATCGCCCGATTCAGTGAGCGGCAAGGGCGGCGACCACGGCGGCATTGACGGCTGCATGGACGGCGACGTTCGCAGCGCGATTCGACCGGACCAACGTGAGATGTGTCCCGGGCGAATTGACGGCTGCGACCACATCGGCGATCGATGTGGCGTCGGCGGCGGGGATCGAGTGCGCTGCAGCGAGCGCCACCACATCGACCCCGTGGGGCGTGCCGAACAACTGCTCGAACCGGTCGGCCGGCAGCGCAGCAGCTTGGGGCAGGAAGCTGAAGATGCCACCACCGTCGTTGTCGATCACGACGATGCGCAGATCGACATCGCGACCGGCAAGAGCCGTCAACGAAGAACTGTCGTGCAGGAAGGCAACATCGCCGATCAACACCGTTGTCGGGGCACCGGTTGCAAGTGCGACGCCGGTCGCGGTCGCGATCACGCCGTCGATCCCGTTCGCTCCACGGTTGCAGTGCACGGTGACGCCGTCGGGAACGACGCTGAACCACTCGACGTCACGGATCGGCATCGATGACGACACGATGAGGTGCGATCCAGGTTCCATCGATGCAACAACGGCCCGAGCAACACCCGGCTCCGTCAGGCCGGCACCGGTGAGCAACGTTTCGATCGCTGCCTGCGCCCGGCGCTCGGCGTCGACCCATCCGCGCAGCCACGACTCGTCAGCGCACGACAGATGGGTGGCCAGCGCCGAGCACACCGAACCGGGTTCGGCCACGATGCGGTGTGCGATGACACCGTCGGGGTCGGTCCAGGTCGGCACCGGGGTGACGTGAATCTGATACGCCTCGAGCCCTGCCAACCATTGGTTGAGAACCTTCGACACGGGCGGCTGGCCGAGCCGGATCACGATGTCGGGGCGATGGGCAGCAGCGAACTCCGGTGATCGCAGGATCGAGTCGGCGGCCGACAGGGCGACCCCGTCGAGATGACGCAGACCCGAACGGGCATCGGCCAGCACCGGCCATCCCGTGACAGCCGCCAGAGAGAGCACACCGTCGGCTGAGTCACACCCCCGGCCCGCGACGATGACGCCGCGTGGGGTCGACACCCGGGTCGCGAGGCGAGTGATCGCGTACGGCGAAACAACGGTGTTCGAGTTGTACGTCACCGCCATCAGCGACGACCGCGACGGCAACTCGCCGGCGGTTCCGAGCAGCGGCTCACGGAACGGAAGGTTGAGATGCACCGGGCCCGGCCAGACTCCGGTGGCAGACCCATACGCGTGGGCAGCGAGCGATCTCCAGGTTCCGGATGCGGCATCGTCGGCCACGCCCGGGTCGTGGAACCAGCGCACGGCCGAACCGTAGAGCTTGGTCTGATCGATCGTCTGCGGTGCTCCGACATCGCGGAGTTCTGGGGGCCGATCAGTCGTGCACACGAGCAGCGGCACGGCCGAGAGATGGGCCTCGATCACTGCTGCGTGGAAATGGGCGGCAGCTGTCCCGCTGGTGCAGACCAAGACCGCTGGCGTGCCGAGCAGGCCGATCCCGAGCGCAGCGAACGCAGCCGAGCGCTCGTCGTGGAAGACGTGAACCTGGAGGTCCGTTCGGTTGGCAAGCGCGAGCGCCATGACGGTGGAACGCGACCCTGGGGCGATGACGGCATGTGAGACGCCGTTCTGGATCCATTCGTCGATCAGGGTCGCACAGAACGTGGCGGCGGGGTCGGCTCGTGGGTCCATCGGTTCTATCGTGACAGGTATGCGCGTAGAGATCTGGTCCGACGTGGTGTGTCCGTGGTGCTACATCGGCAAGCGCCGATTCGAGACGGCGCTTGCGGCAGTGGCTGCAACCCGCGACGTCAGCTCGATCGAGGTCGTCTACCGGCCCTACCAGCTCGATCCCACTGCTCCGGCCGGCGCCGGCGAACCCGTGTCGCAGGCATACGCGAAGAAGTTCGGCGGGGCCGAGAAAGCGGCGGAAATCATCGCAAATGTGACCAAAATCGCGGCCGCCGACGGGATCGACTTCCACATGGACATCGCGCTACGGGCCAACACCTTGCTCGCCCACCGTTTGCTGTGGTTCGCCGACCAGAGCGTCGCTGACGGACACGCAACGCAGAGAAACCTGAAGGAACGATTGATGCAGGCCTACTTCACCGACGGTCAGGACATCGGCGATCCCGATGTCCTGACCGCGGCCGCAGTCGAGATCGGCCTCGACGGCGATGAGGTTCGCGAGTTCTTGGCGTCCGACGCGGGCGTCGGCGAAGTCATGGAGTCGCTGGCAGCCGCTGCGGCGAACGGCATCACTGCTGTACCGACCTCTGTGATCAACGAGCAGTGGGCGCTGCCCGGAGCGCAGGATCCCGCGGTGTTCGAACGGGTCCTCAACCGACTGCTCGACAACGAGGCCGCCGACCTCTCGGCCCCAGACGCCGTCTGATGCCAGAACACAATTGGATCCCGGTCGAGGGGCCGCTGGCATCGACGTGGTGTGGCACGGGACCAAGGCTGGTGTTCGCCCACGGCTTCACCCAGACCGGGCGATCGTGGCTGCCAGTGGCCGAACAGTTCGTCGCCGACCACGAGGTCGTACTGGTCGACATGCCCGGCCACGGTCGATCGAGCCATGTCCGCGCCGACCTCCGCCTCGGTGCCGATCTCATCGCGACCGTCGGCGGCGAAGCCACCTACATCGGCTACTCGATGGGTGGCCGGTTCCTGCTCCACCTCGCGCTCGCCTACCCGCACCTGACCCGCTCGATCGCATTGATCGGCGCCACCGGAGGGATCAGCAACGACGACGAACGCAACCAGCGACGGATGTCCGACGAGGCGCTCGCGGAAGAGATCGAGACCGGCGGCGTCGAACCGTTCTTGCAGAAGTGGCTTGCGTTGCCGATGTTCGCAACCCTGCCCGAATACGCCCGAAACCTCGAAGACCGAGCAACCAACACCGCCGACGGGCTCGCGAGCAGTCTGCGGCTTGCCGGCACCGGATCGCAGTTGCCGCTCTGGGAGCGGCTCGCCCACGTCTCGGCACCGACGTTGACGATGGCGGGTGACCTCGATCTCAAGTTCACCGCGCTGGCCCGGCAGCTCGCGATCGCGATCGGCGGCGACGCGGTGTTCTGCCCGGTGCAAGCCGCCGGCCATGCCGCCCACCTCGAGCATCCCTTCGCCGTGGTGTCGATCCTGCGCGAATGGATCCGCAAGCCCTTTCGCTGACGAGCTGTCGCTGTGATGTCGTCTGTGTCACCGCATATCCCGAAGTTGGGATATGCGGTGACACAGACGGCGCCTGGCGAATTGCGCGAACTACCCGAAGGCCAATCCGATGGTCGCCAGCAGTCCGTAGGCGAGTTGGACCTTGCCGGTGGCACTCAGCACTGCGATCAACTCGCGACCCGTGGCACCACCGCGAACCAGTCGAATCGGCACGATCGCAAGCGGAATCGCGATCACGGCAATCGCAGTCAGTGGGCGCCAGATGATGGCGGCAACGATCGCGATCACGAACGCGCCGCCGACCAGACCCGAATACATCAGCCGGGTGCGGGCATCACCGAGCCGGACCGCGAGCGTCTTTTTGCCCACCTCGCGATCGGTGGGGATGTCGCGCAGGTTGTTGATCACGAGCAGTGCGCAAGCGAGCGCGCCGACGCCACATCCCATCAGGATCGACAGTCCGGTGATCTGTTCGGCGATCACGTACGTCGTGCCCATCGTCGCAACGAGTCCGAAAAACACGAAGACGAACAGCTCGCCCAATCCGAGGTATCCGTAAGGCTTTGGTCCACCGGTGTAGAACCAACCGGCGAGCAATGCTGCGGCGCCGACCACCAGCAGCCACAACGAAGTCACGAGGGCGAGGATCAGCCCGGCGACAGCTGCGACACCGAACGCAGCGAAGGCAGCGAACTTGACGGATTTCGGCGAGGCGAGCTTCGACGCGACCAATCGCAGCGGGCCGACGCGAACATCGTCGGTGCCGCGGATGCCGTCGCTGTAGTCGTTGGCGTAGTTGACACCGACCTGGAGCGCGAGGCTGACGATCAGCGACAACACACCTCGCCACCACACCGCACCATCGAGCCCAACAGCACATGCTGCCCCGACAGCCACCGGCACAACCGCTGCGGGCAGCGTGCGCGGCCGAGCACCGAGTACCCAGATGTTTCCCGGAGGCGCCTGCGTGCCAGCAACATTGGTCATGGCCACAGTGTTACCGGCAATACTGGATCTGGCCCAACGGTGGGTCGCAGCCGACGAGAGGGGGTTCGCAATGGTCGATCAGGTGCCGAACGAATTGTGGCGGGACAGCGCGCTGGGGCTCGCCAACCGAATCCGCACCGGCGACGTGTCGAGCCGCGAGGTCGTCGACGCTCATCTGGCCCGGATCGAGCAGGTCAACCCACACCTCAACGCCATCGTCCGCGTCCTCGCCGACGAAGCCCGCGCCGGTGCCGATGCTGCCGACCGGGCCATCGCCGACGGAGAACCGCTCGGTCCGCTGCACGGCGTGCCGATCACGGTCAAGGACAACATCGACCTCGCCGGCACCCCCACCACCAGTGGCATCGTCGCGCTCGCCGAGGCGATTGCGTCGATCGATGCTCCAGTGGTGGCACGGATGCGAGCCGCCGGTGCCATCCCGATCGGGCGAACCAACCTGCCCGACCTGGGCCTGCGGGTTCACACCGACTCATCGCTGTACGGGCTGACCCGCAATCCGTGGAACCCGAATGTCACCGCCGGCGGTTCGAGCGGGGGTGAGGCCTCTGCGATCGCAAGTGGGATGAGCCCACTCGGACTCGGCAACGACATCGGCGGGTCGTTGCGCAACCCGGCGCACTGCTGCGGCATCTCCAGCATCAAACCCTCCACCGGCGTCGTGCCGTCGGCCACGGTGATCCCTCCGTCGGAATCATCGATCTCGGCCCAGCTGATGGCCGTCGAAGGTGTGATGGCACGGCGGATGGCCGATGTGCGCGCCGGGCTGATCGCCATCGCCGGCGTCGACTCGCGCGACCCCGTCAGCCTCCCGGTCAGGCTGTCCGACATACCCACTGCCCGACCGCTGCGGATCGCCCTGATCGCCGATCCCCCTGGCATCACCCCGACCGATGCCGGCATCGTCGCGACAACTCGCGCTGCGGCCGACGTATTGGCCGACCTCGGTCACGAGATCGTCGAGACCGCTCCTGACAGTTGGCTGCGAGCACTCGAACTGTGGTCGGCACTGCTGCTCGGCGACCTGCAGGTTCAGAAGCCGATGCTCGACCTCGTGATGGGCCAAGACGGGCGACGATTCCTCCACAACACCGACGCGATCAATCCCGAGATCGATCTCGCCGGTTGGGTGATGGTGCACATGGCTCGCAATGGCGTCGCCAAGGAGTGGGCAACATTTTTCACCGAATACGACGCAATCATCACACCGGTGTGGACCCAGCCGGCATTCGCACACGGCGCTGACATCATCGACTCCGACGCGGGCCTCCGCACCGTCGGCCTGATGCGCCCGATCCTTCCGGCCAACCTGCTCGGCCTGCCTGCGGCGGTCACTCCGGGCGGATTGTCGAACGGGATTCCGGTCGGGATCCAGATCATCGGCGACCGGTTCCACGATCTGGCCTGCCTGAGCATCGGGGAGATGATCGAGAACGCGCTCGGCATCCTCACCCCGATCGATCCCGTCACGAGCTGATCGGTGCCCCGTCTCGTCGCGCTTGACCTTGCCGGTGGTGACGCGTTCGTCACGTCCCTGCAACGGGTGTGGGAGCGCGGCGACGCGGTGCTGCCGATCGATCAACGGTTGGCACCCGGTGCGGCCGCCTCGCTCGTCACGCTGATGGGCGCGTCCTGCGTCATCGACGCGGATGGCGAACAGGCAGTGGATGGTGGGATCGATGTCGAGCCCGGTGACGCTCTGGTCGTCGCGACGAGCGGATCGACCGGCACCCCGAAGGGTGTCGTGCTCACCCATACAGCGGTCGCGGCATCAGCAGAGGCGACCAGTCGGCGACTCGGCGTCACCCCTGCCGACCACTGGTTGGCCTGCTTGCCACTCGCCCACGTCGGGGGGCTGTCGGTTGTCACCCGTGCCCTCCACACCGGAACGACTCTGACCGTGCTGCCCCAATTCGATGCCGAAGCGGTGACCGCTGCTGCATCCGCTGGCGTAACACTCACGTCGCTCGTCGCCACCACCATGGCCCGGATCGATCCGTCGCTGTTCCGCTGGATCGTGCTCGGCGGCAGCCACCCGCCGGCTGATCGGCCGATCAACACCGTCACCACCTACGGCCTCACCGAGACCGGCAGCGGCGTGGTGTACGACGGCGTGCCCCTCGACGGCGTCGAGGTGATGGTTGCCGACGACGGAGAGGTGTTGCTGCGCTGCCCGATGCAACTGCGTTCGTATCGTGACGGCACGACACCCCTCGACGACCACGGATGGCTGCATACCAACGACCTCGGCCACTGGCTCGACGACGGACGCCTCCATGTTGAGGGTCGCCGCGGCGACTTGATCATCAGCGGCGGCGAGAACATCTGGCCCGATGTCGTCGAGGCCGCGATTGCGTCGCACCCCGGCGTCGCCGATGTCGCTGTCGCCGGCCTGGCCGATCCCGAATGGGGCCACGTGGTCACTGCGTGGATCGTGCCCGTCGATCCCTCCGCACCCCCATTGCTCGACGAAATCCGAGAACGGGTACGCGAATGTCTGCCGTCGTTCATGGCACCCAAGGCGATCGTGATCACGGCATCGCTGCCCCGCACCGCGATCGGCAAGATCCAACGATCTCGCCTGACGAGCTGAAAACCCCGACGGGACCGACCGTCGTCGGCCACTACCGTCGGATCATGCACGAGTTGATCGACGACATCGCTGATGGCTGGTTCGGCGCGAGCGTGGCTGCCGACTACGACACCGATGAGGGCATCGAATTCGATCCGGACGAAATCGGACGAACTGTCGACGTCCTCGCAGATCTCGCCGGCGACGGTTCATCGGTCGAGTTCGCAATCGGCACCGGCCGGATCGCGATCCCGCTCGCGGCTCGCGGTGTGCGGGTGCACGGGATCGAACTCAGTCGAGCCATGGCTGCCCGTCTCGCCTCCAAACCCGGAGCCGAGGTGATCGACGTGACCATTGGTGACATCACCGTCACTCGGATCGAGGGCGAGTTCTCGCTCGCCTATCTCGTCTTCAACACGATCAACAATCTCACCACCCAGGCGGCCCAGGTCGATTGCTTCCGCAACGCGGCCGCGCATCTGAGCCCAGGCGGACGTTTTGTCGTCGAGGTCGGTGTGCCTGCGCTCCGCCGAATGCCGCCAGGTCAGGACATCGTGCCGTTCACAGCTTGCGCCGATGACGCCGGGAACGGCACGGTCGGATTCGATCGGTACGACGTGGTGACCCAACAGTTCAGCTCTCACCACGTATCGGTGACCAACGGCGCTGGTCGATATCGGGCCATCCCATTTCGGTATGTGTGGCCGTCCGAGCTCGACTTGATGGCCACCATTGCCGGACTCGAACTCGAGCACCGTTGGCAGGACTGGGCGAGAACACTGTTCACGGCCGACAGCGACAAGCACGTCTCGGTGTGGGTCAAGCCGACCGACTGATCGGCAACCGAACTCAACGAATAGGTTGAGCGTGATGGCAGATCAACTCGACGGCAAAGTCGCATTCATCACCGGAGCAGCGAACGGCATCGGCAGGGCGATCGCCGAAGCGTTCCTCGAACAAGGAGCCACAGTCGTCGTCACCGACATCGACACGAACGCGCTCGAGGGATTGTCGTTCGGCAACGACGACCGCGTGCTCGCGGTGGCCTGTGATGTCACCGACGAGGCAGCAGTATCAGCTGCTGTCGATGCTGCGGTCGAGCGGTTCGGCGGGCTTGACATCGCCATCGCCAACGCCGGCAAGGGTGCGTTCGGGATGATCACCGAACACCCACTCGAGACATGGAAGGAGATCATCGACCTCTGCCTCACCGGCGTCTTCTTGACGGTCAAACACGCCGGCCGGGTGATGCGCAGCGGCGGCTCGATCATCAACATCGCCTCCCTCAACGCGATTCAGCCGGCCGAAGGAATGGCGGCATACTGCAGCGCCAAGGCTGGGGTCGCAATGCTCACCAAGGTCGCCGCAATGGAACTCGGGCCGCGCAACATCCGGGTCAACACCATTGCTCCCGGCTTGGTCGAGACCAACGCCACCGGAGCGTTCTGGATGATCCCAGGCGTGGTCGAGGAGTTCGTCGAGAACACCACCATCGGCCGATTCGCCCAGCCCGCCGACATCGCCAAGATGGCCGTGTTCCTCGCCTCGGACGACTCGTCGTTCGTCAGCGCCGGGTTCCACACCGTCGACGGCGGCGCCTCGACCAAGCGCTACCCCAATCTCCCGGCAGCCTTCGCTCGGATGGCCGCCGACACCGAGTGACGATGACCCCCGCTGCGTCAGGCGTCGGAATGCTCGTCGTCGGTGAGTTGGGGAATGACACTGACGCGAACGATTCGGACGCGGCGACCTTCGACCTCATGGGCGGCAAAGGTCCAGCCGTCGAAGTCGACACTCTCGCCGATATCGGGCACATGCTCGAGCGTCCCGAACAGGAACCCGCCGACGGTATCCCAGTGGTCGTCGGGAAGGTTGAGCGCGAGCAGCGAGTTGAGATCGCCGATGTCCATTCCGCCGTCGATCAGATAGTCGCCGTTGTTCAACCGTTCGACTTCGTCCTTCTCATCGTCGTGCTCATCGACGATGTCACCGACGAGTTCTTCGAGACAGTCCTCGAGCGTGATCAATCCGACGATCGAGCCGTATTCGTCGGCGACGAACGCCAGGTGGTACTTGAGCGCCTGCATCTCGCGCATCAGACGGTTGACCGGCTTGTTCTCCGGCACGACATGGGCGGCGCGGACGACTTCGTGGACCGGCTCGCCGCCCTGTCCGTCGCGCTCGAGCCGCATCAGGTCCTTGGTATAGGCGAGGCCGATCACGTCGTCCTCGTCATTTTCGCGCAACACGGGAAGGCGGCTGACCCCCTTATTGATCGCGACGTCGAGCGCCTCGGTGACAGTGACTCCGTAGTCCACGGTCACCATGTCCGGGCGGGGCACCATGATCTCGCGGGCAACCGTGTCGCCGAATTCGATCACCGATTCGATCAGCTCACGTTCTTCGACTTCGATCACATCGTCCTGCGCTGCTGCTTCGACATAGCCGAGCAATTCCCGCTCCGAGACGAACGGTCCCTTTTCGAGTCCTTTGCCACGCACGAGCACATTGGTCAGCCAGATCAACGCTGACGAGAACAGGCGCAGGGGAGGAAGTGCGACGATCGCCGCCAGTGGGCGGGCCGCGAACAGCGCAGCCTTCTCCGGATGCAACACAGCCCAGGTCTTGGGGACGGCCTCGGCCAGTACGAAGAAGATCATGATGTTGACGAACACACCAACGACCACTCCCCAGGTGCCGAACAGATCATCGAGTACGACAGCGGTGAGGGTGGACTGCACGATCTGGGAGATGAACACGCTCAACAGCAGCGGATTGATCCACCGCTCCGGCTCGGCGACGAGCTTGCTGAGCACCTTGGCCGAGCGACTGCCCTTGTCGGCCAGCGAGGCAGCTTTGGGCTTGGTCATCCGAGAGAGACCCATCTCGGCAACAGAGAAAAACCCAAGCATGACCAACAGCACGAAGATCGCCACCATCATCCAGTAGTCGGCGGTGGAAACTTGAATGGCGATCACGGTTCTGGTTGGTCCTGTCGAAAGGCCGTGGGAGCTGGCCCGTGCCAATGAAGCTGTTCGAGCAGCTGCAATTCTCGACCACGCATCACGGCCGTCTCATCCGGCTCGGCGTGGTCATGTCCGAGGACATGGAGGATGCCATGAACGACGAGGAGTGCGAACTCGTCGTCGACAGTACCTGCGTGGGAGGGTGCTTGGGCCACGGCAACGGCCGGGCAGATCACGATGTCGCCAAGGAGCAGCGGCACATCCGACGGGTCGAGCGGTGAGCGGTCCGGGCCACGGGTGGCCCCCGAACCGGGCGGCATCATGTCGAGGTCGGCGGCATCGATCGGGAACGAGAGCACATCGGTCGGCCCGGCCTTGCCGAGGAACGATTCGTTCAACTCGGCGATGTCGTTGGCCGAGACGAAGATCAGCGACAGTTCTGTACCGCCGCGAATGCCCTCCGCGTGGAGGACGCGCTCGGCGAGGGTCTGCCAGCGGGCAAGGTCGACGGGGACATCGATCTGCTCGTCGGAGCAGAACACCTCGGGGTCGACATCGCCACCGACTTTCTGTTTTCGTCCGAGTCGCGGCCGAGTTCCGTCACCCATGACGGTCAACGATGGTGTCACCACGGCGACCGCCGTTGCGGCTCATCGTGCCGCTGGTCGCAGGGTCCACCGGAGTGGCCCGCTCGTAGGCGGCGACGATGTCAGCGACGATCTTGTGGCGAACGACATCACCCGTGCCGAGGTGCACGAACGCAAGGCCTTCGACACCGGTGAGCATGCGCTCGAGACCGGCCAGACCACTGCGGCCGTCGGGCACGTCGATCTGGGTGGTGTCGCCGGTGACGACCACCTTGGAGCCGAATCCAATTCGAGTCAGGAACATCTTCATCTGCTCCGGTGTCGTGTTCTGGGCTTCGTCGAGGATGATGAAACTGTTGTTGAGCGTGCGCCCGCGCATGAACGCAAGCGGGGCGACCTCGATCATCTGGCGCTCGATCAGCTTTTGGGCGCCTTCGGTTTCGACCATGTCGTACAGCGCGTCGTAGAGCGGGCGCAGATAGGGGTCGATCTTGGCCATCAGGTCGCCCGGCAGAAAGCCGAGTCGCTCGCCTGCCTCGACCGCTGGGCGGGTGAGGATGATCCGTTGGACCTGCTTGGACTGCAGAGCCTGAACGGCCATCGCAACCGCGAGCCAACTCTTGCCGGTTCCTGCGGGACCGATTCCGAACGTGATGATGTTTTCTCGAATCGCATCGATGTAGCGCTTCTGACCAGCAGTCTTGGGACGCACCTGGCGGCCCTTGGTAGGGCGCAGGATGTCATCGGTGAGCACTTTGCTCGGCGACTCATGCTGCTGCATCATGTCGATTGCGCGTGTCACCATCGGGGCATCGAGATGTTGACCGCGCTGGAGCACGAGGACCAGCTCTTCGAACAGACGGCCGACGTCGTCAGATCCATCGCCGGCGATCGTCACCTCGTTGCCGCGAACCCGCACCTCGACCAGCGGAAAGGCCTGCTCGATCTGGCGAACGAATTCGTCGCGAGGGCCGACCAGCGACGCCATCAGATGTGATCCAGGCACGACAACCGTCACAGTGGACGTCATGAATGCTGGGTCATGAGTGTCGGGTCCTGGCGATCGGCGGCGGCTGTCGTCCTTGCATCTCATCTACGGTAGCGCCCTGTCATCCCGAGCCGCGCCGTCGACACTGGTCACTCCACGCGTTCGAATTACCACTCATCTCTGGATTTCTTGCCAACGAAGGCGTAGGGTTCTCTTTTCGCCACGGACAGGGTGGCGGGACCAACTCGGCGAGGAATCAGGGATGATGCGGGACATGCGGGTGAAGCCGTGGTGGTTTCCGGCAGCGACTGGCATTCTCGCGCTCGTGGCGTTGGTCTGGGGTTCGCCGAACGGCGCCGCTGGCCTCGCTGCGATCGTTGCGATCTGCACCGGCCCAGTGGCCTGGGTGGCCCACCGTCGACACGCCCTGAACACCCGTGAAATGATCTGCTTGGTGATGTTCGGGCTGTGCAATGCCTGCTCTGCGATACTGAGAGCGGCCACCGTTGGCCACAGCAGTGCGCAGATGTGGTCCGAATTGTCGACGCTGCTGTCGGGCCTGATGATCCTGACCGCCGTTGGATCGGTAGCGCGAAACCGTCGTGGGCGCGACTTCTGGGGCGTGCTTGCCGATGGCGGCATCGTTGCGCTCGGCAGTTGGTTGTTGGCGTGGGTCATCATGGTCCAGCCGGCCCTCGACAATTTCAGCGTTGCTCCCGGCCTCACTCTGGTCCAGAGCGCATTCCAGCCGCTCGGGGCGATCTTGCTGTTGCTGCTGATCGTGGTCGTGTTCGCCGATTCCGACCGCACCCCAGCGCTCTGGGGAGCGAGCCTTGCGCTCGTGATCGCGCTGGTCGGCGGACTGCTCCGCGCACTGCAGGCTGCCGGTCGCATCGGCGACATCCGTAACCTGTCGACCGTCTGCGCGATCGTTGCCGATGGGGTGCTGTTCGCCACGTTGCTGCATCCGACGATGCAAACGCTGGTCGCCCGTCAGCCGGCGACTCGCGATCGGCCGATCGTCGGTCGGATCATCATCACCACCGCAGCCCTCGTCATCCCGATCATCATCCTCACCGCGACCCGCCCCGCGGGCACCACCGACATCATCGTTCGCACGATCTCGGTCGGCGTGTTGTCGTTGCTCGTTACGGTCCGAATCATCCAGGCCATTCGCTCGAACCGAGAGGCGCAACTCGAGTTGCTTCGCACGGCCCAGACCGACTCGCTCACCGGACTTCCCAATCGTGGTCTGCTGCTCGACGCGATGAATGCCACATTGCGCGAATCGTGGAAGGGCTCCGGCCATCCCACGCTGTTCTTCATCGATCTCGACCGGTTCAAGAACATCAACGACAGTTTCGGCCACGCCGTCGGCGACCGGGTGCTGTGCACGATCGCCGACAGGCTGCGGGCAACGGTGCCCGAGCGCGCCACGGTCGCCCGCATCTCCGGTGACGAGTACGTCGTCCTCGACCCGTCATCGCCGGCACTCGACGATGCCATGGGTCTCGCCGATCGGTTGATCGCCGCCTTTCGGGAGCCAATTTCGCTGACGGGCGGCGATGTCTTCGTGACCGCCAGCATCGGCGTCGCCCGGCTCGAGCCGCAGTCACATCGCAATGCCGACGTGCTGCTGCGCCACGCCGACACCGCGATGTATCAGGCCAAAGAGGCCGGACGCAACCGCGTTGCCCTGTTCGACGAATCGATGCACGAGCGGGTTGCTCACCGGCTCACTGTCGAGACAGCGTTGTTCCGGGCGCTCGACCGTCGCGAGCTCAAGCTGTACTACCAGCCGATCCTCGATGTGACCACCGGAGAGGTGACAGGCTTCGAAGCGCTGATGCGTTGGAGGCAGGGCGACGGCACCATCGTGTCACCGGCCGAGTTCATCCCGATCGCCGAGGAAACCGGCACGATCAACGCAATCGGCGCGTGGGCGCTGCACGAAGCCACCACGCAGATGCGAACCTGGATCGACGACGGCGTGTGCCTGCCGACCGCGAACATGTCCGTCAACGTCTCGCCGCGGCAACTCGCCGAGCCAGACTTCCCCGCGATTGTCAACGATGCCCTCGCTTCGTCGGGCCTGTCGTCGCACCAACTGTGGCTCGAGGTAACCGAGGGCATCATGATTTCCGAACCCGAGCTCGCGCTCGCCACGTTGCGCCGCCTGCGTTCGATCGGGGTGCGTGTCGCACTCGACGACTTCGGCACCGGCTACTCCTCGCTGTCACTGCTGCAGAAGTTCCCACTGCAACGAATCAAGATCGACCGTGCGTTCGTACAGGGTGTCGCCGACAACACCAACGATCGGGCATTGGTTCGCACCATCATTGCGATGGGTTCGTCGCTCGGGCTCGACATGGTGGCCGAAGGCGTCGAGACCGTCCAGCAACTTCAGGTGCTCGGAGAGCTCGGCTGCACCAAGGCGCAGGGCTATCTGATCAGCCACCCGATGCCGCCCGATGCGGTTCGCGGGACGGTTGCGGCGCTGCAGCGAATGGGCCCGTGGCCGGGCATTGGTCGCACTCGTGAGCCGCTCGTGCTCGTGACCAACCCCACCAGGCTCGCCGGCCTGGCCTGATCGATCTGGTTCAACCCGGTCGCAGGGCCGGGTGGCCGGCGATCGCGTCGACAGCGTCGGGGTTGGCGATCGAGTCGCGGTTGCGAACGATGCGTCCGTTGACCGCGTCGGTCACGGCGATTTCGACGAGCTTGCCGCTGAAGGTTCGCGGCAGCTCGGCCACGGCGACGATGACGGCCGGAACGTGTCGCGGGCTGAGCGCGGATCGGATCTTTGACTTGATCGTGGCGGCCAGCGCATCGTCGAAATCGACGCCATCAGCCGTCCGCACGGCCATCACGATCCTGGTGTCGTTGTCGACCAGTTGGCCGAACGCGATCGACTCGGCGATCTCGGGCATCGCGTCGACCACTCGGTACAGATCTGCGGTACCGATTCGGACACCGCCCGGATTGAGCGTCGCGTCGGAGCGCCCGTGGATGATGACGCCACCATTGGTGGTCCACGATGCAAAGTCGCCATGAGCCCACACACCTGGGAACCGCGCGTAGTAGGTCGCCTGATACTTTGGTCCGTTCGCTCCGAACGGCTCGTCGCCCCACAGCCCCAGTGGTTGCGATGGGAACGGCTTGGTGCAGACCAGCTCCCCTGCTCCGTCTCCAGCACGCATCGGCTGTCCATCGTCGTCGAAGAACTCGATCGCCATGGCGAGGTTCGGTCGCTGGATCTCACCCGAGTAGACGGGCAAGGTCGGGACGCCGCCCACGAAGCATCCGCACAGGTCGGTGCCGCCAGAGATCGATGCCAGATGGACATCGGCCTTGATGGTCGAATAGACGTACTCGAATCCGTGTGGCGACAGCGGCGATCCGGTCGAGCAGATCGTCTGCAACGCGGTGAGATCGGCGGTGGGGACGATGCTCTGTCCGGCGATGCCATCGATGAACTTGGCCGAGATACCGAGCAGCGTCACGGCTTCCGCCTCGGCGATCTCGAACAGATGATGCGGAGTCGGGTGCATCGGCGAACCGTCGTAGGTGACAACGGTGGCACCGGTCGCGAGCACCGATGCCAGCCAGTTCCACATCATCCAGCCAGTGGTGGTGTAGTAGGTGACCACGTCGCCGGGCTTGATGTCGCAGTGGAGACGATGCTCCTTGGCGTGCATCAGCAGGATTCCGCCGGCGCGGTGTACGATGCACTTCGGCTTGCCGGTGGTGCCGCTGCTGAACAGCACATACCACGGGTGATCGAACGGCAACGGCGTGAATCGAAGTGCTGCGCCATGGTGAGCGGCGAGCAGTTCGGGCCATCCAGAGAACCCGTTCGGGATCGATCCCTCGAACGTGTCGACCGCAATCCGCAGCCGCACCGTGGGCAACCCATCGGCGATCTCTTCCGACTTCGCTCGGCAGTCGAGTTGCTTGCCCGCATACATGTAGGTGGAGCACGACACGAACACAACCGGTTCGATCTGGCCGAACCGATCCAACACCGCAGTCACCCCGAAGTCGGGCGATGCTGATGCGAACACTGCTCCGATCGATGCGGCCGCCAGCATTGTGATGATCGCCTCTGGACCGTTGGGCAGCATCACGACAACCCGGTCGCCACTGACCACCTCTGCGGCCACGAAGGCTGCCGCAGTCGCTGAGACTGCAGAGCGGAGATCGTCGGCGGACAACGAAGCGGTTCGGCCGCGCTCGGTATAGGCGACGATCGCAGGCTGATCAACCGGCAGTCGGGCGAGCAGATTCTCGGCGACGTTCAGCGTGGATTGTGGGAAGAAACGAGCTGCAGCAAGGTTCGGATCGGTGCGCAGCGTCTCTTCGCCTCGGTCACCGACGATCTCGCAGAACCGCCAGACGGCTCCCCAGAAATCGCCGGGATTCGTCACCGACCATTCGTACAACGATGCGTACATCGCCGCGTCGTCGTCATGCTCGACACCGACCGAGCGTGCGAACGCGACGAGCGCCGTGGCTTCGACCCGTTCCGGAGAGGGCGTCCACAAGGGGCGGGTTGAAGGATCGACCATCAGCCCAACCTACGCCGCGATATCGTCGCTGCAATGAACGACCCGGCGGGCAGCTCGGTGCGAACGGACCTCGGCGGCGTCCTGCCCGACCAGCCCGGTGCCGTCCTGATCCGTCTCGTTCATGCCAGCGACGCCCACGTTCTCGATGCGGCGTCGCCCGCCCGAGCCGAGTGGGTCGAACTCGTCGGCCACGATCCCCTGTGGCGCCCGTTGCTGCACATGCACCGCCCCCACGACACGCTGACCGCTCACGCCCTGCGAGCCCACGTCGCCGCCATCAACGACCACGGACCCGATCTGACCGTTTTCAGCGGCGACAACATCGACAACGCCCAGCGCAACGAGCTCGATGCCTACCTGTCGATCGTCGGTGGCGGCACCGCCCAATTGTCCGCGGTCGGCTCGGCCCAGGATGCGTCGTGCGGTGCGTACCCGCAGCCATGGCCGTTCTGGTCCCCCGATCCGGCGGTCGACGACGCGTGGCGCCCGATCGGCTATCCGGCGGTCGACGACTTCGTCGAACGGGCGAGTGCGCCACTCGCGTCGACCGGTCTGAAGATGCCGTGGACCAGCGTTCCCGGCAACCACGACCTCATGCGCCAGGGCACGGCGTTGCCGGTCGGGCCGTTGGAGCAGATCGCCGTCGGTGCCACCAAATCGCTTGTGCATCCGAGCGGATTCCTGCCCGCCGATCCGCTGTCGCTGTACATCGACGAACCCGAGGCGTTCTCGTCGGGACCGGGTTTTCCGGTTGCCGCCGAGCCGTCGCGACGGGCCATCGACCGTCGCGAGTGGATCGCCGCCCACGTCACCGCCGGAGCGCTGGGCTACAGCGCACGCGAGGTCGCGGCCGCGGCGATCGACACCGTGATCGACACCGAACACATCCGGTTCATCCTGCTCGACACCAACCATCCCTATGGCGACTACCAGGGAAGCGTCGGGACGTCACAGTTGGTGTGGCTCGACGAACGTTTGGCAGAGGTGGACCGAGACCCGGGACGGCTCGCAATCATCGTCAGTCACCACGGCGTCGACACGTTGGTCAACCAACGCGGCCACGACGACGATCGGTTGCTCGGTGAGGCGTTCACGGCTGTCGTGCACAGTCACCCGAGTGCGGTTGCGTGGCTTGTCGGCCACCGCCACATCAACCGGATCGAGGCCCGTCCGGGAATCAGCGGTGGGTTCTGGGAGATCACCACGTGCTCGATCATCGATTGGCCGTCACAGACCCGGGCGATCGACGTGATCCGCCACCGGGACGGAACGATCGAACTGACCTGCACGATGCTCGACCATCACGACGCAGCCGATGGCCTGGCGACGCTGCATCGCGATCTTGCCCACCGATTCACCACGACAGGTGTCGCGACACGAATGGCCGGACGAAGCGGCGACGCCGACGTGCGACTGGTACTCGGGGCCCGATGATCGCCTGGGTCACGAACCCGACGAAACTGCCGGCATCACCGCAACGCGACGCTCACGGGCTGCTCGGCGCAGCATCCGGATCCGCGAGTACAGATCGTCACGCTCGCTGTAGCAGCCGCGCAGAAACCGCCGGCCGTTCATGTCGATGAATTCGCCGCGGGCGTGCAACGCGCGACGGTTGTCGAACGCCATCACCTCGCCCGGCCCGAGCCGAAACCGCAGCTGGAGGTCGGAGCGATAGGTCAGTTCGAACAGCCGGCGATAGGCCGCGTACGCGGCTTCGACCATGTCGAACGGTACATCCAATGCAGCCCGCAGCCAGTTGCCGACCCGAATCTCCTTCAGCGATCCGTCGGAGTTGGTGACGATCAATGGAGACGTCCAGTGGTAGTCGCTGGTCTTGCTCCGGTTTGCCCACTCCCACGGCACCGTGGTGAGGACCTCGTAGTCGGCCGGATACTCCTCGCGCAGGATCTCCGCGATCCGGAACCCGTCGACGAGGATGTTCTCGCCGCCCTCGGTCTCGTTGATGATGCAGTGCAGGAACTGCAGGCCTGGCTGGTACTCACGGGTCGGCAGATCCACATGGGGCGGCAGCGGTAGCGCGGTGTTGGCATTGGTGATCGGGTTGGGCTCGCTCTTGACGTCCCAGAGCACACCGAAGTTGGTTTCGCGAACGATGCCGATCCGGCCGACCAGATCGCCGATCGCGTCGACCTCGCACGGTACGTTCTGCACTCGCGAGACGCCGTAGGTGTGCAGTGCGTCGAGCCAATCGAGCAGGGCTGCATCGTCGACCATGATCGCTGCGCCATCGAACGTCGGCGGCTCGGCGAGCGCGCTCGTGTCCCACGTGACCCGCTCGTTGCGGCGCTCCTTGCGGGCCTCGTCGCTGTAACAGTTGACCCGCAACCAACCGGGATGGATCTGGCTCTCGTGGTCGCCCCAACTGATCGAGAGTGAGCCTTCGTCGTCGATCACTGCGGCCGTCGGACGAATGTCGGGCGAGACCGTCACCAGTTCGAACATCTGCTCCTTGGTGATCTGGTGCACGCAGTGCACGCACGAACAGTTGTCGCGCAGCCACATGTGATGGAACTTGCTGACCCGCCCGTCGGACCACACCACCTGCACATGTGCGGGGTGGATCTCGACGGCTTGCAGGGTGAAGTCGATCGGATACGAATCGAAGTCCGGTGTCAGTGCCACATTCCGACGCTAGTCCACCGGAGATGTACAGTGCTTACCGTCATACGGAAGATTGCCGTAATGGGATTCGATCGGAGCCAACTATGAATTGGGATGTATTCGTCACGTGTGCGATCACCGGCGCCGGTGACACCACCGGCAAGAGTGATCTCGTTCCCGTCACCCCCGCTCAGATTGCCGATTCGGCGATCGCTGCAGCCAAGGCCGGAGCCGCCGTGGTCCACCTCCATGTGCGAAATCCCGACACTGCGGTCGGCGCTCGCGACACCGAGTTGTACGCCGAAGCGGTCGACCGGATCCGTTCGTCGGATGTCGACGTCGTGATCAACCTCACCGCCGGGATGGGTGGCGACCTCGTCCTCGGCAGCGCCGAGGCACCACTGCCTCCCAACCCGGACGGCACCGACATGGTCGGCGCCACCGAGCGGCTCATGCACGTCCGGGCGATCCTGCCCGAGATCTGCACGCTCGACTGCGGCACGATGAACTTCGCGTCCGGTGGCGACTACATCATGGTCAACACGCCGTCGACGCTGAAGGAGATGGCCCGCCAGGTCCAGGAACTCGGTGTCCGTCCCGAGCTCGAAGTGTTCGACACCGGCCATCTCGTCTTCGTCCGTGAGCTCATCCGCGACGGTCTGCTCGACGACCCGGTGATGATCCAGCTCTGCATGGGCATCGCCTACGGCGCGCCCGACGACATCCAGTCACTGATGGCAATGGTCAACCTGCTCCCCCAGGGTTCTGTCTTCTCGGCGTTCTCGATCGGCCGGATGCAGATTCCGTACGTCGCGATGGCCGCGCTGGCGGGCGGCAACTGCCGCGTCGGACTCGAGGACAACCTCTACCTGGGTGCTGGCAAGCTCGCCAGCAATGCCGACCTCGCCGGACGAGCAGTCGAGATCCTGCAGAGCATGAACGCCAAGATCATGTCGCCCCAGGCTGTTCGCGACAAGCTCAAGCTGGTCAAGCGGTGAGCCCGATCCCAGGTCTGGCCAAGGTCGGCCTGCTCGGCGGTGGCGTCATCGGTGGCGGCTGGGCGGCACGCTTCCTGCTCAACGGTGTGGATGTCGTCATGTTCGACCCGGACCCAGAGGCGCCGCGCAAGGTCGGCGAGGTTATCGCCGGAGCTCGTCGCGCCTACGCCAAATTGACGATGGCGCCATGGCCGACCGAGGGCATGCTGACGTTTGTCGCAACACCCGAAGAGGCCGTTGCCGGTGTCGACTTCGTCCAGGAGAGCGCTCCCGAACGACTCGACCTGAAACGCTCGATCCTCGGCGCGGCATCAGCCGCTGCCGACCCGTCGATCGTTTTCGGATCATCGACCTCGGGCCTCTTGCCGACCCAGATCCAAGACGGAATGACCAACCCCGAACGGCTCGTCGTCGGCCATCCGTTCAACCCGGTCTACATGCTGCCGCTGGTCGAGATCTGTGGCGGTGACCAGACATCTCAGGCCGCCAAGGATCGCGCCGCCGAGGTCTACGCCTCGGTCGGAATGCGCCCGTTGATGCTCGGCAAGGAGATCGATGGCTTCGTCGCTGATCGGTTGCTCGAAGCGGTCTGGCGCGAGGCGCTGTGGATGGTCAACGACGGCATTGCGACCGCCGAGCAGATCGATGACGCGATCCGTTTCGGTGCGGGTCTGCGCTGGAGCTTCATGGGCACGTTCCTCACCTACCGGATCGCGGGCGGAGAAGCGGGCATGCGCCACTTCATGGCCCAGTTCGGACCTTCGCTGAAGTGGCCCTGGACCAAGTTGATGGACGTCCCCGAACTCGACGACGTGCTGCTCGAGAAGATCGTCTCGCAGTCCGACGATCAGGCCAAGGGCATGGACATCCGTGAACTCGAAGCGCTGCGCGATGACTGTTTGGTCGCGGTCATCCAAGGCTTGCGGACGGTCGGCTACGGCGCCGGAGCGGTCCTCGCCGACTTCGAGAAGGCGCTGTTCTCGCGGTCCGCAGTACCTGCGGTTTCAGGCGACCCGAGCCAGCCACTGCTCACCCATTCGACCAGCATCCCGACGGATTGGGTCGACTACAACGGCCATACCAACGACAGCCGCTACGCGCAGTTGTCGTGCGACGGCGGCGATGCTTTCCTGCGCCTGATCGGCCTCGACGAGGCATACCTGCGCGGTGGCCACAGCTGGTTCACGGCCGAGAGCCACATCTCCTATCTCGCCCAGTCCAAAGCCGGCGATCCGGTCTACGTCACGACCCAGGTGTTGCACCACGACCCGAAGCGCCTGCACATCTTCAACCGGATGTTCCGCGTGTCCCGCGACGGATCCGACGACACGCTCATGGCCACCGGCGAGCACATGTACCTCCACGTCGACACCGAGTTGGGCAAGGCTGTCACCGCCCCGCAAGACATGCAGGATCGCATCGCTGCGATCGCCGGCCCGCAGGCATCGCTCGACGAGCCGTCTCAAGCCGGCCGCTTCGTCGGAGCCCCGCGCACCTGACGACTGCCCGGGTCGCTCAGAGTCGGCGTCTTCGACCCGCTCGCGATCGCTGTCTGTGTCACGACATATCCCAAATTCGGGATATGTCGTGACACAGAACGAGAAATCGCATCATCGGGTCAGGGCAGGTCAGTGGCCGATCGACCATGCGGGCCGGGCGGCGGGCACGTCGACGAGGTCAAGCCGGCGCAGCGGGCTGCCCGTGTCGTGCGCTCGCACTGTCGCCAGTACGAGATCAGCATGGTGGCGGCACAGCCGGTCGATACCGATCCGCCCGCCTTCCCGATACCAACCTCCGATTCCGGTGCACATGCTGATCAACGTGCGTGCGGTGACCGGCGCATCGTCGACCACGAACTGCCCGCTGCGCATGCCTGCCGTCACCGTCGACCGCCAGATCCGCTCGTATGCGTCGCGCAGCCCGATGATCTCGTCTCGGCCGGGGTCGACCAATGACCTGATTTCGGTGTCGGTGACCATCGTCGCGTGAGCGTTGGTGGCGTGGAACCACACATGGGTCTCGGCCAGGGCAGCCAAAGCCGCCGCCGGCGACGCTGCCGACCGAGCAATCGTCCGGCCGCTGACGATCAAGGGCTCGATGGTTCCTCGCATGATCTCGACCAGCAGATCGTGCTTGGTGGTCATGTATTCGTAGAGCGACGAACTGGACAGCGACGCAGCGGTCGCGATCTCGCGGATACCGGTGGCCGCGAATCCCTGGCGAGCGAACAGTTCGACAGCCGCGTCGATCACCCGCCAACGCGTCGCCTCGCGCCTCGCACCTGCAGGACGCATCGGCTACGAACTCGCTCGCCGTGATCGGGGTCCGGCATGGGCGACCCGACTCGGCACACGACGACCGATGAACGCCTCGACGAGCATCGCCGCCTCGATCAATCGCTCGATGTCGATTCCCGTGGAGACCCCGAGATCGTCGAGCACCGCAACCCATTCCTCGGTTGCGATGTTGCCGGCCGCACCTGCGGCAAACGGCGATCCGCCGAGCCCGGCGACCGAACTGTCGAACCGAGTGACTCCGGCCTGCAGCGCGGCAAATGCGTTGAGCAGCCCGGTGCCGCGGGTCTCGTGGAGGTGCATCCCGACGTCGGTGCCCGTGAGCTCGAGCACTTCGCCGATGCGGCGCGGCGTGGCCATGCCCGTTGTATCGGCGAGCGTCACGTTCGTCGCTCCTGCCGACCGCAACCGCACGCAGAGCGCGGCAACGTCTGCAGGAGCAATGTCGCCTTCGTAGGGCGATCCGAACGAACAGGACATCACGGCGTCGACCGGAGGAATTTCATCGAGCGAGCAGATCTGTTCGATCTGGGCCAACGACTGATCGATCGACATTTTGACGTTGCGCTCGTTGTAGACCGCCGACGCCGAAAAGATCACTGTCACCTCGTCGAGACCGGCTTCGATCGCCATCTGAGCACCGCGCACGTTCGGCACGAGTGCCGTCCGCACGACACCAGCGCGCAGCCCGATCGCAGCGATGACCTCGGCTGCGCCGGCCATCGACGGAACGGCCTTGGGGCTGACGAACGCAGCCAACTCGATATGGGTGACGCCGGCGGCGAGGATCGCCTCGATCAACGCGATCCGTTGTGCGACGGGGATCGGTGACTCTGCCTGCAACCCGTCCCGCGCCCCGACATCGCGAATTCGGACAGCAGTGGGGAGAGGCGGAGCGGTCATCGGTGTTACCCTAACCGATCAGTCGATCGGTTCTGGAGGAGCACACGTGGACGATGACGAGACGCTCGCCTACACAGAGCGCGCCATGCGCGCCCTGCAGGGCAATCTCGACAAGGAGAGTGCCAAACTCGCCCGCCAGAACAAGCTGTTCGTCCGTGACCGGATTGCGCTGCTGATCGATGCGGGCACGTTCGTCGAGGACGGACTGCTCGCCAACACGATGGCCAGTGACCTGCCCGCCGACGGCGTCGTCACCGGCACGGCACGGGTCGAGGGTCGGCCGGTGTGCATCGTCGCCAACGACCCCACCGTCAAGGCCGGTTCGTGGGGTGCGCGCACCGTCGAGAAAATCGTCCGGATGACCGAATACGCGCTGCGCCACGAACTACCGATCTTCTGGCTGATCGATTCGGCCGGGGCGCGGATCACCGATCAGGTCGACCTGTTTCCTGGACGTCGCGGCGCCGGGCGGATCTTCTCCAACCAGGTCAAGCTGTCCGGCAAGGCACCCCAGATTTGTTGCCTGTTCGGCCCATCGGCCGCCGGCGGCGCCTACATCCCGGCATTTTGCGACGTCATCATCATGGTCGAGGGCAACGCGTCGATGTACCTCGGTTCGCCCCGGATGGCCGAAGAGGTGATCGGCGAACACGTGACCCTGGAAGAGATGGGCGGGGCGCGGATGCACGCCACCATCAGCGGCTGCGGCGACAACCTCGCCGTCGACGACGCCGATGCGATCGAGCAGGCCAAGATCTTGTTCTCGTACCTGCCCGGCTCATGGAGGCAGACCCCTGAAGCGGTCGAGGCTGAACCACCGGTTCGCGAGCTGACCCGGGCCGCACTCCCCCAGACCGAGGCTGCCGGTTACGACATGCATGGCCTGATCGATTGCGTCGTCGACGCCGGCAGTTTCTTCGCGTTGAAGCCGCTGTTCGCACCGGAGTTGGTCACCGGGTTCGGCCGCCTCGACGGCAACGTCGTCGGCATCGTCGCCAACAACCCGATGCACAAAGGCGGCGTGCTGTTCGGCGACTCGGCCGACAAGGCGGCTCGTTTCATCTGGATGTGCGACGCCTACAACATCCCGCTCGTGTTCCTCGCCGACGTGCCGGGGTTCATGATCGGCACCCAGGTCGAGCGGGCCGGCATCATCCGCCACGGGGCCAAGATGGTCACGGCCGTCACCGAGGCCACCGTGCCCAAGATCTGCGTCGTTGTTCGCAAGGCCTACGGTGCCGGGCTCTACGCGATGTGTGGGCCGGCCTTCGATCCGCTCGCGACGCTGGCGCTACCGACCGCCAAGATCGCGGTGATGGGTCCGGAGGCCGCAGTCAATGCGGTCTATGCCAACAAGATCGCGGCAATCGAGGATCCACTCGAACGCCAGGCCTTTGTCGATGCCCGCCGCCGTGAGTACGAGCAGGACGTCGATCTCTACCGACTCGCGAGCGAGATGATCATCGACGCGATCGTGCCATTCGAGTCGCTGCGCGCCGAACTCATCGCTCGCTTCGCCTCAGCCGACCCCGACGATCGCGACGCCGTCCACAAACGCCACGCCGTCTACATGGGCTGACTGTGCCGATCGCAGAACGCTGTCACCGAACCCAAGCGGCGATGGACGAACACTCGGTGCCAGCCACGACAAACGACCAGTGCTTCGAGATCAGAGCAGGCCGGTGATCGCGAAGGCAGTGGCCGGCGATGCGGGCTGGTGGTCGGCAAGGCTGATCACGAGTTCGTCGCCGCGCACCGCGTGAGGCAGCTCTCGGTCGTTGCCGAGCATCCGCACCGTCGAGCCCGTGGCCACCAACCGACCCGGCAAGCGAAGCTCGCCGCTCGGTGAGCCCTCCGCGATCGCGTACACCGTTCCCGCAGGGTCCGTCGTGTAGCGGACATTGCGACCGTCTCCGGCCACCGCACTGTGCTCGATCCACGGCTGGGTTCCGTAGATGGCCGAGCCGTTGACCCGCAGCCAGCAGCCCAGCGCCATGAGTCGCGACGCCTGCGCGAACGGGATCTGACCATCTGCTGTCGGGCCGACGTTGAGCAACAGGTTGCCGCCACGGGCCACGATGTCGACCAGCATCCACAACATCTCATCGACGCTCGGCATCGTTGCTTCGGTCTCCATCCGGTTGTAGCCGAACGATTTGCCGATGCCGCGACAGACCTCCCACTTGCGGGTCTTGGAGGCCTTCACCGAATACTCGGGGGTGGCAATGTCGGCATGGACCCGACCCGCGTTGGCACCGACGAGATCGAATCGATCGTTGACCACGCCGTCGGGCACCCGGTCGTAGTAGTACCGGAACATGTCGACGGGATCGAGTGGGCGCGGCCATCCGATGTCGTTCCAGAGCACACTCGGCTCGAACCGGTCGATCAACTCCCGCATGTGAGCGGTGACGTAGTCGCAATATTCGGGCGAGGTCGGGATGCTGTGCACCATTGCCGTCAGGCTGTCGATCGGGGTGGTGTTGAAGGTCCAATCGAGGCCGCCGCTGTAGTAGACGCCGAACCGCATCTCCAGCGCCCGCACCGCTGCGGCGAGTTCGGCGATGTGATCACGCTCTGCCATCCATCGATCTCGGAACGGGTTGGCAACATTGCTCTGCCACATCAGATATCCGTCGTGATGCTTGGTCACGGGCACGACGTAGCGCGCTCCGGCAGCAGCGAACAGGGCGGCCCAATGTCCGATGTCAACCCCGTTGGAGCGATCGTGGAACTCGTCGACGAAGCTGGCGTACGAGCGGTCGCCGTAGGTCGCAGCATGATGCTGGGCTGTTGGACTTCCCTCGAGTCCCCACGAGTTGAGATACCACTCGGTGTAGGGACTGTGCCGGAACACCTCGGCCCAACTGCCGGCGGCGAACAACTGCGCCATGTCGTGATCGACCGGCGCGTAACACGGCACCGCGTACGCCCCCCAGTGGATGAAGATCCCGAACTTGGCGTCGTCATACCACGTGGGAATTGCTCGACCGGCAAACGGCGCTGCTGTGGGCATCGGCAGATTCTTGCCAACCCTCGCAACGTCGGGCGAGTCGGTGGCTTTGTTTGTTCAGCCCGTGATGGCGGTGGTGCGCAAGGCGCCCTTGATGTACATCTCGAACCACACCGACTTGCCGATCTCGTCCCGGTCGATTCCCCACCGACTTGCGATCGAGTCGACGATGCGAAGGCCGCGGCCGCTGACCTGATCCGGAGTCCGGGCGGCGGACATGACCGGTACGACCGGACTCTCGTCGTGGACTTCGACCCGTAACGCGCCGTCGTCGGGGAGATACCAGGCACTCAGTCGGCAGGGTCCGCCGATCACCGTTGCATTGCTGACGATTTCGCTGGTCAGCAACAGTGCATCGTCGGTGAACTCAGCAGGAGCGACGTCTTCGAGCATCTTACGCAACTCGCGGCGGGCCAAGCGCGGCGCGCTCTGCTCGGCCGGTAAGGCGACATCGAGAAGCGGCGGGGGAAGAAACACAGCGGGTCAATGCCCTCCGGGACCAATCGATAGACCCAATGTGGAATGGAAAATCAATGGTCAGTCGACGAGTCAACTGTTTGTTGGGCGCTCTCGAGCAATGGATCGGTGGCTTCGACGATCTTCATCAGGTGCACTTCGGAGATGCCACGCCGGTGAACGCCCTGGACGGTGATCTCCCAACCGTCGACTTCGATCACGTCGCCGGGCTCGGTCGGGATTCGGCCGAGACGATCGAGGACGAGCCCGGCAACGGTTGCGTAGTCGCCCTCTGGCAGTTCGACGCCGAGGCTATTGAGATCGTGGATCGGGAACCTCCCGGGGAGATCGAAGGACCCGTCCGCCTGGTGGGTGACGGTTGCGAGATCGGGATCGGTCTCGTCATAGATCTCGCCGACCAACTCCTCGATCAGGTCCTCGATGGTGACGATGCCCTCGATGCCGCCGTGTTCGTTGGCGACGATCGCCAGTTGGGCCCTGCGACTCTGCAGCTCGCGCAGGGTGGTGAGAGCTTTGGCAGCCTCCGGGAAGACGGGAACGTCGACCGCGATCGACGCGACCGGATCATCGCTGGCGTCGAGCAACTGTCGCAGGTGCACGAGGCCAACGACATGGTCGAGGTTGCGTCGAGGTGCCACCGGGGCCCGGGAGTGGCCGGACTCGGCAAGGGCCTTCAACGCTTCCTTGCATGTCCATTCGGCGTCGAGCACGAAGACCTCGCTGCGCGGCACGAGTACCTCGTCGAGCGAACGCTTCGCAATCTGGAACGCGCCATCCATGATCTGGCGCTGCTCGAGGGTGAACGTGACCTGGGTCGCAACCATGTCGCGCAGGTCTTCCTCGCTCACTTCCTCGCGTTGACGATTCGGGTCGGCACCCATCAACCGCACCGCGACATCACTCGACCTCGACAGCAACCACACCGCGGGCCGGGTGACTTTGGTGAGGAAGTTGAGCGGACGGGCCATGACCAGACCCCACTTCTCGGCCTTCTGCATCGCGACCCGCTTCGGCGCGAGTTCACCGACCACCAGCGTCACGTACGACAGGACCAGCGTGACGAGAATGATCGCCACTGCCTCGGCCGCTCCCCCGAGGAAACCGAGTGAGCCGATCAACGGCTTCGACAACGACACCGCAGCAGCAGCGGATGCGAGGAACCCGGCCAGGGTGATCCCGATCTGGATCGTCGCCAGGAATTGGTTCGGCTGGCGAGCCAATTTGGCGAGAATTGCACCGGTGGCCGAGCGTTGCTCCAGTCGCTGCAGCTGGCCTTCACGCAGGGACACCAGCGCGAGTTCGGTCCCGGCGAAGGCGGCGTTCAACAGAACGAGCACGACAACAAGGATCAATTGGGGAACGACACCGTTCACGAGACATCGCTCCTCTGGCGATCAGGACGGAACGTCAGCGGTTCAACAAGCACACATCTGCTGACGGGCATGCGTTTCAAGCGCATGCCCGTACATCGCTCCAGTGGACAGAGCAACGGCGGGGTGGATCTCGGAGGTTCCATCAGGTTGCGCCCAGACTAGTCACAAGCCGGTGTAACCGTGCTGGATCGACGCTGGATCGACGCTGGATCGACGCCGGATCGGTCTGGATCAGCGATGGATCAGGTGTGCTCACCTGCGTCGGCATAGCTCGGCACGACCGGCGTGTCAGCGAGCAGACGCTTGGTGTACTCCTGCTCCGGGTTGGTGAGGATCTTTTCCACCGCACCGAACTCGACGATCTTGCCGTCGGCCATCACCGCAACCCTGGTCGCGATCGACCGCACGACCGGCAGGTTGTGGGTCACGAACAGCATCGACAGACCGAGATCGGCCTGCAGGTCGCCGAGCAGGTCGATGATCGCCGCTTGGACCAACACGTCGAGCGCAGACGTGACCTCGTCGCAGATCAACACATCGGGAGTGCTCACCAGCGCCCTCGCGATCGCCGCTCGTTGGCGTTCGCCACCGGACAGTTGATCGGGGTACTTGTTGGCATAACTGGCCGTGAGTGACACCCGTTCGAGCATCTCACCAACCGCTCGCCGGGTCTCGGCCTTGCCCGCACCGCCGATGACGAGGGGACGAGCGACGGAGTCGCCGATGGTGCGGCGCGGGTTGAGCGACTGGTACGGGTTCTGGAACACGTACTGGATCTTCAATCGCTCGGCCGTCGACCGGTCGCGAGACGACTGGGCAAGCTGATGGCCGGACACCTTGAGCACGCCCGTCCACTCGCGATGGAGACCGCCGATCGACTTCGACAGCGTCGATTTGCCGGAGCCCGATTCGCCGACGAGCGCAACGCATTCGCCGCGTTGGATGTCGAACGTGACGTTGTGCACGACCTCGACACCGGTGTACGCACACGAGATGTCGTCGAGCGACAGCGCCGCGTTCTCCGAGGGCGTGATCACGAGTGCCGGTGATTGATCCGCCTGCTTGATGCTGGCCGGCACCGCAAACGGCGTGGTGCATCGGACGCGATGATCGTCACCGACCACCTCCAACGGTGGCAACTGCGCCCTGCACTCAGCGTGGACCAGTTCGCAGCGGTTGGCGAAGAAACACCCCTCCGGTCGCAGACCGGGGGCGGGCGCCCGGCCGGCGAGACCGACCATGATCCGGTCACCGGTCATGTCCGGTGCAGCAGCGACGAGATACCGGGTGTACGGATGAGCGGGGTTGGAGAAGATGGCTTCGACGGGGCCCTCCTCGACGATCCTCCCGGCGTACATCACGGCGACGCGGTCGGCGAGGTTGGCGATCACGGCCAAGTCGTGGGTCACGTAGAGCGCCGCAACTTGGTGTTCCTGGCACAGATCGCGAACGGTCTTGAGCACATGAGATTGGGTCGAGACATCGAGTCCGGTGGTCGGCTCGTCGAGCACGATCACCGCTGGACGACACGCGAACGCCATCGCCAATCCAACGCGTTGCTGCTGACCGCCCGACAGCTGATGCGGATAGCGCTTCAAGAACGGCGGAGTCGCTGGCAGCGCAACCTCGCTCATCACCTCGACGACGCGCGCTTTGCGCTCGTTGTCGTTGCTGCCGTAGCCGTGGGCCTCCAGGATTTCGATGATCTGACGACCGATCCGCATTGCCGGGTTGAGCGCCGCTCCGGGATCCTGGGGGACGTAGCTGACGACCTTGCCACGCAACTTGCGCAATGCATCCTCGGGCAGTCCGAGGACTTCGGTGCCGTCGACCGTGATCACGCCATTGGTGATCCGGGCACCTTTGCGGGAATGGGCCAACGCGGCGAGCCCGACGGTGGTCTTGCCCGACCCGGACTCGCCTACCAGTCCGAGCACTTCGCCGGGCTCGATCGTGAACGAGATGTCGTCGACGATGTCGTGACCGACCCCTTCGACCTCGATCCGGAGACCCTCCATCGTGAGTGCGCCCATTATTCGGACCTTCCTCGGTCGATGCCGGCATTTGCTCGGGAGAGCCCGTCGCCGAGCAGCCCGGTGCCGATCGTCAAAACCGCAATCGCAAAGGTCGGCAGCAGCACACCCCACGGCTGGACGCTGATCGCGCCCCTGTTCTCCTGGATCATCAGACCCCAATTGGCGACGTTGACGCCCGTCGAAAAGCCGAGGAAAGCGAGAGATGCGACGATGCCGATCGAATAGGTGAGTCGGAGGTTGGCCTCGACCAGCAGCGGCGCACTGACGTTCGGCAACAGCTCCGACCGGAGGATTTTGAATCTGGACTCCCCCAACGCCTCGGCCGCCGCCACGAAGTCTCGCTCGACCACGACCACCGCCGCGCCGCGCGTGACACGAGCGATACGAGGCGTCGTGGTGATCGCGACCGTGACGATCAGCAGCCATGTTTTGGGTCCGATCGTCGCGATCGCAACGAGCACGAGCAACAATTGCGGAAAGGCCAGGATGATGTCGATCGACCGCATCAGGACCTCGTCGAGTCGACCCCGGTTGAGTGCGGCGAGCAAGCCGATCGTGACCCCGAGCAGAAGTCCGAGCGCAGTGGCCACGATCGCGAAGAGCAGGATCGAGCGACCGCCGAGCAGGAACCGCGACCACACATCCTGACCGAGCTTGTCCGTTCCGAACTTCAAGCCGTCGACAATTCTTGTATTCGGTTTGCCGGCGTATTCGGTCTCGCCGAAGGGAGCGAACAGTGGTCCGAGCAACGCAAAGCCGACGACGACAGCGAGCAGCGCGAGGCCGATTCGGGTGCGCCACAAACGAAGCGCCCGCTTGAACAGTCCTGCGGGACGGCCGTCGACGTTGAATGCCTGCTCGGCCGGGACGTCGGTGATCTCGATCGCGGCCGTCACGACAGGCGCGTCCGGAGGCGTGGCGTCACCAAGATGGTCCCGACGTCGGCGAACAGGTTGCAGAGCACATAGACCCCCGCGATGAACATCGCAATGAATTGGACGACCGG
The DNA here is from genome assembly GCA_039920665.1 of Ilumatobacteraceae bacterium. Lineage (GTDB taxonomy): Bacteria > Actinomycetota > Acidimicrobiia > Acidimicrobiales > Ilumatobacteraceae > WLMZ01. The sequence goes on from JBDSDH010000318.1 coordinate 43,138, forward strand.
CACGTTGTGGGCCTTGATCGCCTCGACCAGCGAGCTCCCGATGCCAGGGTAGTTGAAGACACCTTCGACCACCACGACGCCGCCGAACAGATAGGCCAGGCTGAGCGCGATGACCTGGAACGTCGGGCCGATGCCGTTCGGCAGGGCATGGCGCCACAACACGATTCGGGAGGGCAAGCCCTTCAGTCGTGCCATCTCGACGTAGTCGCTCTCGAGTACTTCGATCATCGACGCCCGAGTCGCACGCACCACGTACGGCATCACCACCAGCACGAGCGTCAGGGTCGGAAGGATCATGCCTTCCAAGTCGTTCCAGGGGCGGACATCGCCGCGGACCTCGGAGACGGCGTTGAACAGGTGCCACACCGTGGTCGAGAACAGCATCACCAACAGCACGCCCGTGACGAACTCCGGCATCGCCGCAAAGATCAGCGATGTGTAGCTGGCGGCACCGTCGAACACCTTGTCGCGACGCAGCGCCGAATAGGCGCCGACGAGCAGCGACAGCGGAATCGAGAACAAGGCTGCGGAGACGACGAGGAAGAACGAGTTCGAGACCCGCTCGCCCATGAACGACCAGATCTTGATGCCGTTGGTGAACGACTTGCCGGGGTCGCCGCGCAGTAATCCCCACAGCCAACCGAAGTACTGGTTGATGGCCGGCCGATCGAGGCCGAGTTCTTTACGCTTGCCGAGCAGTGTTGCTTTGACCTGGGCCTCGCGGCCGAGAATCGCTCTGGCCGGATCACCCAGGACCTGGGTCATCAAGAACACCAGGACCGACACGATGAACAGCGTCGCAACGCCGAACAGCACCCGTTTGAGAATGAACTTGGTGATTCCCATTCTGTGCGTACCCCTTGATCTGCAATGTCCATCTGCGATGGAACGTGTCGTGTGCCAACCGCCAGCGAACGAATGCACGGGCCGCATCGAGGTCGGGTTGCCGCCACCCCCGTAGCGACAACCCGACATATCCGATCAATCAATCATTCATTTCCGGATCGCTGTCAAGCGATCAGACATCGAGCCAGATTTCCTTGAAACCACGACCGAAGTGGTCGAAGTTCAAGACGTTCGGCCGGCCGACAAGACCCTTGACCGACTCGCTGTGAGCGTCGAGCAGGCTGTTGAAGAACGCGATGATGTTGCCACCGTCGTTGTATTCCTCTTCCTGCATCGCGTGCGTGATCTTGCAGCGCGCATCTTGATCGACCGTTGCGAGTGCTTCGTTGTACTCGTCGCCGAACTTGCTGCCCTTGGGCGGCCAGTGGGTCTCGGGGTAGGTGGCGCCTTCGAGGTTGCCGGCCGCGACCTGGTTGAGGTACGGGCGGGTGCCCCAGAAGCTGGTCGCGAACGTGCGCTTGCAATATTCGTCGCCCCAGTACTCGCTGCCGAGCACCTGGACGTTGACCGTCACACCAGCAGCCTTGGCCTGGTCGGCGAACACGGCAGCCATGTCGGCGAGACCGGCGGTGTCGTTTGGCGCGAACAGGTCGATCGTGAGGCCGGACTGACCCGCTTCTTCGAGCAACGCCTTGGCCTTGTCGATGTCCTGCGTGCGCTGGGGCAGGTCGCTCGCGTAGCACGCGTCGAACGGCGAGTACAGGTCGTTGGCGACGCGACCGTAGCCGGACAGAACCCGCTCGACCATCTGTTCGCGATCGACGATGAGGCGCATCGCCTGACGGACGCGAACGTCGTCGAACGGCGCCTGATCGACGGCCATCGTGATCGGCAGGAAGCTGCCGGCCTGCGACTCGAGGATCTTGAACTTGCTGTCGGCCTGCACGGTCGACACCTGAGCGAATGGCAGATCGACAATGGCATCGACTTGGCCGGCGAGCAACGCGTTGACGAGTGCAGCACTGTCGGCGAAGTCGATGATGTCGACACCGTCGAGGTAGGGCTTGCCCTCTTGGCGGTAGTTCGCGAACTTGGTGTGCTTGCTTTCCGAGCCAGGTGTGAAGCTGACCAACTTGAACGGTCCTGTGCCGACCTGCTCGGCGTCCTCACGGGTGTAGCCATCGGGGACCACCGTGACGACGTAGCCGGCAAGTCCGTCGAGGAACGAGACGCTCTTCTGGGTCAGGGTGATCTCGACGCTGAGATCGTCGAGCTTCTTGATGCCGGTTGGCAAGAGCAGCGTCTGGAACTGCGGCGCGAGACCGAGGTCTTTGTCGATCAAACGCATCATCGAGTACACCAGGTCGTCGGCACCCATGGTCTTGCCATTGTGGAACTCGACGCCGGAGCGGAGCTTGATGATGTAGCGGTCGGCCGACGGAGCCTCGATCGATTCGGCGAGACCGTCGTCGAAGCTGACCTGGAACTTGTCATCGTAGGTGACGAGCGTCTCCCATCCGGCGAGCAGGCGAGCCTGATCCGGCTTGGCGACGATGTATTGACCATCGATGATGTCGTTGGTGCCGCCGACGACACCGAGCCGCAGCGTGCCGCCGGACTTGATGTCGCTCGAAGGCTCGGTGCCGGCTGTGGTGCCCAGCGTCGGCTGTGGTGCCGCCGTGCCGGTGGTATCGCCGGTCGTTCCTGCGGCGGTCGTGGCGGTGGATCCGGCGCTCGTCGTGGCGGTGGACCCACCGGTCGTCGTGGCGGTGCTGCTCTTGTCGTCGCTCCCGCATGCAGCCAGGCCTGCTGCCAGCGCAGCTGCGCCGCCGCCCATCACGACTTGGCGCCGAGTCAGGTGGCTCGGCAACCAGAACAACTTGTTTTCCTCATCCATCGGATGTCCCCTCAATCACTCGATGACGGTTCCCCCGTCATGGTCGATGGTTCGACCATAGCCCACCCGCGAAGTCGAGGGTATGAACAAGTTGCCGTTTGGCGAGATTGTTCCAACAGGCGGTATCTGTCCAGCTGATGACCTACCCGACCATTGGTCGACTGACATCGTTGACCGGCTTCCGAGGTGGCTCGAATCTGATCAGCTTCGGGGCGGCAGCCGTCGGGACGTCTCGACGACGTTGAGGTCGAGATGGTTGCGCATGTATTGCTCGGAGGCATCGGTGAACGGCTGGAAATCCCACGACGTGAAGTTTCCCTTCCGCAATGCCGAGTCGACGGTGCGTCGAGCGTGCTGGTCCGAGATCACCGCGGCTCTCAACTCAGCCGGGTTCCATCGGCGATGGACCTCGTCGGTGAGCGCGACGACACTCGAACGGTGTTCCGGATCGGTGGCGAGATTGACGAGTTCGAGTGGATCCGCAGCGAGGTCGTACAACTGCGGCGGATCGGCCTCGCAGTACACGAACTTCAGATCACCTCGGCGGATCATCAGGATCGGGGCGATCGCGCCCTCGCCGAGATATTCGCCGACGACGGTGCGGTCGGGTTCGCGGTCGCCACCGAGCAGGGCGACGACGCTGGTTCCGTCGACGGTGTCCGGCCGCTCGACACCGGCCAGTTCCAGCAGGGTCGGCAGCACGTCGAGCAGCGAGACGTGTTCGGTCGGACGGCTGGGCTCGATGCCCGGACCGGCGACGATCAGCGGGATCCGGCTCGCACCCTCGAAAAAGTTCATCTTGTACCACAGACCCCGCTCGCCGAGCATGTCGCCATGGTCCGCGGTGAACACGATGATCGTGTTGTCGGCCATGCCGCTCACTTCGAGCGTCTCGACCAGCCGACCGACCCATTCGTCGACATAGGCAATCGACGAGTAGTAGGCGTGGCGGGCAGTACGAATATCGGCCTCGGTGATGTCGGCTGCATCCATTGCCGACACGTTGCGTAACCGCTTGCTGTGCGGATCCATCTGGTCGGCCGGCAACGCTCCGACGGCTGGGAGATCGATCGCGTCGTGATCGTAGAGATCCCAGTACTGCCGGCGCATCACATACGGATCGTGGGGGTGGGTGAACGACGCGGTCAACATCCACGGCCGGTCGTCGCTGGTGCGGGCCAGGTCGCGCAACTTGCGAACGGCCCGGAATCCGACCTCGTCGTCGTAGTCGAGTTGGTTGGTTGCCTCCGCGATGCCCGCGTTGAGCACGCTGTCCATGTTGTGGAACCACCAGTCGAACCGACCGTCGGCATCGTCCCAGTTCGGTGTCCACCCGAAGTCGGCCGGATAGATGTCGGTCGTGAGCCGCTGTTCGAAACCGTGCAACTGGTCCGGTCCGACGAAGTGCATCTTTCCGGCCAGGCACGTCTGGTATCCGGCGTTGCGCAGGTAGTGGGCAAAGGTCGGGATCGATGCCGCGAATTCTGACGCATTGTCGTAGGCGCCGATCTTGGAGTTCAGTTGGCCGGACATCATCGCGAACCGCGCTGGCGCGCAGAGCGGACTGTTGCTGTACATCGACGAGAACTGGGCGCCTCGATCGGCCAGCCGCTGCAGCGACGGGGCTTGTACCACCGGATGGCCGTAGCTCGGCAGGAACGAGGCAGCGATCTGGTCCGCCATGACGAGCAGGATGTTGGGGCGGTCGATCACATTGGAAGATTACCGCACAGCGAAAATCCGAGCTGGACCGAATCGGTCGGCCAGCGTGCGCTCAGGTCTGGATGAGATGCAGGGTGGTGAAACGGGAGCGGAACGATGTGGTGTCGGCTGCGACCGAGGCCGGGTTGTCACCGAGCCCGGCCACGATCAGCGACGCGAGCTCCGGCATGTCGGCTGCCGTCATCCCCCATCGCACGATCTCGGGCGTACCGAGTCGGAGACCAGACCACTCGTCGCCTCCGGGCAGGCCGATCGCGCAGGCGAGAATATTTGCTTCACGGAGCCGCAGCGATGCTTGGTGGCCGCCTCCCCACTGGCTTGCCTCGACCGCGAACTGATGAGAGGTCGTGTAGCCGCCGACAGTGCGGTACACGTCGAGGCCTGCCGTGGCGAGCGACTCAGCCAGAGCGGTGGCAGTGGCGACCATCTCGCCCGCGTAGGCGCGTCCACCCTCGAGCCAATCAACGAGGGTGATGGCCAGTGCGGCCGTCTTGCCCGCATCGAAGTTGGCGGTGAGGCCCGGATAGGCAATCGCATCGATCCGCGATGCCAGATCCTCGCGGTTGGTCAGCACCAGACCACCGGCTGGACCACCAAGGCTCTTGTAGGTGCTCATCGTCATCAGGTCGGCGCCCTCGTCGAGCGGGTTGGGCCAGATCCCGCCCGCAAACATTCCGCACGCGTGGGCTGCGTCGAACAGCACCACGGCGCCGACGCGATCTGCGATTTCCCGCACCTGACGAACCGGATGGGGCAGCAGGTTGAGGCTGGCGCCCATCGTGATCATCTTCGGTTGCACCCGCTCGGCCAATTCGGCCAGACCATCGAGATCGATGGTGAAGTGGTCGGCATCGATCGGGCACTCGTGGACGTCCAAGCCGTACAACCCGGCCGCACCGCCAGGTCGGTGGGTGACGTGGCCACCGACGGTCGCCGGGGGGACGATGATCGCGTCACCTGGCTTGCACGTCGCCATGAAGGCATAGAGATTGGCAAGTGCGCCGGACCCGACCCGGATCTCGGCGAAGCGAGCTCCGAACAGACGACACGCGAGATCGGCGGCGATGACCTCGATCTCTTCGATTGCCTCGAGCCCCATCTCGTACTTCTCGCCGGCGTAGCCCAGCGATGGCCGCGAACCGAGCCCGGCGGCCAACGCCGCCTCGGCGCGAGGATTCATGATGTTGGTCGCAGGGTTGAGGTTGACGCACTCGACCTCGTGAATGATTCGGTTGCGCTCGATCAACTGCTCGACGCGGTCGACCGTCTCAGCACCGGTCAGTGCGGCGATCGAATCACGGATCGATGCCTCGCGACCACGCGGAACCTCCGGCAACCAGTCGCGGGATGAGGTCGAAGTGATGATCGTCATCCGTCCATCATCGCGTGGCCGCACCATCGTGGAAAGCGGCGATCGATGACGGTGGCCATAAGCTGTGCTGATGGCCGCGAATCTCGAACGACTCCGCCTGTTGCACGCTGTTGCATCGCACGGCAGCATCGCCGGGGCAGCCCGCGCGGTGGGTTACACACCCTCGGCGGTGTCGCAACAGCTCGCCGCGCTGGAGCGAGATGTGTCCGCATCGCTGCTCGAACGATCGAATCGAGGGGTCACCCTCACTCGCTCCGGCGAGTTGCTGAGCGAGCGGGCATCGGTGATCCTCGATCTGGTCGATGCAGCGGTGGACGAGGCCGGGCACGATGGCACCCCCGATGCCCCATCACGCATTCGGATCGGGGCGTTTCCGACGGCCATCAGCGCCCTCCTGTTGCCTGCGCTGGCCTCGCTGAAGGGGTCGATTGCGCTCACGATCGTCGATGTCGAACCGGGCCAGGCGCTGGCCGCATTGTTGGCCCGCGACCTCGACGCCGCAATCGTCGATCGTTATGACAACCAGGTCGACGAACTCCCCGGATCGCTCGAACATCGCACACTGTTGGTCGAGCCGTTGCGCGTGATCGTCGGTACGAGACGACGGCTGCCCGTTCGCCTCACCGATCTCATCGAGGCATCGTGGGTCCTCGGCGCCGAGACCAGTCGGTTGGGGCGAGCCACACGCGCCATCTGCCACGCAGCCGGGTTCGACCCACGCGTCCTTGCCGAGACCGATGACCATCGCGTCGCGTTCGACATCGTTCGCGGCGCCGGGGCGGTGACGATGCAGCCGGCCCTGACGCTGTCCGATTCACCGCGGATGGTGGCGGCACCGATCGACCTCGGCTGCATGCGCCACATCGACTTCGTCGTTCGCTCCGTTCCAGCACCTCGTCCAGTCGGGCTGCCCGCCCGGTCGCCCCTGTCGTTCGTGGCAGAAGTGCTCGCGTCAACCGCTGCCGCGCGAGGCTGATGGGATGTCGCCAAACACCTCGACGACCACCCGTTTACTGCTCATCCGCCACGGTGAATCGAAGTCCAACGCGGAGCGGTGGATCTCCGGTCACAACACCTGCGGCGGACTGACCGACCTCGGCCGGGCTCAAGCGTCGTTGCTGTCAGAGCGGTTGGCCCGCTCATCGTCAGCCGCGCCCGATGTCGTGCTGAGCAGCACGATGCCTCGTGCCGTCGCGACCGCCGAGATCGTCGCCACCCCGATCGGTTCGCCGGTTCGCCAGATGTTCGACCTGTCGGAACGCATCCCGGGAGAATGCGAAGGCGTCACGTTCGAGGAATACCACGCCACGTACGGCAAGTTCCCGTTCGTCGATTGGGAGCCGGCGTTGTCACCCGGCGGCGAGTCGAATATCGAGTTCCTCGCCCGGATCACCCGGGTCCTGGCCGAGGTGACCGCCGAACACGACGGCCGAACGGTGTGGATCGTGTGCCACGGCGGGATCATCATGGGCGCGACGGCGTTGTTGATGCGCACTCCGGGCGGCGCGGCAGCCCCGCAATGGCAGAACCCGGCCAATACATCAGTGACCGAATTCGTGCGAGCGACGATCGATGCTCGCTGGACGTTGCAGCGGTACAACGACCACGCCCATCTCGAGGGTCACCAGCCACTCGGCGATGTGGCGTTATCGGTCTGATGAACGACCATCCTGACCACTCGAACCATTCCGACTCGTCTGGCGATGCTGAACGGATCGACTCGATCCTCGATCAGGTGCGCGCCAACGGTGGCCGGGCGACATCGGCGCGCCGCGGCATCCTGCGCGCGCTCTTCGATCACCACGACGTCCATCCGAGCGTCGAGCACCTGACTGCGACCGTGCAGGCGACGATGCCCGACGTCGCCGAGTCGACCGTCTATCGCTTCCTCGACGAACTCGAGCGCCTCGGGGTGGTCCAACAGGTGCGGCTCGGCACCGGTCCAGCCGTCTACCACTTCGCCGAGGACACCGACCACCACCATCTGCTGTGCAGCGACTGCGGGAGAGTGATCGAGATCCCCGACCGGCTGTTCGACTCGCTCCGCCAACGCGTCCGCCGCGACCATGCATTCGAAATCGATCCGCAGCATCTGTCGATCGGCGGGCACTGCATCGAATGCAAGCCGGTCGAGCAGCATGATCGAGAGCATTCCCATCCGCATCCGCACGGCTGAACCCAGCTGGATCCAGGACGGCCCTGCGGTAGAACGCAAGGATCAACCCGAGACTGTGCCGCTCGTAGCAGCCGGCTCGCGATTGCGCGAGTAGTGGCCGAGGTTCAGTTCCGTCGCGGTGTGGGCGCAGTGGAACCGGACCGGATCGACATCGTGCTCGTGCCCGCCCTCGCACGCGTCGATCAGCGTCGTCATGATCTGCCCGACGAGCGGCGCGTTCTTGAACTGGTTGCCGGACGTGCCGATCGCGGTGTAGTAGCCGTCCACGGCTGAGCGGTCGTAGATCGGCACCCAATCGGGCGTGACGTCGTAGTGGCTGGCGATCCCCACTGGACGATGAGGCACCTGCAACGCCGGCAGTCGTCGGGCGAGTCGATAGACCTGCGCCTCCCAAGCTTGGACGCTCGGCCCGACTGCGTCGGTGTCGGGATCCTCGTCCCATTCGAGGTGGTCGCACTCGGCCTCGATCCCACCCACGAGCATCGTGCCACCGGGATGAGGGCGGAAATAGATACCGAGGTCGAAGTCGCCCACCCCCGCACCACCGTCTTCGACCCCGAATCCCGGCGGCGCCGCGACGGCATGGATTTCTTGGCGCAGCGAACGAGTCGTCATTCGCATGAGCTGATCGACGCCTGCGAGTTGGTTGATCCGGGCGCTCCACGGTCCAGCGCAGTTGACGACCACTGGCGCATCGATGGTGTCACCACCGGGGAGGTCGACACCGGCGATGCGGCCATCCGATCGGCGGATCGCCGTGACCTCCGTACGCAACCGCACGACCGTGCCCTCACGCCGCGCGGCGGCCATCAGGTTCGACGCAGCGAGCTGCGGGTCATCGACGAACCCGGCGTCGGGAGTCCACCATCCCCCGATCACACCGTCGGCATCATCGAAGAAGTGTGGATCGTCGGGTGAGCGTGGCGGGAAGTAGCGCCCGACGTCGAGCGCCGGAAAGCGACTCGCAAGCTCGGCCGGATCGAGCATTTCGTGGACGATTCCCAGTTCGTCATAGAACGCCGCAATGATCGATCGATCGTAACCGGGGGCTTGGAAGAACAGCATGCCGACCCGGTGGTACCGGGCGAGCGGTTCGTCGATCGGGCCGAGATGCCCGGCCCAATCAGCCCACTGGTGCATTGCCTCCCACGAAGCAATGACGCCATCGCGAGTCGAGAAGTTGAACCGCACGACGGCTGCGCTCGAACTCGTCGTCGCCGCTCCCACCGCTGCTGCCTTGTCGACCACGATTACGTCGCGACCGGCACGTTGCAGTTCGAGAGCCACTGCGGCGCCGATCACGCCGGCGCCGATCACGATTGCGTCACAACGAGCAGCGGTCATGGCTGAGTCGGAGCGAATTGATGATGGATGTCCTCGATCGGCAGGACCGAGAAGTCGATCGGCTCGCCGAGTTGTTCGAGCAGCCGACCAGCGAACACCCGCTGCACGAGCAGGCTCGTCGCCTCCTGACTGGTCATGAACACCCCGCCGACGAACGCCGGAGAACGGCGGCCGCGTTGACACGACTCGACGATCGCGATGTCCTCGTTGTTGATCTGGACGATGCTCGCGACCACCGCCTCGCGACCGGCACGATGTGCCTCGGTCATTGCCTCGTCGGTGTAGAACGCAAACGACACCCGCTCGTGCGTCACAGCTGCCGAATGGGGCGAGACCATGATCCAGAACATCATGTTCTCGACAGGCACTAGGATCAGGTTGGGAAAGACATACAGGCTCTCGTAGCTGAAGTTCTGATCGGCCAGCCGTTGCATGATCGGCAGGTCGTCGCCGGGCATCGGTGCCGGATTCTCGGACGATCCATATGCGGTCCCACCCTGGCCCGCGTAGGCAGCGCCGCCGAGAATCTGATAGTGGGCCGACATCGGATTGAACTTCTGCAGTTCCGGATGCACCTGGGGAACGTGATAGCTCTCGACGAAGTTCTCGATGATCGTCTTCCAGTTCGAGTGGACCTCGACGTCGATGTCCAGCGTCGGATCGTCGCGGACGAGGTCGAAATCGATCACATCCAGGCGGTCGGCAGTCGGGCGGATGTACTCGTCGAACGGCTCGGCTTGGCCGGATAGGTCGACGAACACGAACCCGTGCCACACGTTCGAGCGCACCGGGCGTAGACCCAGTTCCGATGGATCGGCTTCCGGCGTGACGTGCACCCGAAATCCACCGATGTGGTGGGTGTGCTCGAGCGCGCCGTCGAGGCCGTACATCCAGCGGTGGTACGGACACGTGATCCGGGCGGCACCGCACTGTGGTTCGTCGACCAGCATCGCGCCGCGGTGGCTGCAGACGTTGTGCATCACTCGCAGCACACCATCGGCATCACGAGCCATCACCAGGGGAACGCCGGCAAACTCGACCGGATGGAGGTCGCCCGGCATCGCCGCATCTCGGGCGAGACCGATGCACACCCAGTGGCGGTGCATCAGCAGCGTCATCTCGTCGGTGAAGTACGCCTCGGAGATGAACGCCGACGCCGGCAAGCCGCGCCGGCCGGCGAAGACCTTTGCCAGCACCGAACGGGTCGACGGGTTGTCGATTGCGGTCATGACGTTCCCTTCTCGCATTGGTCGTACTGGTTGGACTTGTCGACTTGGTCGAGGAATTCGGCGAACGCCGCCACTTCGGTTGACGTCGGGTCGGTGCCCGTGAGCGCCTGTACGTACGCAGCAGCGTCGACGAGCCGCACGTCGTTGGGCTCGTCGATACCGAGCGCGTAATAACCGATCTGGGTGTAGTAGAGCACTTGGGCCCGCACGGTCGAATCGACGTATCCGTGACGCGCGTACATTCCAGCGATCGCATCGAGCCGGGTCTGATCAGCACCGACAACCGCGGCTTCGACTTCGACGTCGCGGCTCGCCCAGGCTCGGACGGCAGCATCGAGTTTGGGGTCGAACAAGCGGCTGTCAGCCCAGCACTCGAAGAGTCCGAGAACCCCCGAGGCAATGGTCAGCGACGACCGATCAGCGTGGTCGACGATCGATGCGGTGTTCTTGGCCGACCATGCTGCGAGGACTTCGTCGAGCAGGTTCTCGCGCGATTGGAAGTACCAATAGAAACTCGACCGGCTCACACCGAGCCGCTGCGCGAGGGGCAGCACCCGGATCTGGTCGACGCCCTCCATTCGCAGGGTGTCGATCGACGCGCCGAGCCACTGCTCGCGGGTGGCCTTGACGTGCGCGTCAGCGGGGCCAGCCGGCGAAATGTGCGGTGTCTTCTTCATGTCTGTACATGACTGTACAGACATCAGTCGAAGCGGTCAATCGCGATCTGTCGCCGGTCAATCGACCAGGCGGAGGTGGCGGCGACGCGGCATCTCGACCGGCATCAATGTCGCCGGTGTCGCCAGTGTCGCCGGTGTCGCCAGTGTCGCCGGTGTCGCACGACGCAAGATCGGCAGGTAGACGAGCCGCCAGGCCGCGCTCCCGAGTGCAATCGCCACGGACACCGTCTCGAGCAGTAGTTCGGCCGCTGCCGACATGCCCGGCGCGAACAGGTCTGCGATCACCCTCGCGACGCACTGCGCGACCACCGCCGCCCCGACGAAGGCCGCGATGATCAGCACCCGTCTCCGGTCACTTTTCCGGTCGGTTGTCCGATCATCGTCCGGATTGCCCCAAGCGCGTTGCGCGATCTCCACGAGAACTTCCATCGGCACATCGGCCCCCGAACACGAGTAGAAGTTCGACGCCGAACGAGCGACCACCTGGTGCACGGTCTCCCATCGACCACATGTCACACCGCTGCCGTCTTCCATCGATGTCCGCTGACCCCGTAGTTTCTGCTCCACTGGAGGCTGTTGACACTGCCGAAATGTCTGGGTGACATCTCGGCGATAGAAACTGCCAGCAAACACAACGCCGCGAAACGCCGGAAAGGGGATACATCATCATGCCGACTGCAACCGACCTCACCACTGTGGCCCCGCGACTCGGAGCCATCCTGATCGAGGTCGACAACGTCGGCAAGGTCTTCCGCCGCCGCGGCCGCACGGTCACTGCGCTCGCCGATGTCAACCTCGACATTTCCCGCGGTGAATTCGTCAGCCTGCTCGGTCCGAGTGGTTGCGGCAAGAGCACCCTGCTGCGCATCATCGGCGGGCTGCAGCACGCCGATTCAGGCGTCATGGTCGTCGATGGCCAGACCGCTGACCAAGCCCGTTCCGCCAAGCAGTTCGGACTCGTCCCGCAGGCACCAGCGCTCGTCCCGTGGAGAACCCTCGGTCAAAATGTGCGCTTCCTCACCGAACTGCACCGTGGCGCCGAGAGTCATCCAGTGATGGACGATGCCCAGATCACGAGCCTGTTGGAGACCGTTGGGCTGCGTGGTTTCGAGCAGGCGTACCCTCACGAACTGTCGGGTGGCATGCAGCAGCGAGCCTCGTTGGTTCGCGCATTCGCGCTCGGCGCACCGATCCTGTTGATGGACGAACCGTTCGCGGCACTCGATGAAATCACCCGTGCTGACATGCGCTACCTGTTGCTCGATCTGTGGCAATCCGGGGCTCGTACCACTGTGGTGTTCGTCACCCACAGCGTGCAGGAAGCGGTGATCCTGTCCGATCGGGTGATCGTGATGGCTGCAGGCCCTGGCCGCATCGCCACCGAGCGCACCATCGACCTGCCCCGCCCACGCACTCCGGAGATGGAAGACACACCCGAGTTCCACGAGAATGTTCGGATACTGCGAACCGATCTGCGCGAGCATCACGCCCAATGAGCGATCTCGACGTCTCCCCCGTCGCCGAAACCTCCGTCGCCGGTTCGCTTGCGCTGCGCGGCGTCGACCCCGTCGCAACCAGTGGACGTCGGACCCGCACACGGATCGGACGAGCGCTGCTCATCATCGCCCCGATTGTCGGCATCATCGCGTTCCTCGGATTGTGGGAACTGGCAATCCGCGTCTACGACATCAAGAAGTTCGCGCTGTCGTCTCCGATCGATGTCATCCGGCATCTCAGCAGCGACAAGAGGTTCTACTTCGACAACGCCCGCACGACGATGTGGGAAGCATTGGTGGGGTTCGTGATCGCGTTCGTCCTGGCGATGATCGCCGCGACCGCAATGGCCCAGAGCCGGTTTCTCGAGCGGGCTGTCCTTCCGCTCGCAGTGCTCGTGCAGGTCACCCCGATCATCGCCTATGCACCAGCGATCGTGATCTGGCAGGGATTTGGGTTCAAGCCGATCGTGATCATGACCTCGCTCGTCTGCTTCGTGCCATTTCTGATCAACGGCTTGACGGGACTGAGGTCCGTCGACCCCGGGCTGATCGAACTCGCTCGATCGGTCGATGCCAGCGGCTTGGAAGTGTTTTTCAAGCTGCGCCTGCCGTCGGCTCTGCCGAGCGTCTTTTCGGCAGCACGCATCGCCGTTGGCCTGTCGTTGATCGGCGCGGTGTTGGGCGAGTTCTTCTCCGGGGTCAGTGGCGGCCTCGGTTATGCCGTCAAGGTCGGCCAGGCCCGCAACCTGCCACTCCAGATCTGGGGTTCGGTGTTCACCCTCGCGGTGATCGGTGCCACTGCGACCCTGCTCATCACCGGCCTCGAACGACTGGTCCTGCACTGGCACAGCAGCCAGCGCCAGTGACACCAGCACCAGCAACCGACACCAGCAACCAACAACCAACAACCAACAACGATCTCGACGACCTCAACATCCACAAGGAGACACACCATGATCAGCGTGAACAAGCAGATCGGGCCGGCGAGCGCCGTGCTCGTCGCACTTGCCCTACTGACAGCAGCATGCAGCAGCGACGACAATTCGGCGACGTCCACGGCCGCCACCGCCGCACCGTCGACCATCGGGACCACCGCCGACTCGACTGCCGGCTCCACGGCGCCGACGACCGCCGACTCGACCGCAGGTACCACTGCAGCCACAACGGCTGCGACCACCGGCGACACGGCCGCAGCGGGCGCCGGGGAGATATCTGCCGAGCGATGCGCTGAGAACAAGGCGGTCGGAACGATCACCTACCTGAGCAGCTTCGACTTCGCTGCGACCCCGTCGATCGTCGACGTCGTGGTCGCCAAGGACAAGGGCTACTTCGAGGACCTGTGCCTCGATGTCGAGATGCGGCCAGGCTTCTCGACGAACAACTACCCACTCATCGCCGCCAACGAGGCCCAATTCTCCTCGGCCGGCAACTACACCGAGATCCTCAACTATTCCAAGGACGGCGCCGAATTCCTCGCCCTCGTCGACTACGGCAAGGTGCCGGTCGAGGCGCTCGTCACCCCGGAGGGTGGTGCGACCACGCTCGCCGATTTGCAGGGCAAGACAATCGGCGTGAAGGGTGACATCCCGCCGTCGATCGTCGCGCTCCTCGCCAGCGCAGGTCTGGTCCGCGGCACCGACTACAAAGAAATCCTGCTCGATGGTTATGACCCGGTCGCCCAACTCAGCTCCGGCATCGATGCCCTGCCGGTGTACAAGTCCAACGAGCCCGGCCAGCTCGACGCTGCAGGCGTGAAGTACAACATCTTCGATCCAGCCGCGGAGGACATCCCCGGCTCGTTCGGTCTGCTCTACACCTCCAAGGGGTTTGCAGCCGACCATCCAACGGCGACCGAAGACTTCATTCGCGCTGCACTGAAGGGGATGGAGGACACCATTGCCGACCCCGACGGCGCCGTCGCCGCGTCCGTCGCTGCCATCGATGCAGCAGGGAACCAGAATTATCTGACCGAGGCCGGCGAGCGTTACCGCCTCGGCGAGGAACTGCAATTGGTCCAAGACGGCACCCCATCCGGTGAGCCGATCGGCCTGATCGACCCGGCCGTGTTCGATGCCGAATATGCCGCATATGTCGATGCCGGCGTCTGGCCCGACGGTGCACCGAAGGACGGCAAGTACTACGACACGAAACTTGCCGCAGGCCTCTACGGCACCGATGGCAAGGTCACCTGGCCCGGGTGAGAGCTCAGGTTCAGCGCGGTTTCGGGGGCGACGAGGTCGTCGCCTTCGAAACCGTGCCCGACCCGGTGCCCGCCACCGGCGATCTGGTCGTCGAGGTTCGTGCGTGCGCACTCAACCGCCTCGATCTGCTCCAGCGGACGGCTCCTCTGGTGCGCGGATTCGCGCTCCCGCACATCGCCGGGATGGATGTCGCAGGCATCGTGGTCGACCGGGGAGACCTGGCGAACGGCGTTGGACCGGCGCTCGGTGATGCGGTCATCATCGACCCCGTGAGTACATGCGGTGAGTGCGATCGCTGCACGGACGGACGCGCGCCGTACTGCGAGAACCTGCGAACCGTTGGTTCCACCCGGCCCGGCGGCTTTGCTGAGCTGGTTGCTGCACCGGCTGACCGCACCTACGCAATGCCAGTCGGGATGTCGTTCGTCGAGGCGTCGACATTGCCGGTGGCTGCGATGACGGCATATCGAGCGCTGCAGGCGGGCGGACACACCGTCGGAGAGACCGTCCTCGTCAACGGTGCCGGATCCGGGGTGTCGTGTGCGCTGCTTGCGCTGTTGCTGCATCGCGGCGCGACCGTGATCACCACGGCGGGCGGACCGGCCAAAGTCGCCAAGGCACTCGCCGCCGGCTATCACCACGCGATCGATTACACGGCGCAGGACGTCGCCGAACGGGTGGCAGCGATCACGGATGGGCGTGGTGTCGATCTCGTCGTTGATCACGTCGGACCGGCGTTGTTCCGATCATCGGTGCAGTCACTCGCGATCGGAGGGCGGATGGTGTTCTGCGGCACGACCACCGGCACCGAGACAACACTTGCACTGACCGACGTGTACCACTGGGGCCGATCGTTGATCGGTGCGGGTGGTTACTTGGCCAGCGATTTCCCACTGATGTTGGTCGAGATGGCCGAATGCCAACGCGTTGTGATCGACAGTGTCTGGGCGTTCGACGATCTGGCCGCAGCCCAACAAACGATGGCCAGCAGCAATTTCTTCGGCAAGATCGTCGTCACCTTCGACTGAGGGCTTCCTGCCCGACCGGTTCGATGTCGCGTTCGCCGTGGCATTGACGAAGGTAGAGCTGCAACTGCTGGGTACGTGCGAGGATGTCGTGATCGAATGCGAGCGGTTCGGGTCCCGCGCCGACTCCGAGATCGTCGATGATGCGGGTGCTCATCCGATCGATCACATGGCGGACGCCGCGGGCTCGAACCTGCGCTGCTGAGGCATCGCCAGGATCGCGGTCGATCTCGGCCGCAGCCCGCTCGAGCACGGCCTCGAGTGCGTCCGACCACGCAAGGGCGCCGCCGAGATGGGCCAGTGCATGTGGGTCGTCGCGTCGCCAACGGGCGAGGTGGCGATCGACAAGACCACGCGCCCCGCCCGCCCAGCATGCAGCGACGCAAATTGCACCGTGCCAGAAGCCAGGTCGGGCGAGGTAGTCCCCTCGCGATCCAACCCTGGAAACGTCAGAGACGACGAGATCGAATGTCATCGATCCGGTGCCGGTCACGGCGAACGCCGGAGACATCCATGGCGCGAGCGACTCGCCACGCTTGCCGTCAGCGACGGCGACGTCGAACAGCAGATCGCCCGCAGTGACCAGCGCTCGGTCGACGACGCCGATGCCGGAACACCACGGCAACGTGCCGACGAGGTGATGGTCGACTCCGCATGGCCCGGCTTGCAATGGGTCGGGGCCACTAGCGGCCCACACTCCGTAGAGCGCACCGTCGACCAGATCGTGGTCGAGTTCTGCAGCGATCGCGTGAGCGTCATGGTGGGCTTCGGCCAATCGAGCCAGTTCGAGATCGGCTACTGCGATGTCGAAGAGCGCACGCAGCCGTTGCCCGGTGTGTCCGGCGCCTGGCGCCGGCAACGGTTTTGCCACCGCCAGCAGCGACGCTCGAATCGACCCTGCGTCCGGAGCCACTCCGCCGCTCACGACGCAGTCCAGACGTCGAGCACGAATCGAGCGTCGCGGTGGTGGACGGCCGACTCCCCCAGTCGCTGAGCCAGGATCTCGTGCACCGTGATGCCGTCCAAGACGTGATCCGGCGAGTGACCGAGCCAGTGCACGGCGACGAGATCACCGCCCGCTACGAGACTCGTCCATGCTGTGTCGACGACATCGGCCAACGCCGGTTCGTCCCAGTAGTAGCCGATCTCGGACATCACGATCAGATCGAAGTCTCCACTCGGCCATTGCTCAGGAATCGTGCCGACGCTCAGCGAGACGCCTCCGACCGATGCGAGTCGGACAGTCGCTGTTGCGATTGCGCTCGGCGACACGTCGAGCGCGACGACTTCGTCGCAGATCGGAGCCAACCGTTCAGTGAGCGCTCCGATCGAGCAGCCCGGCTCGAAGCAGCGTGAGTATCGACGTCGGGGCAACGACGCAACGGTGATGTCGTACTTGCGCTGCTCGTATGGTGAACCACCGAAATCCCACGGGTCCGCATCAACTCGGTACATCTGTTCGAAGGCATCGAGATCGACTCTCATCGACGACAAACGATCACTTCGAACGGGCTGTCGAATCGACCCCGAAAATGGTCGGGCAGGATCGGATCGTCGCCGGCTGTCTGCGATCTGTAGCACTCGAGTGCTGCAGCCTTGGCCGCTGCTGCGGCAGGCGACATCACCGATCGTCGCCCACTGACGCCGATGACCGAGGTTGATGGCTGGTGCCAGTGCCAGGACCAGATCGGATAGAAGCACACGTCGATGTCATCGCGAACGAGAGATTCCACCACAGCGCCGACGGCATCGTGGTCCGGGTGGCCGTCGCAGGAAAGCGGGGCGAACACCAGGTCGCCGCGCTGCAGGCGATCGGTGATTGCCGCTGCGATTTGCTCGTGACGATCAGTCAGTCCGCCATCGGGCAAGCCAACCCGCTCGATCGTCAGAGCGGCAACGGGTGCGAGGCATTCCATCGCAGCCTTGAGTTCGTGATGGCGGCGTTCACCGAGGCCCACCTCGGTGAACGCCGCTTCACCGTCGGTCAGCGAGATGACCAAGATGTCCATACCGGCTGAGGAAGCGTCGGCGATCAGCCCGCCGACGCCGAGCGTCTCATCGTCTGGATGCGGAGCGACCACCACGACCCGACGGTGCCGTTGGGGCTGCAACTGCCACAGTGGCAAAGCCTCGACAACGGGCTGCCACGCCGTGGGCGCCGTGCCCGGATGGGACAGATCGATCGCAGGCGCGGGCATGCCAGCGCTCTGCCCCTGCCCCTGGGCGGTCAAACATCAGCCACGCGCAGTGGATGGGTGACGCAACGCAAAACGCCTCCGTCCTGCGAGCACAGGACAGAGGCGTTCGAGGCGACGCCGGGAATCGAACCCGGATACACGGCTTTGCAGGCCGTTGCCTGAACCATTCGGCCACGTCGCCGTGTGCCGCTTGCGCGACATCGGCTGCGAAACGATATCCGCTGCCTTCCACTTCCGCCCCAATCAATTGCACTGCACCACGACCACCCAGTCCGATCCGATCTCTCCCACGAACTTCTGTCACGATGCCAGGCGTGTCCACACCTCTGCGTCCACTCGCCTTCGTTGCGTCCGTCGCGCTCGCCTTCGCCGCCTGCTCGAGCGGCAACGACTCGGCCCCCAATTCGTCGGCCGCCAGTTCGTCGTCGGCAACCGCGGCCGCCGCTGTGACCGCCGAGGCGGTGACGACGGATGCCCCGACGACGACTGAGGCAGCCACCACCACCGAGGCATCGACCACCACTGAGCAGGCGACCACGACCACGCTCGACCCAGCAACTCTTGCTGATGCCTACGAAGCTGCTGGCCCATACCCGGTTGGAGTGACCACGGTCGCGATCGCGAATGGGATCAACGTCGAAGTCTGGTATCCGGCTGTCGCTGGTTCGACGGGCACCGAGACCTACGACGTCCGTGACTTCACGGCGCCGGCGATCAAAGCGATCCTCACCGCCGACATCCCAGCGACGTTCTCCTACGCTGCGTCACGCGACGCGGCCGTTGCCGACGGCACGTTCCCTGTGGTGCTCAACAGCCACGGCTTCAGCGGAATTCGGGTCGGATCGAGCTTCCTGACCTCGCATCTCGCCTCGTGGGGCATCATCGTCGTGAGCCCCGATCATCCGACCCGCGACCTGTATCACTCCGTCGCCCAGATCGCTCCCGACGTCGTCACCGATCCCAAGGACGATCTGCTCTCGAGCCTCGACATGATCGTCGCTCGATCGACGACACCCGGCGATCCTTTCGAGGGCCATATCGACGCCGATCGTGTTGGTGCCCTCGGGCACTCGGCCGGAGGCGGGACAATCCTGGCTGCGGCTGCCGACGATCGAGTCGACGGCTACGTCTCGATGGCATCGGGGCTGTTGGGCGGCGCCGACCCCGCAACCCTGCCGGACAAGCCCAGCTTCTTTCTCGCCGGAGCGTTGGATCAGGTCATCTCGACCGATCGAACCCACGATGCGTTCGAGACCGTGCCAGAGCCGTCCCTGTACTGGTCGATCGACGGCGTCGGCCACAACGGCTTCGACGACTTCTGTACATTCGGCGACGGTAAGGGCATCATCGGCATCGCCGAGGCCTCCGGTCTGGGGGCGCTGCTCGATGCAATGCCAAAGTTCCGCACGCTCGGCCAGGACGGCTGTGTCCTCCCGGCGGCACCGGTGGCAACGACGTTCCCGATCATCCAACACGCAGTGACCGCGTGGTTCATGCAGTTGTTCGGAACCGACCAGACGCCGAAGGGCCTGGGGCCCGCGGTGGCGGACAGCTACAGCGAGCAAGTGACGATCGAAGTTCGCTGATCGTCCCGAAGCCCCGCGGCTCGTCGATCAGTTGCAGAGCAACGCGGTGAGCGAGTAGCGCAGGACTGCCAGGCTCTGAGCAATCGAGAGGTCGCGCCGCTGACGCAGTTGATTCCAGTTCGACCAGCTGAGGACGGCGTCGACGGTCAGTTCGAGCATCTCGCGGTTGGCAGGCTCGGCGGCGGTGAATTCGGTCTCGAAGATCCGGCGGGTGGAATCCGATCCGGCGGCTTCCCAATTGCTGATGAGGCAACGGATCCCGTACGACAGCGGTTCCTGACGCTCGCAAGCCCGACGCAGCGTGGTCATCTCTTCGAGCACCAGACCGCTGCTCGCAGCGGCCAACTGAATCCGCTCAGCAACCGGAAGATCGGCTGGCACGTGCAGTACGTTGGGCATGATTCTCGTGCGAGTTCCTCGCCGGCGGCTGTGTGCAGCGCGTTCATGTCGGTGAAGTGTTGAAAGATCGTGCGCAGACCGACGCTGGCT
>JBDSDH010000319.1:0-4112 GCA_039920665.1 Ilumatobacteraceae bacterium
CGATACGTTCGACAGTGCTTCGGCTGCGGCCAGCGGTTGTGCCGGGGTGGATCCAGGGTTCAACCTGTTGAAGATGACGTGGTCCGAGACGATCAGTTCAACCTCGAATTTCACCGTGAGCTACCGATACGTTCCGGAATCAATCGCTACGAAGGGCGGGCGGATCGTACGCGTCTATTGCGTTGTCGGAACTAGTCCACAGTCCATCAAGGTCAGCGGTCTCATCCCCGAATGGATCGTCGGCGCCGAGCCGGTGAAGGTGACCATCAGCGATTCACCCGATGCCGACCTCCGCAAGGACACGATCAAATTTTCCGTCCAACCGATAGTGGGCAAGACGATCGTGATCACCGGTACGACGAAGAACCTCAACGAGTCGCTTCCACCGCCGGCCGGCGGAACGGTTCCTCCGGAGACCGTTCCGACCAACAACCCACCGGTCGGGGTCGGTGCTTCCTACACCGTGACGTCGGGGACTCCGCTCGCCGTCAGCGTGTCGGGAACCGACCCAGAGGGCCTTGCGGTGACGGCGACGGTGCCGTCCGTGCCGGCCGGATGGACAGTCGCGACGATCGGACCACTTTCCTTCAGCGTGACCGCCCCTGCCAGCGCTGACAACACCACCGTCGTCATTCCCTTCACAGTCACGGATCCCGCGGGTCTGACGGGTTCGGCGGACCTCACGTTCATGGTCATCCCGGCTGCCGCGGTGAATCAGCCGCCGGTTGCGAATCCGTCGTCAGGGTCGACGATCGCAGGTGCCGCAGTCGTGGTTCCGCTCTCGGCGTCGGACCCGGAGGGAGCAGCCTTGACCGTTTCACTCACCGGTGTGCCGAGCGGATGGACCACGAGCATCGCAGGCCTGTCGGTGACTGTCACGCCCCCGTCCACGGCGGTCGCCGGGACGTCGGCCATCGGCTACAGCGTGACCGACCCGAGCGGTGCGACGGCAACGGCGACGCTGACGATCACCATCACGGCGCCACCGACGTGCGTCATCTCGACGCCCGTGCTGAGTCGATCGACAGTTGCCCTGAAAAAAAACGACCCGGATGCCCTCGAGAACGACGTCACCGTCACCATCACGATCCAGAGCGGATACTGCGCAGGCCTTGCGCTGCACTACGACACCGGTGCGCCGAACGGCAAATACGTCCGCAACTTCCCGACGTCCGGGGCGACCCGCTCTGTCATCCTGCCGAACCACCCCAGCCCGGAATTGTGGTCGTCCGGAACCAAGACGCTGCTCGTCAAGGACAGCTCGAGCACAGTTATCGGATCCGTCAACCTGGGAGTCACGCCATGAGATGCGCGCTACGAAAGAGCCGTGACGAGGGCAGCATTCTGCCGATGGTGCTGGTTGCGAGCGTTATCCTGTCCGCGGTGGTGGTTGCGCTCGCCGGGTACGTCTCCGCCGGCCTCCGCTATTCGACCATCGTCGAGGACCGAGCCGATCGCCTCGCGGCCGCAGACGGTGGATTGCGGTACGGCATCGAGCGGCTGTCGCTGCAGTCCTATGCCGGCTGTTTCACATCGCTGGGCAACACCGGCTACAAGATCCCGTTTCCCGCAATCGTCAACGAGTCGCAGGTGACGGTGACGTGCCGCAAAGCGGCGACCGGGTTCGGTGACATCCAGGGCTGGGCCATCATCGTCACCGGTGAGGGCGTGCCGCCCGGCCAGTGGAATCTCACGAGTTCGGGCGGTGCCGGCAAGCAAAAGCTCTTGGGCGGGCCGGTGTATGTCTCTGATCCATCCAAGATCGACCTCAAAGCTGATGTTCAGATCGAGGACGGCGACCTCTGGTACAGCGACACGACCGCCAAATGCGACAACATCGAAACCAGCCCGCCGGGGGTGCCGACCAACTTGACGTTCAAACCCGTGCTTCGCGGCATGCTCTGCCTCGACCAGCCGTGGTCGACGTTGTACACGACTCCCACGACCAACGTGCCGACCACACCCGCGGCCGCCCCCATCGTCGACAGCACTGGTTGCAAGGTGTGGTCCCCCGGCAAGTACACGACGGCGCCGGCCTTGGGATCCAACAACTATTTCAAATCCGGCGAGTACTACTTCGAGAACATCGACTTCAAGGTCGATCAGACCGTCGTGGCCGGCTGGGCCGACTTCGTCAACTACGGCGACATCCAGTTCGTCGAGAACGCCCGGTGCGTCACCGCTGTGAATGCCGATAAGGCAAGTGGTAGCAAGCCGGGTGCGACGTTCTACTTGGGTGGCTCGAGCCACATCCGAATCGACAAGGGCAAGCTCGAGATCCTCCGCCGTAAGCAGGGCAAGAGCCTCGTCAGCATCCAAGCACTCGACTTCGACGGAACCCCCCTCTACCTCAAGAGCACCCTGGGGTGGAACGGTGAAACGGGTGACCCTATCCTCTCCAGCAAGTCCGGCTCGCCCAGCCAAGACATGGTCATCCACGGTCTCGCTTGGGCTCCGAGAGCACAGCTCACGTTCGGCAACGTCACCAACGTGGCCAATGGCCAGCTGCTCGGTGGTGCTGCGTTCTCGAGGATCGACCTGCAGTCGTCGGCTTCTGCGTCGAACTTCGTGATCAGAGTCGAGACCAGCCCGATTCCGGTGACCGTGGTTCTCGATGCCAAGGCGACGAAGAAGGGTGCATCGACCACGATGCGCGCCGTTGTGCAAATCAGCGACGACGGCATCAAGACGGCGATCAACTCCTGGCGAGTGCTGGACGGCTGACGTCCCCTGCTGTGGACGAAGTCGGTGCGACCGATGGTCAGCCGACGACCACGGTGCGACCGCTGGTCAGCGGACGACTTCAATTCGTAGGCCGTTGCTGTCCCAGGTGGGATCCACCGGCAATCGACTGATCGCTCGCCCGATTGCTCGTCGAGCGGTCCACACCAAGCCAGTAGCTTGGATGACGTGAACACGCGCCGCGCCCTTCGGCAGCGCACGCGTGATCACTTCCTCGACGCCCGGCAGCTTCTTGCGGATCAGATCGATTCGCTCGAGCACGCCGTCCTCGTGAAACGGTGACGTCTTGAGTGGAATGTCGTCGTTCATCAGCGTGTAGGACATGTCGGGATGCGCCGAGAAGAAGTTGCGTTGATGGAACGGCTGGAACACTTGCTCGGCTTCGCGCAACCATCGAAATTTGCGGAAGTCGTCGTTCGTCAGCCACGGTTCCATCTCTCGGGCCGCCTTCTTGGTTGGCGCATGGAGCACTGCTCGAGACGGAAGCGGCCGCATTGCGATCATGCGCGGCCAGCCGATGAACGCGCGCGATTGGCGTTCACATTCGCCGAACTGGGTGGATGATTCGTCGGCGAACCCCATTGGAATATTGATTGCTGCAGCGTCGAATTTCGGCCGGAAATCGACGACTTCGATCAGGCTGTTGAGCACCAGTGCATCCTCAGCGACGACCGTGATGCCGGCGAGGCGCGCCGGAACGACCAACCACCCGCCAGGGCAGGGCGTGATGCCCGCGATCAACTTGTACGGCAGTTGCTTCGTCATCGAACTCATCGCTGATTCCGATCAGCGCGAGACGAGTTGGGCACTGCCGTTGGCGGCGCCTTGACCGGACAGCGCAGTTGCCTGTGCCTGCATCTGGGCACGCGATGTTGCCGCGTGGGCCATGATCTCTTTCGGGTAAGCACTCACCTCACAGGCAGCCTCCATCGTCAGCAGACCGCTCGCGACGAGACGGGCGAGGTCCATCTCGATCGTCTGCATGCCGTCCTTCTGGCTCGTGGTGATGACGTTACGCATCTGCCGACTCTTGCCCTCACGGACCAGGTTGCGGACGGCTTCGGTACCGAGCAGCACTTCATACGCAGCGACTCGACCGCCACCCTCGACAGCAACGAGACGCTGGCTGATGACGCCTTGCAGCGCGCCGGCGAGCTGGATCTGGATCTGGTCGCGGCGCTCGGCGGGGAAGACGTCGACAATACGGTCGAGTGCCTGCGATGCGTCGTTGGTGTGCAGCGTGGCGAACACGAGGTGACCCGTCTCGGCCAGCGAGAGGGTGATTGCGATGCTGTCGAGGTCGCGCATTTCGCCGAGCAGCACGACGTCGGGGTCTTCGCGCAGGGCGCTGCGCAGGCCGGCAGTGAAGC
>JBDSDH010000320.1:0-18026 GCA_039920665.1 Ilumatobacteraceae bacterium
CGTTCGACCCCGCGAGAGCATCGAGTGGACTCGTCGGCTGGTGTCCGAGTGTGGCGTCTTCGCAGGCATCTCCGCCGGCGCAGCGATGGCTGGTGCGGCAAAGGTTGCCGAGCAGATCGAGGAGGGCGTCATCGTGTTCATCGTCTGCGACAACGGTTGGAAATACCTCTCCACCGGCGCCTATACCGACGATCTCGACGCCGCTGAGGCCAAGGCTGAAAGCATCATCTACTTCTGATCGGTCCCGAAGGATGACGGCCGGGCCCGATGACGGCTCCGGCTGACGACTCTTCGACTACGGCTCTGTCGGCTGGCGTTCGAACGATGCCAGCACGTTCGTCCCACCAATGCCGACGCGGTGACCGGTGCGGGAGATGAACCCGAGTTGGATCCCGATCGAATCGTCGTGGATGGTGAAAAACTGCTCGTGACCGTTCGCGTCGATCATGATGTCGGTGAGCAGGGGAGCGTCAGCCGATGTGAGCGCGGCGCGTGCGTACGAGGCGTTGAGGACGTCGATTGCGACGTGCTGAATACCGCTGCCCCGTCGAGCGAGATGGGCTGCCACAGCCACGCTCGCATCCGGTCCGACCAGCACGATCACCACACCTCCGGCTGCCACTGCGTGCATGCCCGGATGCTCGCCATCGGCGAAACCGACCGAGTGGAATCCGAGCCGATCGGTGAACGTGTGCACCGCGGCATCGAGAGCGTCGACCGCGATCACGACATGATCGAGACGGGTCGCAACCGTGTCGACCGCGCTGCGGGTGCTCTCTGGCGCCGCTGACTTGTCCGGTTTCGTGTCGGGCCGCGTGCCGGCAACCTCGATCCGATGGGTCTCGGCGAGCAACACCCGAAACACCTGCTCGGCGAAGTCCGGATCGACACCGATGTCGATGGCCCACTGGCGTCGGCTGGTGATGACATCCCGAACGCGTGCCGGCTGAATGACGGGCGTGTCGCTGCTTTCTTTGACACGAGCGACTTCTTCGCACACAGCGAGTCGTTCGGCGAGCACCGCCACCAGACGTCGGTCGAGTTCGTCGATGCGGGCCCGTAATTCGGGGAGCGAAGTCACATCGAGCACGGTAGCCAAGCGGCCCGCCGGACGCGTGATCAGCTTCGGATGGTCGAGAGCCGAGCGGGACGGGGTTGGCGCCTGCTCCAGGTGGCCTTAGAGTTGCAGGGTCCGTTGGGGCTGCTGTGTCGTGCGATGCAGGTGCGCTGGCGAGATGCTGCTGGACCGTCGGTCCGGGGCGACCTCTCCCCTTGGAAGGCATTGAACATGGAAAAGCAGTCCGTCATCAGCGAGCACAAGCTGCACGACACCGACACCGGATCCCCCGAGGTCCAGATTGCGTTGCTCACCGCACGTATCAATCACCTCACGGGTCACCTCAAGTTCCACAAGAAGGATCACCACAGCCGTCGTGGACTGCTGATGCTCGTCGGTCAGCGCCGCAGCATGCTCGACTATGTCCGCAACCGCGACGTCCAGCGCTACCGCGACATCATCGCCAAGCTCGGCCTTCGCCGCTGATCTCCCTCGAGCCCTGGTCCGATCGGATCACTGTTCAGCACGACGCCCGCTCGGTTCGCCGAGTGGGCGTCACCCGTTTTCGGGCCGCCAAGGGCCCGCTCGATGGTTGGGCGACGCTGGCGCTTCCGGGCCTTGTACGGTTGAGGAGCGTCCACGCCTCTCGTGCTCCATCGACGCAGCAGTGATAGATGAACAGGAATTTGCACCATGGCCCGTGAAGTCGACACCATGCCCCAGACCCTCGTGGGCATCTCGTTCAACGATGCGTTCCGCGCCCAGGAATTCATGACCGCGACCGCTCGTCTGGCGGCCAACAAGTCGCTGGTCATGCATGACGCCGTGGTCGTTCGCAAGGACAACGACGGCAAGACCCACGTGGTCGAGACGGTCGATCCCTCCGTTGGTCGCTCGGCGACGTCGGGTGCGTTGTGGGCGAGCTTCCTCGGGTTGCTGGTCGGTGGGCCGGTCGGTTGGATCGCCGGCGGCGTGATCGGTGCCGGTGCGGGAGCGATCACGGCCAAAGTCGTCGACCTCGGCGTTCCCGACGAGTGGGTCGACTGGTTCAAGAACGCAGTTGCGCCCAACACCACCACGGTCGTGCTGTTGCTCACCGACGTCACGATCAACGATTTCGTCGCCGAAACCGAACGCTTCGTCGGTGCCGAATTGCTGTACGCCAACCTCGATCAGCTCAGCTTCGATCGGATCACTTCGGCGCTCGCCGGCAGCGATGTTGCCACTCCGGCAGGCACAGTTGAGACACCGCTGTCGGGTCCGCCCACTGGGGAACCGGCGATCTGATCCCGCCGTGGATCCGTCCACCTGGGTTGTTCGGGCCGTCAATCTGGCAGAGCACGCCCGCAATCCGATCCATACCGATGCTGGCGCACAGGCCGCCGGATTCGAACGGGCCCTCGTCGCCGGGGTGACCACATACGCCTACCTCACCCATCCCCTGATGGTTGCCTGGGGTGAGCACTGGTTGGCCAACGGTGGGGGAGAGGTCCGGTTTCGCTCGCCGGTGTTCGTCGATGACGAGGTCCGCTGCACCCCGTCGGCGGACGGCGACATCACGACCGTCGATGCATTGGTCGACGGAGAGGTCCGAGCCACCTTCGCGTCGGTGCGTGATTCCGGCCCCATCCTCGCGATGCGCAACGGCGAACCCCTGCGGAGCCGACAGATTCCGATGGTCGGTGAGTTCGGCGACGAATACGGCAGTCGTGCCGGAGACGATCTCGACCTCTCTACCCGCCTCGGACTCGTACATCCAGCGGTGTGGCCAGCGTTCGCCAACCACCTCGTCCACGCCGAAGTCGCTCGCGGTGCATGGGTGCACACCCGCAGCATCATCCGTCACCACGGCGTCGCCCATGTCGGCGACACCGCCGACGTGCACGGGGTCGTGGTCCGTCGATTCGACACGAGAGGCGGTGAGCGGGCCGTGCTCGACGTGCGGATCGAGGTCGCCGGAGCCGTTGTCGCGACGCTCGAACACGAGGCGATCGTCGCCCTCCCCGGACTCTGACCACCCGCTTGACACGATCTGGCAGCACATCACTGGTAGGGTCATCGCCGACCTGGG
Source organism: Ilumatobacteraceae bacterium (assembly GCA_039920665.1). Lineage (GTDB taxonomy): Bacteria > Actinomycetota > Acidimicrobiia > Acidimicrobiales > Ilumatobacteraceae > WLMZ01. The sequence continues at coordinate 3,129 of JBDSDH010000320.1, forward strand.
TTGTTCTCAGGTCCAACTAACCACCAGAGCGGACAATCGGATCGGTTGTCAGTCGCCTCTGCCGGTGCCCTACGAACACGCCTGGTCGATCGGGTTTGTCACCGTGGTAGCTCGTACCGACATTGCCGACTGGGAACCGGCCTCCGCTCCAAATGTCGAGTCGCGAGAAAAAACGCGTCCGGCCGAAAGGAGCTCAAATGGCCGATGCCATTCGAGTGTCGGGCCCCGTATCGGGCACCGACAAGACCCTGACGTTCGAAACGGGCAAGCTTGCCCAACAGTCACAGGGCGCGGTCCTGGCCAGCATTGGCCGCACCACCGTACTTGCGACTGCGAACGCCGCCAAAGATGTCCGCCCCGGGATGGACTTCTTCCCCCTCACCGTCGATGTCGAAGAGCGCGCCTACGCCGCCGGCAAGATCCCCGGTTCGTTCTTCCGTCGAGAAGGCCGTCCGACCGAGGCAGCGATCCTCACCTGCCGTCTCACCGACCGCCCATTGCGGCCGTGTTTCCCCGATGGTTTCCGTCACGAGACCCAGGTCGTGTTGACCATCCTCGGCGCTGACCAGGAGAATCCGCACGACATCCTCGCGATCAACTCGGCCTCGGCTGCGTTCATGCTGTCCGGCATTCCGTTCGACGGCCCGATCGGTGCGGTTCGGATTGCATTCAGCCAAGACGGCGAATGGATCCCTCACCCCACCTATGTCGAAGGCGAAAACGCCACGTTCGAACTCGTTGTCGCCGGGCGTCTGCTCGACAACGACGACATCGCAATCATGATGGTCGAAGCCGGTGGCACCGCCAAGAGCTTCGCCTACTACGGTGACGGCGCCCCGAAGGTCGACGAAGCTGTCCTCGCCGGCGGGCTCGAGGCCTGCAAGACGTGGATCCGTGAGTCGATCAAGCTGCAGCAGCAGCTCGTCGCCAGCGTCATTGCGTCCAAGGGCCCGATCACGCCGATGCAGTACAGCGTCACCGCTGACTACAGCCCCGAGCTCGCCGACGCAGTCGCCACCGCGATCAGCACCCAGCTCGCCCACGCCGTCACCATCAGCGCCAAGGCCGATCGCAATGCCGCCACCGACGCTGCTTCAAGCGACGCGATCGCCGCCCTTGCCGGCGAAGGCGGCGCCTACGTCGGCCAGGAGAAGGCGATCAAGGAAGCGGTTCGCAGCCTCACCAAGAAGCTCGTCCGTAAGCGCATCGTCGACGAGGGTCTTCGCATCGATGGTCGCGGCCCTCGCGATCTGCGTCCGCTGTCGTCGGAGATCGGCATCTTGCCGACCGCTCATGGCACCGGCCTGTTCCAGCGTGGCGAGACCCAGGTCATGAACGTCGTGACCCTGGCGATGCCGCGGATGAACCAGTTGCTCGACACGCTCGACCCCGAGACCCACAAGTACTTCCTGTTCCACTACAACATGGCTCCGTGGGCCAACGGTGAGACGGGTCGCGTCGGTTCGCCGAAGCGCCGCGAGATCGGCCACGGCGCGCTCGCCGCCCGTGCCCTCATCCCCGTGCTGCCGAGTCAGGAAGAGTTCAGCTACGCCCTCCGCTTGGTGGCCGAAGTGCTGGCTTCCAACGGTTCCACCTCGATGGCTTCGGTCTGCTCAGGCAGCCTGGCGTTGATGGACGCCGGTGTGCCGATCAAGGCCCCCGTGGCGGGTATCGCGATGGGCCTCGTCTACGCCGAGGGCAAGTACACCACCCTCACCGACATCCTCGGTGCCGAGGATGCCTTCGGCGACATGGACTTCAAGGTCGCCGGTACCGACGACGTCATCACTGCGCTGCAGCTCGACACCAAGATCGACGGCATCCCCGCCGACGTCTTGATCGCAGCCTTGGCCCAGGCCAAGGAAGCCCGCACCGCGATCCTCTCCAACATGAATGCCTGCATTGCTGCACCTCGCTCCGAGGTCAACGAAACCGCTCCCAAGATCGTCTCCTTCACGGTGCCGCTCGACAAGGTCGGTGAGATCATCGGGCCGAAGGGCAAGGTCATCAACACGATCCAGCAGGAGACCGGCGCCGACATCAGCGTCGACGACGATGGCGTTCACGGCATCGTCTCGATCGGCTCGGTCGATGGTTTCCGGGTCGAAGAGGCCAAGGCTCGCATCCTCAGCATCATCGACCCGCCCAAGGCGGACATCGGTGGCGTCTACATGGGTCGCGTCGTGAACATCACCAAGTTCGGTGCGTTCGTGAACATCCTCCCCGGCCGTGACGGCTTGGTCCACATCAGCAAGCTCGGCAACGGCAAGCGGATCAACGCAGTCGAAGACGTGCTCAGCCTCGGTGACGAGATCGAAGTCCGCGTCGACGAGATCGACGACAAGGGCAAGGTCAGCCTCAGCCCGGCCAGCAACCCGCCGGCCGCCGAAGGTGACGGTCCTCGTGAGCGTGGCAGCGAGCGCCCTGATCGCGGTGACCGTGGCGATCGCGGTGACCGTGGCGACCGCGGAGATCGCGGCGACCGGGGGGATCGTGGCCCGCGCCGCGAGCCCCGTGCCGCCGCTCCGGTCGACAGCAGCGTTGCCACCGTGTCCTTCGAGGATGCGTTCGACGACGAGCTCCGTGGTGATCTCGGTGACCTCGGCCCGGCCGGCGAAGCCCCGCAGCCCGATCGCCCGCCGCGCGACGACCGCAACAACAGTCGTGATCGCGGCCCGCGCCGTCACCGCTGATTCCATCGCCGCCGTTGGCGGTCTGTGATGCACAGAAGGAGCCGCTGCGTGAGCAGCGGCTCCTTCGCCGTTTTCTGCCGTGAGCGCTGCCGCCATCGACCCCCCACCGCTCCGATCCGCCCCGCCAACCGTTCATGTCACCGCACATCGTCACATTTGATGATGTGCGATGACATGAACGGTTGGAACGGGCCGAACGTCGGGGTGGGAACACGTGACGAACGAGGGACCGATTTCTCGGACAGATCTGGCCGTAGAGTTTCGGCATCGCCGATTCACACGTAGCGAACGATCTTCGCATCACCCAGTTGTCCAACGGTCTGACGGTCGCCACCGAGCGCATTCCTTCCGCATTGTCGATCTCGGCAGGCGCATGGGTGGGTGTCGGCGCTCGCGACGAGACCAACGACCTCTCGGGCGTCAGTCATTTCCTCGAGCATCTGTTGTTCAAGGGCAGTCACACCCGCTCGGCTCGTGAGATCAGCCAGACGGTCGATCGCGTCGGTGGCGACATCAACGCGTTCACCTCCAAGGAATACACCGCCTACTACACCCGGCTGCCGGCTCGGCACCAGGAACTCGGCATCAGTCTGCTCGGCGAGGTGCTGACCCAGCCAGCGCTGCGTCCGGACGATGTCGACAACGAGCGCCAGGTCATCCTCGAAGAACTGGCAATGGACGACGACAGCCCCGACGACGTCGCCCATCGGGCGTTCATGAGCAACCTGTTCCCCGATCACCCGCTCGGTCGCGAGACCGCTGGCTCGGTGGAAACAGTCGAGGTGATCACCGCCGCTGATGTGCGTGGCTTCTTCGAGCATCACTACCGCGCCGGTTCGAGTGTGGTTGCCGTCAGCGGTCCGCTCGATCACGACGTGGCCCTGGCCCAGGTCGAGGCCGCCTTTGCCGCGATCCCGTCGGGTGACGGTCGGGTCGTTCGTTCGGCCTCGGGGCCGGCGCAGGACGGCGAGTTGATCGACGACGACACCGAACAGGTGCATCTCGTGCTCGGGATGCAGTCGGTGCCGCGCAACGATCCCGATCGAGAAGCACTCGATGTCGTCAACCACGTCTTCGGCGGGGGACTGTCGAGCCGGTTGTTCGACGAGATCCGCGAGCGTCGCGGTCTGGCGTACAGCGTCTACAGCGGTGTCTCGTCCTATCAGGACGCCGGGGCGTTCACGATCTACGCCGGCACCCAGCCCAACCACGCAATTGAGGTCCTCGAACTGATCCACGAGCAGCTCGCGCTGTTGATCAAGCACGGCATCACCGACGACGAACTCGACATCGCCAAGGGCTACCTGACGGGTGCGTTCGAGCTCGGCCTCGAAGACACCGGTTCTCGTATGGCCCGGGCTGCAGGGCTGCTCGTGACCACTGGTTCGGTCCGTCCGGTCGCAGAGCAGGTTGCCCGCTGGGACTCTGTGCAGCAAGACGATGCCCGTCGCGTGATCGAGCGGATCTTGTCCCAGCCACTCACCGTTGTCGCGCTCGGTCCGATCGAGGCCAACGGGCTGGAACTCGGGCTACCGTCGGCCGGATGACCACCATGGATGCCGAGCAAGCGCTGATCCGAGTCGGAGTCGTCGGCGCCGGTGGGAGGATGGGGCGCACGATATGCGGTGCGGTCGATGGCGACCCGGCGCTGCACTTGGTGGCTGCGATCGACCCGGGTGCCGTTGGCGCCGAAGTCCACGGCGTGACCATCGCTGGAACCTTGGATGCGCTGGTCGACTCAGATGCCCAGGTCGTCATCGACTTCACGGTGCTCGATGCCGCCCGGACGACGCTCCCCTGGCTGGCCGAACACGGGATCCACGCTGTGGTCGGCACCACCGGATTCGACGACGACGACCTCGCCTCGTTCGCGGCGGCGTTCACGTCCAGCAATTGTCTCGTCGCCTCGAACTTCGCGATCAGCGCCGTGTTGATGATGCGCTTTGCCGAACTCGCATCGCCGTATTTCGAGACTGCCGAGATCATCGAACTGCACCATGACCGCAAGGCCGACGCGCCATCAGGTACAGCTGTCAGCACGGCCAAGCGGATGGCTGCTGCGTCGTCGGACTGGGCGGCCGATCCAACCAAGCTCGAGGTGTTCGCCGGGGCCCGCGGCGGCGTCGGCCCAGGTGACATTCACATCCACTCGGTGCGCCTGCGAGGGTTACAAGCGCACCAGGAGGTCATCTTCGGCACGGTCGGACAGAGCCTCACGATCCGCCAGGACAGCTACGACAACTCCAGCTACATGCCGGGCATCCTGCTCGCGTGCAAACGGATCGCGTCTCGAACCGGTCTGACGATCGGGCTCGAGGCCTACCTCGATCTCTGACGCCAGATTTGCCCGGCGTCACCGACTGCCGACAGACGCTCACGCTCAAGACGGCGGCGTGGGACTGTCAACGGTCGTTCGCTCCCTCACGGGCGCGGGCTGAGTCGATCAGCAAAACAGCGATCAGCCGAGGGCGTCGAGGGCTGACTGGTAGTTCGGTTCGTTGGCGATCTCGGGAACGAGTTCGGTGTGCACGACGGTGCCGGTTTCGTCGAGAACGACGACCGCGCGAGCGAGCAGGCCGTTGAACGCACTGTCGGCCAGCGTCACGCCGTACGACGCTCCGAAATTGCTCCGGAAGCTGGATCCGGTGACGACATTACTGAGCCCCTCAGCACCGCAGAAGCGACCCTGGGCGAACGGCAGGTCGGCGCTGATGCAGAGCACGACGGTGTTGTCGAGGCTGCTCGCCGACTCGTTGAAGTGGCGCACACTCTGGGCGCAGGTCGGGGTGTCGACCGACGGGAAGATGTTGAGCACGACTTTCTTGCCGGCGAACGATGCCGCGGTCAGTTCGCTCAGATCGGTGCCGGTGACGGAGAAGTCGGGCGCCTTGGTGCCGAGTTCTGGGAGTTCGCCAACGGTGTGGACGGCGTTGCCGCCAAGGGTTACTTCAGCCATACCTTGTGTCTATCACGTCGTTGGCCGACTCAGCTCTGTGGCTTGGACCGCCTCGTGCGAGCCGACTGAGGGTTCTTGGCGGCCTTGCGAGCACTCTGCAGCACCGAGATCAGAAAGAACGCGGCGACCAGCCACCACTGGTACTTCTCGATGTACTTGAGGATGGTTTGCAATTCACTGTCGAAGAGTCGGGCAGCGACCCAGAGCCAGGCCAACCGGAATGCAAGACCGAGCGACAGCCACGTGCCGAATTTCTGTCGAGTCATCTTGCGCTGACCGACAAGCACGCAAACAATGTTGCTGCCCGGCATGAAGAACACCAGTGCTGGCCCTGCCTTGTCGGCCATTCGCTGCAGCCAGCGGAACGTGGCGGGGGTGTCGCCCTGGACCTGCTTCTCCATCCAGGCCACACCACGATCGCCGTAGTGGGTTCCGAGCGAGAAACAGATCCAGGCAGCGATCGACAAACGAGCGAATCCGATCACGGTGTAGCTGATTGGATTGATCCCGGCCGGGACGGCGAAGAGCAGGTGTCGCATCCGAGACGACAGTGCCAGGAGCAGTTCAGGACTCCGCTTGATCAGTGGAGCGAAGAAGATTGCCCCGACCTGGGTGCACGCGACGAGGGCGAAGAATCCTGTCACCAACATCGCCAAGCGTTTGTCCCGTCCGGTGCCGGCTTCGATTTCGACGGCTGTCGCTGGGTCGGTGATGGGATTCAGGGGGGCTTCGTCCACGATGCGGTCGACAGTAACCTATGGACTACAACTTGTGGGCAACCGGCCCGGGGTCTCAGCGGGTGCACCCGCGCACTCATCCACTCATCCACTCAAGGGGAATCGTCAATGCCAACTGCCTCAATGCCCGGCTTAATGCAGGACACGCCGCTGTCCATCGTCCATCTCTTCGATCGGGCCGAGCAGTATCACTCCGACAAGACGATCACGACGGCGACCGCGACGGGACTCGAACGCATCACGTACGGCGAATGGGCTGAACGGACTCGTCGCCTCGGTGGCGTGCTCGACAACCTCGGCATCTCCGCCGACGGTCGGGTCGCGACGTTCGCGTGGAACACCGCTCGCCACCTCGAGTTGTACTTCGCTGCGCCGTGCAGCGGTCGGGTGCTGCACACGCTCAACATTCGGCTGTTCCCCGAACAGTTGACGTACATCGTCAACCATGCCGAGGACGAGGTGATCTTCGTCGACCGATCGTTGCTCGGGTTGCTCCAGCCGCTGCTGAAGACCTTCGTCACCGTCAAGCATCTGGTGCTGATGGACGACGGCAAGGGTGACATCCCCGACGACCTCAACGGTCTCACCCTGCACAACTACGAAGACCTGCTCACGGCTGCCGAGCCGGTGCAGTGGAAGGTGGTCGACGAGAACCAGGCTGCGAGCATGTGTTACACGAGCGGTACGACCGGCAACCCGAAAGGCGTCGTCTACAGCCACCGCAGCACGTTCTTGCACACCTTCGGCGCGATGACCGTCGACTCTCTCGGTGCACGTGAGTCCGATGTGATCTTGCCCGTCGTTCCGATGTTCCACGCCAATGCGTGGGGACTCGCCCATGCCGCAGTCGCATCCGGTGCGGCGCTCGTGATGCCCGGCCCCGACCTGTCGGGACCGGCCATCGCCAACCTGATCGTCGATCAGAAGGTGACCGTGGCCGCTGGGGTACCGACGATCTGGATGGGTGTGCTGCCCGAATTGAGAGGGCGCGACACGAGCCATCTACGCGTCATTCCCTGTGGCGGCTCAGCAGTGCCGAAGGCGCTCAGCGAGGCCTACCGCGAGGTCACTGGGCTCCCGATCCTGCAGGCGTGGGGTATGACCGAGACCAGCCCGATCGCGTCGGTCAACTACCTCCGTGCCGCCGAGCAGTTGCTGCCCATCGAGGACCAGGCGAATCTCAACACAGCGGTCGGCATCATCTCGTTCGGTGTCGACTGTCGCGTCGTCGAGCCCGACACCACCAACGCTGTTCCATGGGACGGCGAAACCAGTGGAGAGCTGCAATGCCGAGGCAACTGGATCGCTGCCGACTACTACAACGACCCACGCTCGAAGGAGAGCTTCACCGACGATGGGTGGCTGAAGACCGGTGACGTCGCGGTCATGGAGCCCGATGGCCGGGTGCGGTTGGTCGATCGCACCAAGGACCTGATCAAGAGTGGCGGCGAGTGGATCAGCTCGGTCGAGCTCGAGAACGAGCTGATGGGCCACCCCAAAATCAAAGAAGCCGCAGTCGTCGGTGTCCCGAGCGCGAAGTGGAGCGAGCGTCCGCTGGCCTGCGTCGTACTCGAACCCGGTGCAGAGCTGACCAAGGAAGAAGTGATCGAGTTCCTCGCCCCGAAGCTGGCCAAGTGGCAGATCCCCGACGATGTCGTGTTCATCGACGAGGTACCCAAGACCAGCGTCGGCAAGTTCAGCAAGAAGACCTTGCGCGAGCGTTTTGCGGACTACGAGCTGCCTGGACAATGATGTTCGCCCGGTGCGTCAGGGCGGCGCACCGGCTGGGGGAGTGATGCAATCGAAGGCGAAGTCTCGGACAGGACGCGCTCGTGTCGCGACCGCAGTCGCGGCGATATCGGCGATCGCCGCCGGATCAGCGTTGACCGGCTGCGGATCGGACTACAACGACGTCAACGGGCCAACCATCCCAACCTCGCCGCGCACAGGAGTCGTGGTTCGGGTGGTTGCCCAGGACAACCTGTTCCGTGCCCGCCAGACGACGGTCGCGGTTGGCGACACGGTGCGGTTCGAGAACGTCGGTCGCAACGATCACGATGTGTTGCCGAAAGACGGCGGCACCTGGGGCGTCGATGCCGATGCGTTCGTGCCCGGAGACGTCTACGAGCACGTGTTCGACGAGCCGGGGGTCTATGAGTTCTATTGCTCGATCCACGGCACGAATTCGGCCGGGATGGTCGGAACCGTTACGGTCACTGGTTGACACCGACGAAACTCGTCGCGATGTCGGGCTTCAGGGGGACACCAATGCGCAAGCTGGCGGGAATGTTCATGGTTGGCGCGCTTGCGCTGACGGCGGTCGCGTGCGGGAGCGAGGATGCTGCGGCGCCAACGACGGCAGGCGAGCAGGCCACGGTCGCGACGGCTGCTGGATCGAGCGAGACATCGGCCGAGACGGCAGCGTCGGTGATCCAGTCCGCGCCACCGGTGACCGAGCAGCCATCGGATCCGACCGATGCCACCGCCCCGTCGGACGACGGCAACGTGATCAATGTTCCCGACGATCAGCCCACTATCCAGGGGGCGGTCGACGTAGCAGCACCCGGGGATCTCATCCTGATCCAGCCCGGCACCTACAACGAAGCCGTCACGGTCGAGACCAACGATCTGACGATTCGCGGCCTCGACCGCAACACGGTTGTGCTCGACGGCCAGTTCGAACTCGACAACGGCATTCGGGTCGTCGGCGCCAACGGAGTCGCGATCGAGAACATGACCGCCCGCAACTACACCCGCAACGGCTTCTTCTGGACCGGCGTCACCGGCTACCGCGGCTCGTACCTCACGGCGTTCCGCAATGGCGACTACGGCGTCTATGCGTTCCTGTCGTATTCCGGTCAGATCGACCACAGCTACGGCGCCGGCAGCCCCGATGCCGGGTTCTACATCGGCGGTTGTTTCCCCTGCGACGCGGTCATCAGCGATGTGGTCTCGGAGTACAACGGGCTCGGATATTCGGGCACGAACAGCGGTGGCGACCTGTACATCGTGAACTCGGTGTTCCGGTTCAACCGGGCAGGCATCGTGCCCAACAGCGGAAGCTACGAACTGTGCTACCCGGAGCGGGCGACCACGATCGTCGGTAACACGGTCTATTCCAACAACCAGGACGACACGCCGGCGATCGACGTCGCACTGCTCGCGATGGGTAACGGCATCCTCAGCGCTGGTGGCGTCAACAACGTGATCGAACGCAACCTGGTGTTCGACCACGACAAGACCGGCATCGGGCTCGTCCCGTTCCTGGAAGAGGACGCCAACGACGACCAACCCTCGCCCGATACGTGGAACCAGCCGTGCGCAGACACCGTCGATGACCCGTTGCCGGATCCCGCCGACGTGCCCGCTGCGGTGCTGTGGGATTCGCACGACAACTCGGTCGAAGGCAACGTGCTCGAGAACAACCGGGCTGCTGACATCGCAGTCGATTCGGCAGGCACGGACATCTCGACACTCGGCAACTGCTTCAGTGACAACACGTTCACCACCTCGGCGCCGACCGACCTGGAGACTCTGGCTCCGTGTTCGGGAACGGGATCCGGCGACTGGACGGTTGGCTCGCTCAACGTTGCAGCGTGGTTGGGCGAAACCCATCCGCCGTCTGCGGACTATCAGACGTCGTCACCGGAACCGCCGAAGCAGGACAACATGCCCGACGCCGCAACCGCACCCGCGAACCCTGCCAACAACGGCCCGATGAAGGTCGACATCCTCACAATCACCGTGCCGTCCAAGCCGGCCTGAGCGCATACCAACTCCTGCGGCACCATGTCCTGCGACAACCAAGCATGAGCAACCGGGCGAGGCGCACGGCGTTTGTACTCGCGTTCGTGGCACTCCTCGGAGCGTGCACCAACGACCGCGACGGATCGTCATCCTCGGGCGACATGGCGAGCATGCCAGGGATGGGCCATGGCGCGACGTCGAACACCGACGGGGCTCCAGATGCCCCGGTGACCGGGGCGCAAGGTCGGGTCCCGCAGTTCATCGTCCAGTGCCCGTTCAGCCATGCATTGCGTGATGACCCGATTGTGTTTCCCGACCTACCGGGCAACTCGCACCTGCATCTGTTCTTCGGCAACGAATCAGCCGATGCCTTCTCGACCACCGAATCGTTGCTCGCTGGTCACACGCTCTGCGATCAACGGCTCGACACGGCGTCGTACTGGGTGCCGGCGCTGATGGACGGACAGACGATGGTCACCCCGGTCAAGAGCGTTGCCTACTACCGGCCGGGCACCGGCGTCGATCCGACGTCGATCCAGCCGTACCCGCTCGGATTGGAGATGATCGCCGGCAGCGCCGGTGCCGAGGAGCCCCAGTCGACAGCAGTGGTGGCATGGACGTGTGGCACCGGAATCGCCCGCGATCTGTTCCCGCCGACCTGCCCGTCGAGCAGACCGTTGCGTTTCCTCGTCACGTTCCCCGACTGTTGGGACGGCATCAACCTCGACAGTACGGACCACAAGAGCCATATGGCCTACAGCAGCGGTGGATCCTGCCCGAGCAGTCATCCCGTGCCCGTCCCTCAACTGCAATTCTCGGTGGTCTACGAATTCAGCGGCGATCCGAGCCGACTGACGCTCGCCAGCGGAGCGATCATCACCGGACATGCGGACTTCTTCAATGCGTGGAACGAGGACAAGCTGACCAGCGAGATCGCCCAATGCATCCATCGTGGTGTGATCTGCGGGGTCACGAGCGGCCGTACCTGAGGGGTGCAACCGTCGGGCGCAATGCAAGCAGGGTGCGAATCGTGGACGGTGAACGACGCGTTCGCGGTTTCGAGCAAACCGTGGGTCTGCGGATCGGTGCAGTAAGGTACTGCATTCACTTCAGGGGAGAGAAGAAAGCATGATGCAGTTCAAGAAGATTGCAGCGTTCACGATCGTCGGCGGGTTCCTGCTCGGCGCGTGCGGCAGCGATGAGAAGAAGGCTGACACCACTACTGCTGCCAGCGGATCTGTCGACTGCAAGCCGGTCAAGGCGGGCGTGTTGTCCGTTGTCACCAGCTTGCCCGGACCCAATTTCTGGGGGACCGACGAAGTCGATCCCACCGCCATCACCACCGGTATCGAGCACGATCTCGCCGTGGCGATCGCCACCGAGTGTGGCCTCAAGATGGAAGTTCGCAACGAAAGCTTCGACGCAATCGTGGCCGGTCAGATCGCAGGAGAAAGCTACGACATCGCCCTCTCTCAGGTGACCATCACTGCCGATCGTGAAAAGGTCGTCGACTTCTCCGTGCCGTATTTCAAGGCAGACCAGGGAATCCTCGTCCAGAAGGGCACGAAAGTCGCCAGTTTCGACGATCTCAAGACGCTCAACGTCGGCGTGCAGCAGACAACGACCGCCGAGTACTACTTCCTCGAAGTTCCCGAGTGGAGTCTCGGTAAGGATCCTCAGTCGTTCCCCGACCTGATCTCTGCCTACGGTGCGCTCGATGCCGGCCAGGTCGATGCGATCGTCATCGATACGCCGATCAACCTCGGCCAGGCGTCACAGTCCGGTGGCAAGCTCGAAGTCGTTGCCCAAATCGCGACCGGTGAAGAGTACGGAGCGATCTACCCCGAGGGCAGCCCGAAGAAGGCCATCTTCGACGGAATCATCAAGGCTCTGGTCGACGACGGATCGGTGAACGGCTACATCGCCAAGTACCTCGGCGGCGACCCGTCCACGGTCCCGTTCATCAAGGTCGGCGCCTAGTTCCGAATTCGGTCGTCGTCAGGTGACCACCCAATACATCTCCGAGGTACCCGCCGCATCGCGGCGGGTACCTCGCGTTCTGACCTATCGCATGGCGTCGATTGTGTCGCTGCTGTTTCCGTTCACCGGCATCTTCGCTGTGATCAATTCGCTCAAGGCAAGCCGGCTCGAGAAGTTGGGCGATCTCGAGCCCGGACGGGCGGCGGGCGAGCGCGCTCGAGAGTGGTGCTGGTACTCGCTCGGGTACGGCCTGTTGGTGTACTTCGTGGCGTTCATGGTGATGTTGTTCACCATTCGCGATGGAGCCTTGTCGAAGGTCTATTTCGACAACGTCATTTTCAACGGCGAAGCGTGGAATTCGATGCTCACCGGATTCTGGATCAACATCAAGATCTTCGTCATCGCCGAGATCCTGGTGCTGATCTGGGCACTGTTGGTTGCCTTGCTCCGCCTCTTGCCGGGTAAAGCATGTGCGCCGATTCGCTTCGTCGCAGCGGCGTACACCGACATGTTCCGTTCGATCCCGGCAATCCTCGTGCTGTATCTGATCGTCTATGGCCTCCAGAAAGCTCGGCTGCCGTTGATGGAGAGCCTCGATGTGCAGGACTATTGCATCGTTGCTCTGGTGCTCGTCTACGGCGCGTACGTCTCGGAGGTCTACCGGGCAGGCATCCAGTCGATCCACTGGAGTCAACTCGCAGCCGCACGGTCGCTGGGGTTGTCCTATGGCCAGGCGATGCGCCATGTCGTGGTCCCCCAGGCGGTGCGGCGGATCATCCCGCCCTTGCTCAACGACTTCATCGGCCTTCAAAAGGACACCGCCCTCATTTCGGCGATCGGCATCCTCGAGGTGCTCGGTCGGGCTCGGTTCATCAACAACTCTCAGGCCACGTTCACGGGCTACACGATGGCGGCGCTGCTGTTCATCGCGATCACGATCCCCCAGGCGAGAGCCGCTGAGTGGCTGATCAAGAGTGATCACGCGAAGACGAGGGCCAGCTGATGACCTTTCTGCAGATGGAAGGGGTCGAGAAATACTTCGGCACCAACCACGTCCTGTGCGGGATCGATCTCGATGTCGAGCGTCACCAGGTGATCTGTCTGATCGGCGCATCGGGCTGCGGCAAGTCGACCCTGCTCAGGTGCATCAACGCCCTGGAGCCGATCTCGTCGGGTGTTATTCGGATCGACGGCAACCGCGTCAGCGGCACCGGTGTCGACTTGAACGACCTTCGGGCCGATGTCGGCATCGTGTTCCAGAGTTTCAACTTGTTCCCGCACAAGACGGTGTTGCAGAACATCATGCTCGCTCCCGTCAAGGTGTTGCATCAGAGCCGGAGCGAGGCTCGGGACCGTGCAATGGCGCTGCTGGAGCGGGTTGGTCTGGACGAGAAGGCGAACGAGTATCCCGATCGCCTCTCCGGCGGTCAGCAGCAGCGCGTTGCAATCGTTCGCGCGATGGCGATGGATCCGCGAGTGCTGTTGCTCGACGAGATCACCTCCGCGCTCGATCCCGAGCTCGTTGCAGAAGTGCTCAACATCGTGCGAGCCTTAGCGTCGGATGGGATGACCATCGTGATGGCCACCCACGAGATGGGCTTTGCCAAAGAGGTGTCGTCGAAGGTCTGTTTCGTGCACGAAGGCGTGATCTACGAAGAGGGTCCGCCGGAGCGGATCTTCAACGATCCGCAGCGGGAACGGACCCAGTCATTCCTCAAGCGCATCGTCGAGGCGGGACGGCTGTAACGCCGATTCGCCGGTACCGCCTGCTTGACAGTGAGACGAATTCGTCTTATTGTCTCACTCGTGACCCCGGCAGAGACGCGTATCCTCGACGCGACCAAGATCTGTTGCGAGCGGCACGGAATCGCCAAGGTGAGCGTCGACGACATCGCGGCGGAGGCCGGCGTTTCGCGAGCGACCCTGTACCGGATGTATCCGGGCGGCAAGGACGTCGTGTTCGACGCACTCCGGGTCCGTGAGCTGGAGGAATTCTTCGCTCACCTGAAGGTGGCCATCATCGGCTCGACCTCACTCGAAGATCTCCTGGTGGGCACTGTTGTGGCCGCGACCAACGAGATGCGCAACGACCAGCATCTCGCGATCATGCTGATGTCGGAACCCGGCGAGACCCTCGCCCAACTCACCGTCGGTGGCGTGCCCCGCATCATCCGAATGGCGACGCTGTTCCTGTCGCCGATGGTCGATCAGTATCTCGACCGACCCAAGGCTCTCCGCGTGGTCGATGTCTTGGCTCGGCTCGTCATCTCGTACTTCCTCGCTCCCTCCAACGACATCGATCTCGGCGACGAGGATTCAGCCCGCTTCTTCATCCGTACCCACGTCCTGCCGACTTTCCAGCCGGTATCGACGCCCGTCAGTTCGACCACAACAACAGGAGTCAATTCATGACCATCGTCCACAACGACAACGAGACCATTCTCGGCCGCGGCGAGATCAACGACATCGATGCGATCCTGGCGATCCCGACCGGCGACCCGACCGAGATCCAGCACATCGTCAAGAACAACGCCGACTCGATCTTCACCTGGGACTACAGCCTCGCTCGCCCGGCGTTGCGCAAGCTCTACGAAAAGGCCAAGGTCGGCCAGTGGAACGCGTCGACAGATCTCGATTGGTCAACCGACGTCGACGTCGAGAAGACGGTCTGGCAGGACTCCCAGATCGTGGGTTCCGGGTTCTCGCCGGACAGCTATGCCGGCACCCCGGTCGCCAAGTGGGGCGACAAGGAATGGCTCGAGTTCGGCATCGAGGGTCGCAACTG
>JBDSDH010000321.1:0-2752 GCA_039920665.1 Ilumatobacteraceae bacterium
CTGATCAGCGGAATCGGAATCCTGCTCACCCTGATCAGCTACAAAGACGGCGTCGCAGCCCAGTGGCTGCGGATGTCGCGTGAGCTGAAGAAGACCCGTAAGTGGAGTCAGCCCTACACCATCGAACTCGCCGATGTCGCTGAAACCGGTGTCGGCGCGGAGGCCCACAAACGCGTCGCCGAGCGATCGCTGGTCGTGGAAGGACTGACCGTTCGCTACGGCGCGGTGGTGGCCGTCAACGACGTCAGCCTCCGACTGGAGCCGGGCAAGGTCACGGGGCTGATCGGTCCGAACGGTGCCGGCAAGACATCCCTGATCGACGCAATCAGCGGGTTCGCCGCAGCGGAGGGCAAGGTCCTGCTCGACGACCTCGACCTGTCGAAGCAACCGGCGATGCGGCGTGCCCGAGCAGGCGTTGCCCGATCGTTCCAGTCGCTCGAACTGTTCGAGGACTCGACGGTCTTCGAGAACCTCAGCGTTGCCGCCGACCCGCAGGACCTCCGCTCGTACCTGTTCGACCTCATCTGGCCGATCAACCCCAAGCTGAAGCCGGAGGTCGTGCGCGCGATCACCGAGTTCGGCCTCGACGAGGACCTGCATCGTGACGTGCACGACCTGTCCTATGGCAAACGGCGGTTGCTCGCGATCGCCCGCGCCGTTGCCATGCACCCGAGCGTCATTCTGCTCGACGAGCCGGCTGCCGGGTTGAGCTCTGCCGAAGGGGCCGAACTCGCTCGTGTGGTTCGCCGTCTCGCCGATGATTGGGGGATGGCCATCTTGGTTGTCGAGCACGACATGAACTTCGTGATGGGTGTCTGCGACCAGGTGATCGTGCTCGACTTCGGCACACTGATCGCATCAGGTCCGCCAGCGGCAGTCCGGTCCGATCCCGCTGTGATCGCCGCCTACCTGGGAGACGACAGCGACGAGACCGATGATCCCGACGAAACCCACGGCAGCCACGGCTTCGGCGACGTGCAGCGAGATGACCGACTCGAATCGTCGGGCTCCGCGCCGACACCCGTGGCCGGGGGTACGTCGTGAAAGCGGCGCTGCTCGAAACCCGCAGCCTCAAGGCCGGCTACCTCGGTCGCGAGGTCGTGCGCGCGGTGAACCTACGGGTCGACGCCGGCGAAGTGGTGTGCTTGCTCGGACCCAACGGAGCGGGTAAGTCGACGACACTGCTGACCATCGCCGGCGACCTGCCACCCGTCGACGGGATCGTGATGTTCAACAACGTCCCGACCTTCACGCCGATGGACCAACGGGTTCGTGGCGGTATCGGATTGATCACGGAGGACCGACTCGTGTTCAGCAAGCTGTCAGCACGCGACAATTTGCGTGTCGGCGGCGGCTCGGTCGAGGCCGCCCTGGCCCTGTTCCCCGAGCTCGAACCGCGCCTCGATGTGCGCGGCGGGATGCTGTCGGGCGGCGAACAACAGATGCTCGCGCTCGCTCGGGCGCTGAGTCGCAAGCCGTCGCTGCTGCTCGCCGATGAGCTCTCCCTCGGCCTGGCTCCCAAGATCGTCGACCGGTTGCTCGGTGCGGTCCGGGCAGCGGCGGACGAACGCGGCACCGGCGCCCTGATCATCGAGCAACACGCCCACAAAGCACTGAAGTACGCCGACCGGATGTACCTGATGGCTCGGGGTCAGATCCTGCTCGAACTTCCTGCTGACGAAGCGCTCCAACGTCTCGACGAGATCGAGAACACCTACCTGAGTGGCACGTCCGAGACCGAGGAAGACCACATCGAACGTCTGCGGCGGAAGAACAAGAAGAAGCAATGGAAGCGCCAGCGTGTTCGCGAGGTCGAGCTGGCTCGACTCAGCGGAAAGATCATTTCCACCAGGAGGGAAGAAGATGACGAGAGTTACTTCGATACGGAACAACGCCTGCGTGGCTGGGCCAAGCGCGTGCGGAGGTCGCTGACATGGGATACAGAACCTCAGAACTCCCACCGGTCGACCTCGACGAGTTCGCCAAGATCCCGTTCATGGAGCGGATGAAGATCCTGCAGCTGCACTGGGTCAAGTACGGCTTCGGTACTCCCAAGCAGACCGTCATCTTCTATGTCTGGAAGATCTTCTTCTACGCGCTGTTTGGCCTGATCTTCTGCGGGGCCTTCACCAAGGGTCTCGAGTTCGACAACATCGCCGGGTGGTGGCACGAACCGATCCTGTACCAGAAGCTGATGGTCTGGACGATCCTGATGGAGGTCCTCGGGCTGGCTGCGACATGCGGTCCCATGGCGTTCCACTTCGATCCGCCGATCGGCGGCGTCCTGTATTGGTGGCAGAACGACACATTGCGGGTCCCGCCGTATCCGAACCATCTACCGTGGTCCAAGGGCAACCGTCGGACGCCGTGGGACACCGGGCTCTACAAGCTCATCGTGTTCTGGCTGGTGATGATGATGTTCCTCTCCGGCGATCAGGTCGCCGGATTGCCGGCAGGCTCGGCCGGTGTCATGCCGCGATGGGCGCTCGTCACCTATTGCGCCCTGATCGTGTTGATGGGTACCCGCGACAAGATCGTCTTCCTGTCAGCGCGTTCGGAGCAGTACGTGCCGACGATGATGTACTTCGGGTTGTTCGCCAACTTCCACGACATGATCATCGCCGCCAAGATCTGCATGGTCGTGATCTGGATGGGTGCAGGCTTTTCCAAGCTGCAGCACGGCTTCTCGTCGACCGTCGCGATCATGATCCAGAACACGCCGTGGAACAGTTCGCAGAAATTGCGGATGGCG
>JBDSDH010000322.1:0-6141 GCA_039920665.1 Ilumatobacteraceae bacterium
CGAACGGTTGAAAGCGCTGGGTGCACGCGGCGCACGTTTCCACATGTTGGCCGGCGGGGCGGTGCCGTGGGAGATGATGCACACCGTGGCCGAGCTGATCGCAGGACACGGGTGGCACATCCAACTCCAGCTGAACGGCCGCGAGCTGGCCGACCGGCTTGACGCGCTCCTTGCGCTGCCTGCTCCGATCGTCGTCGACCACGTCGGGCGCTTCATGCCACCGGTCGAACCCGAAGATCCGGCGTTCGGCGCGCTGCTCAGGTTGCTCGACACCGGACGATGCTGGGTGAAGCTGTCGGCGCCCTACGTGTCGACGCCCGACGCCGCACAGGGCTACCCCGCTGTCGCCGCGCTCGCCCACCGCCTCGTCAAACATGCGCCCGAACGGATGCTCTGGGCCACGAACTGGCCACATCCGGGCCACGCCGACGCGCCAACACCAACTCAACTCGCCGACCTTCGCGATGCCTGGTTGCCGACCGACGCCCTGCGTCGCCAGGTGCTGGTCGACAACCCCGCGGAGGTCTACGGTTTCGATCCTGTCGCCCGCCAGCTTGATGGGACCACCCGTGCGTCAGTGTGATGGGACCGGGTCGGGGGTGTCAGTGTCGGCGTTGGGATGATGGTTCATCGTGGTTGGTGGTGTCAAGGGTGGGTCGTTGGCGTCGCCGGTAGGACTCGCCGTCGATGACGAGTTCGTGGGCGTTGGAGTGGAGCCGATCGATCGCGGATTGGGCGAGGAGCGGGTCTGCCATTTGAGCGAGCATCTCGCCGGGATCCCTGTTGGAGGTGAGGATTGTCGAGGCGCGCCGGTGGCGTTCGACGATGATCTCGTAGATCTCGGCGGTGTCGATTTGGTCCATCGCCCGGAGCGCGAAGTCGTCGAGGATGAGTACGTCCACGCGGAGCAGTTTGCGGACTTCGGCGTCGTGGCTGTTGTCGAGCCGTGTGGCTTTCAACCGTTTCAGCATGACGTCGGAGCGTTCGAAGTGGACGCTGCGCCCGCGCCGGACGGCGATGTGTCCGAGCGCGGTGGCGAGGAACGTCTTGCCGACCCCGACGGGTCCGAGGATGACGACATCGTTTGGTGCGTCAACGAAACGCAGTGAGCAGAGCTCGTTGAAGATCGTGCGGTCGTAGGTGATCTTCGCGGTGTCGTCCCAACGGTCCAACAGCATGGCCGGATCGAGCCCGGCGGTCTTGGCGCGCAACAGCGCTGACTGGGTGTCTCGGCGGGTGACCTCATCGGCGAGGAGCACCTCGAGGAACTCGTGGTGGGTCAGCTTCTGCTGATGCGCGAGCGTGAGCCGTTCGGGCAGGGTGTCCAGGCAACGGCCGAGCTTCACCCGCCGCAACAGGGCTTTCAGGTCGGCAGTGACGGTCAGTTGCGGGCTCATGCTGTTCTGCGATCCTTCGCTGTCGCGGTGGTGAACTCGTCGGGGTCACGAGCGAAACGTGTCGTCGCAGGCGGCGCCGGCGACGGTTCCTGCTCGGTGTTCTCGGTGGCCCGGTCGAGCATCCGGCCGATCAACGACACGCTGATCGCTTCGGCGTCGAGCGCCCGCCGGCAGGCAGCGTCGACCTTGTCCGGGCCCCACTTCTTGACGAGACCGAGCAGCGCGTAGACCTGACGCATCTTCGTCCACGGCAACGGCGTGTCCAACACCGCCGCCGCGTAGACGCCGATCGCTTCGCTGTGACCGGCGGCGAGGCGCTGCAGGTGGGCGATGTCACGCAACGCATACGTGGTCTGCTCCGATGGCAGATCGGCAGGGTCCGTGGAGCGGTGACCCGGTGGTTGGCGTGGGTGGACCTTGATCAGCTGCGAGCGGTGGAAGACCCTGACCAGGCGGCGGTCAGCGCGGACCTGCACCCGTGCGCCGAGCAGGTTCCCCGGGATCGAATAGAGCGCCTTGGCGATCTCGATGTGATGATCGCGATGCACCCGACACGTCGCGTAGATCGGCACGTCATAATGCTCGCCCGGCGCCGGCAACAGATGAGGCTGCTCCTCCAAACGGAAGTGTTCGAGCGGCCGGCACTGCGTCGTGCCATGGACCCGCATCCCCGCCCGCCCAGCGCACCACGCCGTCGCCTTGGTCTGGGCGTCGGCGAGATCGGTGAACGTCTCACCACTCCAGAACGACGACCGCACGAACTGCACCATCCGCTCCACACGCGGCTTGTCTGTCGGTGTTCGAACACGGGCCGGGTCGATCACGAACCCGCGCGACTGCGCGTACTCGACGAACGCCTCGTTCAACCTCGGCTCCAACGCATCAGCCTTGGTCACCACGGGCGTGAGGTTGTCGGGGATCAACACCTTGAACACCCCGCCGAAGAACCGCCACGCCGCCTCACACCCGGCGATCACCGCGTCGGTGGTCTGCGTGAACGACAACCACACGAACATGTGCCGAGAGAACACCGCAGTGAAAATCAGGGCGTGACACACCCGCCGCTTGCCGGTCACCGGGTCGGTCAGCAGACCGAGCCGACCGAAGTCGATCTGCAGCTCGTGACCCGGTTCGCCATCAGCGACCCGCACCGTCGAGCCTTGCCCGCGACGCGGACCGAACTCGGTCGCGATGAACCGCTGAACCGTCCGCTCCGGCACCACCACCCCGTCACGGGCGAGAAGCTCGCAGATCTTCACCCCCGCAACACCCGCCGTCACCCACACCTCGAGCTTGGCGCGGCGGTCGGCGAGGGTCACCCACGCCTCACCATGACCGTCCGTGCGGTGCGGACGGACAATCTCCACCACCCGGCCCAGCACCTCATCGGTGAGCTGTCCGACACCACCATCGACGGTGACGCCGGCCTCGATCGCGGCGTCGACATAGCGGCGCACCGTCTTGCGATCCACCCGGCTCAACCGGGCCACCGCTCGCAGCCCTTCACCCCCCAACCACAACCGCAGCACTTCTCGAACCTCGAACATTGGAACCTCCCGGAATGTCATCGCCGCCTCTCGGTCTGTCAACAGAAGCGGCGATATTCACCCGTGACAGCACCGAACTGGCGGACCCCCGAGGTGGTCCCATCACTGGCGGACAGGTGGTCCCATCACACTGGCGGAACTCACATCAAAGTGGTCCCATCCCACTGGCGGGCGACACCGAGCGTGCAAGAATACAACCCCGGACGCATACCCTGAGTGGACAACTCTACCGATCCGGACCCGACGATTGACGACCACCCAAGGATCGCGCCATGCAATCTCCATCACTCGACGGGCTCATGCGGTGCACGCCGCAGGGCTAATTTTTTGTGGGTTGGGCCGTGATGATTGTCATTGATCAGTTGGCCGGGGTTGGTAGTGATCCTCCTAGCGCAGCGATCCAGCCGCACCCATCAGATCACGACCAACCCACAAAATTCCTGAAGACCTCGTCAGCAGAACTGGGAAGTCTCGATTGCCATTGATTCGAAGTCGTTGTTGTACGCGTTGAAGTTGCCAGTCGGGTAGCTCCACGAGTCGCCCGCCGATGTGCACGCGTTGTTGCTCAAGTAGTTCTGGTTTCGGTAGTACCGAGCACGGTTGCTTGCCCGGCTGTTCGAGATCGACGACGCCTTGTTGTTCATCGAGCCTAGCCCTGATCATTCACGAGTCTGAGGTGTGCTGAGGTCGCGTATCCGCGGAAAGGCCCTCCTGGTCTGCTTTTCTTGACGTTGCGACACGTTGAGAACACCGACCAGGAGGGCACTCGCGAAGTGAACCGTAACAGCACGTTGAAAGCCGATGTTGAATGTGGCGGGACACAGATTGTCGCCCATGCCGGACTGCACGCGTTGGGTCGTTTCGCTGACCGGGTAGGGCTCGCCCCGGCGTTGTCGACGGCGGTCCCGTGGGCTGGTGAACGCGCCCCCGAACACGATCGAGGGGTCGTGTTGACGCACGCGATGTTGATGCTCGCCGGCGGCGGCGAAGCCTGCTCGGACATCGAGTTCCTCGCATCGCAGTCGCGCCTGTTCGGTCCGGTCGCGTCGGACTCGACCCTGTATCGAACGATCCGCAACATCACCCCGACAGTGTTGAGCGACCTGCAAGCGGCGACCGCGAAAGTGCGCGCCGGGATGTGGCAACGGATGGCAGCAACGTCCGGGAAAGCGACGGTGGTGTTGGACATCGACGCGTCGCTGATCCAGATCCACTCGGAGAACAAGGCCGGGTGTGGCCCGACTTACAAGGGCGGGTTCGGGTTCCACCCGCTTCTCTGTTTCGCTGATGCGACCGGCGAAGCGTTGTCGGCGATGCTGCGCCCGGGCAACGCCGGCGCGAACACGGTCACCGATCACCTCTCCGTCCTCGACACTGCGATTGCCCAGTTGCCCGCCGAGATAGCTGCCGGCCACCATCACGGCGACGACATCGGACTCGTCGAACGCAGGGTGCAGGTCCGCACCGATTCCGCTGGATGCACCCGCGGGTTCGTGCACGGCTGCCGCGCCCGCAACATCGGCTTCGCTGTCGTCGCTCGTTCCAACGCCAGCATCCATGCGGCAATCAGCCGAATCAACACCATCAACGACCCGCGCTGGCAACCAGCCCGACGTCGCAACGGTGACAATGCGGTGAGGTCAGAAGTTGCCGAAGTCACCGATCTCTGCGACCTGTCGAACTGGCCGACCGGAACCCGGATGATCGTGCGCCGCGAACATTTGCACCCCGGCGCGCAACGCTCCCTGTTCCCCTCCACCCTGTTCAGATACTGGGGTCACTACACCGACGCCACCGGAACCCCGGTCGAACTCGACGCGCACATGCGCGCTCACGCACACGTCGAAGACCACATCAAACGATTGAAGGACTCCGGGTTGGAACGGTTCCCGTTCACGAACCTCGACGCGAACCGGGCCTGGCTCCAACTCGTGTGCACCAGCGACAGTCTCGTCCGCTGGTTCCAGCAACTGTGCTGCACCGGCGCTCTCAAGACCGCTGAACCGAAACGGCTGCGCTGGACGCTGTGGCACACACCCGCCCGGATCGTGCGGTCCGCCGGCCGCACCATCATCAGAATCATCGACGGCTGGCCCACCGCCACCGACCTCACCCAAGCACACCGTCACATCGCTGCACTCTGCTGACCCTCGACGACCGTCCCGCGAGTTCCAACCGACGCCACCCTCACTCGACGCGTCCCGAAACGGGCCCCGGCCCGTCACCGATAGCCATCCAGCCGACCCGACCCCGCCAGCAGCCACGAAATGACAGTCCGAACACTCGGCCAGCCTCAAACAATCGTGACCGACCCGCCACCCGAATTCTCATGACCAATCAGGGCTAATAGCACCAGGTCAGAGGCCCTTTCCGAGAAGTCGGAGAGGGCCTCCGCCGTTGTCGACTCTCGGGACTTGGTACATGAGGGGCGGCAAGTTGGTACATGTACCACGCTCGCCCAGCATCCCACCTGGTCAGCGCCTCGGTGTCGGGCAATGTGCCCGAAGGTCGTCGATGACGATTCGTGCTTGTTAGATCGAGGCCCTGAGACGTTGTCGGTCGATTCGCCACGACGTTCAGCGCTTTTCGAGACTCGTTTCTCGACTCCCTTCTTGGTGCGGTCAGTCGCTTGCTGAGGTGCGTCCGAGGATCATGATCAGTTCGCCTTTGGAAGACTTCATCAGATTGCCGACCGAAACTGCGTCGACGAGTCTCCACCCTTCGCTGCCGCATCTGTTGAGGGTGGCTTCGAGGGTGTCGGGATCGAATCCGCTGGTGAATCGTTTGTCGCGTTCGGTGAGGACCTTGTATTCGTACATCTCGGTGTTTCCATTTCTGGTTGATTGTGCCGTTCAGGCGTTGCGGATGATCTCGGACAGGTCGGTGCCGAGTTGTTCGGGTGAGCGGGTGTCGTCGTTGAGGAGGAGTACGAACAGGTCTTCGGTGACCGGGTCGTACTGCATGTAGGCGATGAAGCCGGGGATGTTCCCGTTGTGGGCGATTCCGGTCGTTGATGGCGGGTCAGCGGCGAACAGGCCGAGGGTGTGGCATCGTCCGGGAGTCCCTTGGTCATCTCCGCGTAGGTGTGTTCGTCGAGTAGATCGCCGTGGGCGAGCGCTCGAATGAAGGTGGCAAGGTCGGAGGCGGTCGACACCAGCGAACCGGCGGCGCCGGCGGCGGTCTCGAGCGCACGGTAC
>JBDSDH010000323.1:0-15206 GCA_039920665.1 Ilumatobacteraceae bacterium
ATCCGCTCAACGGCAACATGTACAAGCCGATCTACTTCGACAACGGTCAGGCGATCCACGGTGCCAACAACGTGCCGACCAGTCCCGCCAGCCACGGCTGCGCTCGACTCCGGCTCGAATACCAGGAAGCGCTGATCTCGTGGCTCGGCCTGAGCGGCGTGGCAACCCCGATCGGTGGCGCCAGCCGGATGAATCTCACCGTCAACGTCCAGGGTGTATTCGTCCCACCCGCCTGATCGTGCCGCCTGATCTCGCCGCCGGATGTCGAGGTTGAGGTCGGTACCCTCGTGCATCGTGACCATCGACGAGCGAACCGACCAGAAGCGCGAGCAGATGCGCGAACTGATGCTCGCCCTTGAGGCGGTCGTCGACGACCGCGGGATGATGGATGTGTTGACCACCGACGAGCGCAACCGAATGGTGGCTGCCGCCGGCGAAGTCTTCAACCCTGATGTCGAGGCGCGCCGCCGGCGTGCAAAGGAACAGAAGCGACGCGACAAGGCGACCAAGTTGCAGCGCGAACAGGCGGCACTGTCGGCCACCGGCATTCGCGAGTTGCGCAGCAAGCCGGTCTTCCATTCGCCCAACGTTTTCCCGCCGACAACCCCCGATCAGCTCGCCCTCGGTCCCGTTGCTGATCCGTCGACGAGCGATGGGCTGTCAAGCGACAGCCTGACGAGCGCGGGGCCGGCGCTGCACTGTTACGTGTGCAAGCAGGACTACGTGACGGTGCACCATTTCTACGACCAGCTGTGCCCGGCGTGTGGCGACTTCAACTACGCCAAGCGCACCGAGACCGCCGATCTCCGCGGTCGCACGGCGCTGCTGACTGGCGGGCGGGTCAAGATCGGGTACCAGGCAGGTCTGAAGCTGTTGCGGGCCGGCGCCAACCTGATCGTCACGACTCGTTTCCCGCGCGACGCTGCAATGCGGTTCGCTCAGGAGCCGGACTTCGCCGAGTGGAGCGACCGGATCGAGGTGTTCGGCCTTGATCTGCGCCACACCCCGAGTGTCGAGGCGTTCTGCGCCCACCTCTCTGCAACCCGAACCGGGCTCGACTACATCGTCAACAACGCCTGTCAGACCGTGCGCCGCCCGCCGGAGTTCTACGAGCACATGCTCGAACTCGAAACGGCATCCGAGTCGGCCATGCCGGCCGAGGCGCGGGCTCTGCTCGGTCGCTACGAGGGCATCCGCCGGGTCGAATTGTTGCAAGCCGCCGACCCATCGGGAGAAATCGCGGCCGGAGTGATCGAACCGGTCGCCGCGAGCCCGTCGGCCGACGGAGCACCACTCGACTCGGCTCGGCTGTCGCAATTGAGGTTGTTGGCTGACGACGGCAATCACGGTGCCGATCTGTTCCCCGAAGGTCGACTCGACCAGGACATGCAGCAGGTGGACCTGCGCGGTCGCAATTCGTGGCGGATGATGCTCGACGAGGTCTCGTCGGTGGAGCTGCTCGAGACTCAACTCGTGAACGCTGTCGCGCCGTTCGTGCTGAACGCTCGTCTCAAGCACTTGATGCTGCGAGCCCCGGGACGTGATCAACACATCGTCAACGTGTCGGCGATGGAGGGCCAGTTCTACCGCAAGTTCAAGACCACTCGGCATCCGCACACCAACATGGCCAAGGCTGCGTTGAACATGATGACCCGAACGTCAGCGGCGGACTATCAAGCCGACGGGATCCACATGAACAGCATCGACACCGGCTGGGTGACCGACGAGGATCCGGCAGACATCGCCGCACTCAAGGTCGCGACCCATCAGTTCCACCCGCCGCTCGACATCATCGACGGCGCGGCTCGGATCGTTGATCCGATCATCGCCGGAGCCAACAGCGGCACCCACGTGTGGGGAATGTTCCTCAAGGACTACCGGCCCACCGATTGGTGAGCCGAGTTCTCACGTGACCTGCCGACATCCTTGAAGCCACGGGCCTCAACCCTCATGGGAGCACGAGCAGGATGCCTCGCACGTCGTCGACCGCGACGGTGATTCCGAATGCGGCGAGGCGGGCGCGCCGAGTGGTGAGCCATTCGGGTTCCGCAAGGACGTACAGGACTCTGCGGTGATCGGGCGGGAAGAAACCAGAAGAGCCGTTGACGAGGGGATGGCCCGGACCGAGGAGTTCGTTCATCACGATGGTCGTCTCGCGGAAGGTGGACGCGCCAGGACCGATGGCGAACGGGGGTGGAGCACGGCGCCTCCATCATCGTGACGGGCCAGCACGCGAACCGCCGCGCGTTGGTCGACATCGGCTGCGAGGAGAGTCCCGGGGCCGATGCGTCCGATCATGATTCCTCCGACGATCGATGCCAGGAGCAGGGTACGCATCAGCATCTGTCGCGCAGCCCAGATCTGTTGAATCGCAGCAACCGTCAGGATACGACTTCGTGGTCGGCAGCGGAAACGTCAGCGCGACGCTCGCGAGGGCGTGAAGGCTGATCCATCCCAAGCCATGCCTCAGTCGAGAACGGAGCGGAACCTCCGAGGTGGGGCCTGACTCGTCTTGGAATGCTCGATCATCTTGGGCGTGATCATCGACGCGGCGATCAGACTACGGCGACTCGTTCTGACGGCAGGGCAAAGGGTTAGAAGTCTTCGTCGAAGGCAACGTCGCCGGTGACCCCGATCTGGTACGACGACACGGTGCGCTCGAAGAAGTTCGACAGTTCCTGCACGTCTTGCAGCTCCATGAACCCGAACGGGTTCCTGCTGCCGTAGCGCTTGGGGAATCCGAGTCGGGTCAGGCGCTGGTCGGCGACGAACTGCAGGTACTCGCGGCTGTCGACCAATGACAGCCCAGGCACGCCTTCGGCGAGCATGTCGGCGACGAACACCATCTCCGTCTCGACGGCAGCGGCCATCATCGCATCGACCTTGGTCGCGAGTTCGGTGTCGAACAGGTCGGGTTCTTCTCGGCGGATCGTGTCGATGACGGCGAAGGCGAAGTCCATGTGCCCGCTCTCATCACGGAAGACCCAGTTGGTGCCGGCTGCGAGTCCGTTGAGCAAACCTTTCGAGCGCAGAAAGTACACGTAGGCGAAGGCTCCGAAGAAGAACAGGCCCTCGATGCAGGCCGCGAAGCAGATCAGATTCAGCAGGAATGCCTTGCGGTCGTGCTGGGTGTCGAGCCGATCGAGCTTGTCCATCGAGTTCATCCAGGTGAAGCAGAACTCGGCCTTGGCCCGTACCGACGGAATGTTCTCGACCGCGGTGAAGGCCTCGGCGCGCTCGGCATGGTCCGGAAGGTACGTGTCGAGCAGCGTGAGGTAGAACTGAACGTGCAGCGCTTCTTCGTACAGCTGGCGGCTGAGGAACAGTCGGGCTTCGGGCGAGTTGATGTGCTTGTAGAGGTTGAGTACGAGGTTGTTGGCCACGATCGAATCGCCGGTTGCGAAGAAGGCAACGAGTCGGCGAACGAGGTGCTTCTCGGCCGGGAGCAACCGACGGTGGATGTCGACGACATCGTCGGCGAAGTCGATCTCCTCGACGGTCCAGGTGTTCTTGATCGCGTTGCGATAGCGCTCGTAGAACTCTGGATAGCGCATGGGGCGCAGGGTGAGATCGAGACCAGGATCGAGGATCATCTTCGGCCGAGCGGCCGTTGCCGCGCGTGGTTGCTGGAGAGTGGGCACCGAATGCGCCGGCCCGACGAGCAGTTCGGAAACGCGAATCGCCATCAGTCGCACGCCTCGCACGTCTCGGGGTTCTCCAGCGAGCAGGCAACAGCGCCTGCATCGCTGAACATCGGCGTTGGCTCGGTCGTTGGCGGCGACGCAACGGTGGGCGCTTGATTCGACGACGTCGTCTGGGTGATTCGGGTCGCAGGCCGGGAACGCAGGTAGTAGGTGGTCTTGAGGCCCTGTTTCCAGGCGTGCAGATACATCGACGACAGCTTGCCGATCGTCGGTGATTCGACGAACAGGTTGAGGCTCTGGCTCTGATCGATGAACACGCCGCGTTGAGCGGCCATGTCGATCAGCGAGCGCATCGGTATCTCCCACGCTGTGCGGTAGAGCAGCTTGAGGTCATCCGGGATCCATTCGATGTTCTGGATGCTGCCTTCGGCTTGTTTGATCGCGCTCATCGTCGCCTCGGTCCACATGCCACGGGCTTGCAGGTCGCGGACGAGATAGGTGTTGATCTGGAGGAACTCGCCGCTCAGAGTTTCGCGCTTGAACAGGTTGCTCACCTGGGGCTCGATGCACTCATAGGCTCCGGCGATGTGGGCAATGGTGGCGGTGGGGGCGATGGCGATCAGCAGTGAGTTGCGCAGACCGTGCTTCGCAACCCGGTCACGAAGTGGCTGCCAACGGGCGGCATTGGTCGGTTGCGCTCCCCACAGGTCGAACTGCAGGTTGCCAGCAGCGGCGCGGGTCTCGGCAAAGGACGGGTGGGCACCGTTGCGCTCGGCGAGCTCGCTCGAGGTCCACAGGGCGTTGAAGTAGACCTCCTCCGAAATCTGCTTCGAGAGGGTCATCGCGTCGGGCGAATCGAACGGCATCCGCAGTTGGAACATCGCATCCTGCAAGCCCATGATGCCGAGGCCGACCGGCCGCCAGCGACTGTTCGAGCGAGCGGCGTCGTCGGTTGGGTAGAAGTTGATGTCGACGACTCGGTCGAGATAGCGGACTGCAGTGCGGGCCACGCGGCCCAGCCGCTCGAAGTCGAACGCGCCGTCCACGACGAAGTTGCCGAGGTTGATCGAGCCGAGGTTGCAGACCGCGGTTTCGCAGGCATCGGTGACCTCGAGGATCTCGGTGCAGAGATTGCTGAGGTGGACGACGCCAGCTTTGCGGGTTCCATTGTTTCCGCCGGTTTGGTTGCAGCGCAGGTTGGACGGGTCTTTGAACGTCATCCAGCCCTGCCCGGTCTGGGCGAGCGTGCGCATCATTTTGGCGTACAGCTGGCGAGCCGGGACCTGACGGTCGAACAGCTGCTGGCGTTCGGCCTCGACATACGCGTGCTCGAATTCGGGGCCGTAGAGATCGGTGAGGTGGGGGACCATCTTGGGGTCGAACAGCGACCAGGTCCAGTCCTTCTCGACGCGCTCCATGAACAGGTCGGGCACCCAGTTGGCGAGGTTGAGGTTGTGGGTGCGGCGCGCATCGTCGCCGGTGGAATCGCGCAGTTCGAGGAACTCTTCGATGTCGGCGTGCCATGTCTCGAGATAGACGCACGCGGCGCCTTTGCGCTTACCGCCCTGGTTGACGGCAGTGACCGACGCATCGAGCGTCTTCAGGAACGGGACGATGCCATTGGACAGACCGTTGGTGCCGGCGATCAGCGACCCCCGCGACCGGATCCGATGGAACGCGACGCCGATACCGCCGGCGAACTTGCTGAGTCTGGCGATGTCCTTGTAGCGGTCGTAGATGGAGTCGAGCTGATCGGTGGGCGAGTCCAGCAGGTAGCACGACGACATTTGCGGGTGGGTGGTGCCGCTGTTGAACAGCGTCGGCGTGGCCGGCAGATAGTCGAGGCTGCTGATCAGGGTGTAGAGCTCGATCGCTTCCTCGGGGGCGGTTGCCAGGCCGCATGCGACTCGCATCAAAAAGTATTGCGGTGTCTCGATGACCAACCGATTCTGCGGGTGACGCAGGAGATAGCGGTCGTAGACCGTGCGCAGGCCGAAGTACTCGAACAGGCGGTCATTCTTCGGATCGATGGCCTCGTTGAGCTTGCGCGCATTCGTCGCGACCAGTTGGCCGACCTCGTCGCTGATGAGTCCAGTGGCGACGCCCGACGCGATCGACTGTGAGAACGAGTGCAGATCCTGGTTGGCGACCTCTTTGCCGATGAAGGTCGACAACAGGCGAGCGGCAAGTTTCGAGTAGTTCGGCTCTTCGCTGACGAGCGCAGCAGCGGTGCGGATCGACAGCTCGTCGAGCTCGGTCGTGCTGGTTCCGTCGCACAAGCCGCTGATGGTGCGGGTTGCGACCCTCATCGCATCGACGCCTTCGAGGCGCCCCGCCGAGCGGCTGATGGCGCGGACGATCTTGTTCAGATCGACCGGTTCGAGGTCTCCGTCGCGTTTGCGAACCCGCATCGGACTCGGTATCTCGCCGGTCTCGTCGCCGCTGCCGGCAGCGGTCCCATCGCTGAGGTCATTGAGGTCGATTACTGTCATGGCGGGTCACTCCTCGATTCTCTTCCCTCCCTCCATCAACACAAGATGTGGGTCATCGCCGTCGCCGTTGCACCAAATGTTGTGTCATCGGGCGAGGAGTGTCATTACATCTGTGTAATTCCAACGACGCAAGTTGCTCCTTTCGGTGCTAACTGCAAATCCGCGGTGAGCGCACGCACGCGCTACGTTCGACCGACATGGATCGCGACTCGCTCACCGAACTGCGGACAGATCTCAACCTCAAACAGGTCGCGTCGCGACTTGGCGTGCACTACATGACGGCCTACCGATATGTTCGCCAGGGACACTTGGAAGCCGACCGGGACGGCACCGAGTGGCGGATCTCGGAGTCCGCCGTCGAAGCGTTCGCTGCCCGCCGGGCATCACCGCCCCCGATCAGGGTGACCCCGTCGAACGATGTCGACTGGGCGTCGCGGCTGGCGGTGCCATTGCTCGTCGGGGACGAGACAACCGGTTGGGCGATCATCGAAAAGGCGCTCGCCGCGGGCCATGACCCCGAATTTTGCTATCTCGACATGATCGCCAGCGCAATCGCAACCATCGACCATCAACGCTTGCTCGGCGAGGTCGATGCTGCTCAGCAACCCCTGGCGACGGCAGTTGCTTACCGGTTGACCGCCCGGCTTGGCAGCCGGTTTCGGCGCAGCGGTCGCAGTCGTGGCAGCGTGATCTTCGGTGCACCGTCCGGCGAACGCCACCATTTGCCGATCGCGATCGTCGCCGATCTGGTCCGAATGGCTGGATTCGACGTGCTCGAACTCGGGGCAGATTCGACACCACAGGCATTCGCGGCAGCGATTACGCATGCGCCACGATTGGTGGCGGTCTGCATCGGCATCACTGGTGTCGATCACCTCGACGCCGCCCGTCGCACGATTGCTGCCGTGCGGGCCAATTGTCCGCAGATCCCGATCGTGGTCGGCGGTCAGGCGGTGCTCAATCCGCAAGTCGCCGAGATCCTCGACGCAACGGCATGGGCAGCCGATGGCCGTGCTGCGGTGGCGATGATCGAGCGGTTCGCCCGCCGTTGAGCAGGCACGAAGCGTCGCGACGTGAACGCAGACAGTGTTTCGTGCGACCATGGAGCATCATGATCAGTCCTGTCGTTCCTCGAGCTCGTCCGGCAAGCTGGGTCCAGCAATCTCGGATGCTGCCGTGACGGCGGCGCCGTTTGCGGACAATGAAGCACAGCGACTTGCCGGGCTTCGACGGCTCGGGCTGCTCGACACGCTGCCCGAGGAACGATTCGACTCGCTCGTCGAACTGGTCGCAACGATCCTCCGAACCCCGATCGCGCTTGTCACCCTTGTCGATCGCGATCGGCAGTGGTTCAAATCCAAACTCGGCATCGACCGTACACAGACCCACCGTGACGTGGCGTTTTGCGCCCACGCCATCGTCGCTGCCGACGATCTGTTCGTCTTACCCGACGCCGCTCTCGATAGCCGGTTCGCCGACAACCCGCTCGTGACGGGCGATCCCGGCGTCCGCTTCTATGCCGGTCACGTGTTGCGCGACAGCGAAGGACTTGCGATGGGAACTCTGTGCGCGATCGATCGGCGACCCCGCGAAATCGACGAGGGTCAGAAGCGGGCGCTGGCGATCGTCGCCCGGCTGGTCGAGCGCGAGTTCCTCCGCGAGCACGAACGTGATCTGGTCGCCGAACTTGCGGCGTCGCGACGGCTGCTCGATGCGACGCTCGAAACCGCTCCCGTTGGTTTGTCGATCCTCGACAGCGCTCGTCGCATCGTGCGCTGCAACTCGACCTTCGCCGAGCAGGCCGGCCGTTCGGCGAAGGACTTGGTCGGTGTCGACGTCCTCGATCTGCTGCACGCCGATGACCGCGACGATGCGAGGTCGATCGGCGATGACATCCGGGTTGGCCACCGCCGCACGGCAGACCTCGACCAGCGAGTCATTCGCGACGACGGCACAGAAATCTGGATCAACACCCACCTCGCAGCGATCGATGATTCCGAACATCCACTCACGATCGCGGCGACATTCGACGTCACCGCGCAGCGCCGAATGACGCTCGAACTCACTCGTTTCAGCTACCTCTTCGAGCACGCCAGCGACATCATCTGCGTACTCGATGAGACGGGTCAGGTGCTGTACGCAAGTCCGTCGGCCAATCATCTTCTCGGATATCCCGAGGGCTTCCTCGACGCCGGTGGCGTGCTCGAGCGGATCCACCCTGACGACCTCCCGGCTGCAACTGCACAGCTCGCTGCCCTGGCGGCGACCACCGGTGGATCAGCGACGCTCACGGTGCGGATCCAGAGCTTCGACGGTGTGTGGAAGCACCTCGAATGTGTCGGCGTGAATCTGATCAATGAGCCGTCGGTGAGGGGGATGGTCTTCACTGCTCGTGACACCACCGAGCGGCAGCGCTTCACCGAGCAGCTCACGCACCGGGCCTCGCACGACACGCTCACCGATCTGGCCAACCGCAGCGCGCTCGACGATCTCCTCGCTCGTTCCCTTGCGTCTGCAGCCGACGATGGACGCCGCGTCGGCCTGTGTTTCATGGATCTCGATGGCTTCAAGCTGGTCAACGACACGTTCGGTCACGCCGCGGGTGACCGCTTGCTGATCGAAGTGGCCGATCTGATCCGCGCCAACATCCGGCTCGTCGATACGGCCGCCAGGATCGGCGGCGACGAGTTCGTCATTGTTCTCGAGTCTGTCGGCACTGCCGCAGAGGCGTTACCGATCGCGACCCGTGTTCGTGATGCGATCGTCGCCCGTTTCCGGCCCGGTATCGACGGGCCGACCATCGGGGCCAGCGTGGGAATCGCACTCAGCGATCCCGGCGACACACCGACCTTGCTGCTCAGCCGGGCAGATGCTGCGCTCTACCGAGCGAAGTCGAATCGCAACTCGTCGATCGAGGTGGCCGCCGACGTCGCCCTCGGCGCGCCGCCGTGCTGACCGTCGATCTGGTCGCCGTTCGGACGCAATTCTGAATGCCATTCGTCGGATTTATTGCCAGGCGTTGAAGGACAGACCGAACTCGCCGAACGAGTCGGCGAGACGTTGGGTCCAGTCGGCGCCATAGGCCGCGTTGACCATCGCCAAGTACGACGTGCGCCATTCGTGATCGTGGCCAGGGCGCCGCGACTTGCGGGTGATCATCGTCGCAGCATGGCCCAGTTGGTGGAACACCTCGTGACGGGCCGCGGCCTCGTGCAGTCGGATCTCGATCACGCCACCCATGATCGAAAAGCACGAGCTACGCGAGAGCGACGTCGGTCGTTGAACCGGTTCGACACCGCAGCGGCGGACGCCGAACGTCGACGTCCACCACAGGGTCTCCATGAACGACCGGGCCTCGCCGCACAGCGCTTCGGCTCCCGGCTTCCAGTCGAGCGCGGTTTCGGCGAACGCCCGCTGCTCGGCCGCGTGGCACGCCGCAGCGTCGAGGTCGGTTCGGCGCGTGATCACGGTGCCGACGTTACCGAGACAGAGTCAGCTGGGGTGGTGCGGAGGCGTTCGATCAGGGGCGCGAAGTCGGGGATCGACCGGACGGTGAGATACGAGATGCCCCAACGCTCGCGACAGCGGAAGAAGTGTTCGGCGATCTCGTCGTGGGTGCCGATCGCGAGGAAGGGCGTGTCGAGCGCGTCGTCGACCTGCAGCGTCGGCATCGCAGCACACAGGTTCTCGGCCGCCGCTCGCCGGTCATCGCTGACGATGATCATCTGGACGAGAGCGTTCAACTCGATCGGACGCCCCGCGGCGTGTTCGTGGATGTGGGCAACGGTTGCATCCAGCCGATCTGCCTCCCATCGCACCTCATGGCTGTTGCCGTCGTCGAGCGTTTTGCCGAGCATCATCAGCCCGATGATGTCCGCGTGTTGCGCAGCGTGGGCCAGTCCGGCCTGACCGTTCACAGCCGCCATGATCGGCAGATGGTCTTGCAGCGAACGCTTGATCCGGGCCTCGGTGATCCGGTAGTGCTCGCCGCGGTGGGTGACGGTCTCGCCGTCGAGCAGGCGACGGAGGATCTCGATCGACTCGGCCAGCCGCCGCTTGCGAACTGCCGGCGGGTCGAACGCCAGCCCCATTGCGGTGTATTCGGTGAATGCGTGGCCTGCACCGATCGCGAGTTCGGCCCGGCCACCGGTCAGATGGTCCAGATCAGCAAACTCCATCGCGAGGTTGACCGGGTGGTGGAAATCGTTGTTGATCACCATCGGGCAGACCCGGATCCGGTCGGTGACATCGGCCATCGCGAGCAGGGGCAACAGGGGCGTCAGCCCGTCGGCCACGTGATCCCACGTGCTGATGACATCGAACCCGGCAGCCTCGGCTTCGCGGGCCTGACGCCGGAGATCATCACCGTCGCCGCGCGACACCTGGTAGCCAAATCGGAACTCGTTCATCCGCAAAACCTACTATGTGCAACGGCTCAGTTGCACATAGCAGGCAACCGACGACTGCGTCAGGCGCCGGGGCGGCGGCCACGAGCAAGCGCCGTGCCGCCGGCCACCAAGCCAAGTCCACCGACCACGATGCCCGTGATCGCGAGCCCATTCGAACTGCTGTCATCGCTGCCGCTGGCCGTCGCGGTCACTGTTGTCGGGGTGAGCTCGACGCGGGTCTCGGTCCCGGCGACCGTGGTGTCGGTTGCACCGGCGTCAGCCCCGTCGTGATCCCGGCGGGCGCTCCGCTCGACGCGACAACCTCGACCGACGGAGCCGGGCTGTCGGGCTCTGCGCCAGTACCGTCCCCCACATCGATCCAGGCGTTTTCGCCGACCTCGCAATCCTGGATCACCTTGAACGGCAGCACACCGAGATCTTGCCGGGCCTTGAACGCGAGTGTGAACGTGTCGCGGAAGTGTGGATCCACGGCATTGCCATCGTCGGCCGTGAAGGTGATCACCGAAACCCGATCCGTTTGTGGATCGCCGTGGGCCGATTCGATCGGTGTCGACAACTTTGCGTTCTCGGTGGTGATCGTCCAACCGGCCTTGACCTGGGGCGGCGTTGGTGACCGATTCGGGAATCTGGAACTTCATCGAGTTGGTCGGCGAGTCGTCGCAGCCGTGGCCGATCGCAAAGGTCACGGTCGTCGATTGGCCGGCGACGATCTCGCTCTTGTCGGTGCCGACGTGAGCAGGTGCAGATGCTGCTCCGAACGCGAGCAGGAATCCGGCGGACAGCGCAGATCCCGCGACGAGACGACGTGACAGGTGGATGGACGAACTCCCTGAATGTGGACGGGTGGGTCGTGTGGGGCACATGCGCCAACGGTCGGTCGCCGCCATGTGGCAGATGGTTCCCGAGTCCCGCTGAAACGTGCAAACACCGAGTTGAATTCCGGAGGTGATCAGGTACGTGCATCTCAATCTGTTCGTTGCCGGTTACGGATATCACGAGGCGTCATGGAAGGTGTCGCCCGATGGTCATCGCGGTACGCCGGGCCTCGATCATTTCGCCGAGATCGGTCGCATCGCCGAGCGTGGGGTACTGGACTCGATGTTCTTCGCCGATGCCCCCGGCGTCGCGACGTTCCGCCCGTGGTTCATGGCCCAAGCTGGATATGACCCGATCGATCTCCTCGCCGCGCTGATCCCCACCACGACGCACATCGGATTGCTCGCCACGGCCTCCACCACCTACAGCGCGCCGTGGGATCTGGCCCGCCGGTTCGCGTCGCTGGATCATCTCAGTGGGGGACGCGCCGGGTGGAACATCGTCACCACCAGCGCGGCCGCTGCCGCAGCGAACTTTGCCGACCGACCGCAGCCGGGGCACGACGACCGCTACGAGCGAGCACAGGAGTTCGTGGAGGTCGTCGTGAAGGTGTGGGACGGTTGGGACGACGATGCAGTTGTTGCATCGGCAACGACCGGTGAGTGGGCGGATCGGACCAAGCTGCACCCTCCCCATCACCGGGGCAAGCACTTCTCAGTTGCCGGGATTCTGCCGATCCCGCGATCACCGCAGGGGCACCCGGTGATGGCCCAGGCCGGGTCGTCCCCGCAGGGCGTCGATCTTGCCGGCCGGTTCGCCGATGTGGTCTTCACCCCGCAGCAGTCGATCGAGGCGGGCGCCGCGTTCCGTGATCGGATTCGGGCTGCGGCCGTCAGCCACGGTCGGCGCGCCGATGATATTCGGACGCTGCCCGGATTGTCGTTCGTGCTCGGCAGCACCGAAACAGAGGCGCAGGCCGGATGGGAGGCGTTGGAGGCGGCATCGAGTCCCGAGTTCCGACTGTTCAATCTGACGTCGATCGCTGGGATTCCCGAATCCCAGTCGCTCGGAATCGATCCTGACGGCCCGTTCCCGTTCGAGCTGTTCGACAACGCGCCCGGCGTCACGTTCGGGGCTGCGGTGAGCACGGCAGCGCGCGAGGGCAACCTGACGTTCCGCCAGGCAGCCGACAAGTTCTCGACGCTCCCCGGCGGCCTTCACATGACGGGCACTCCCGAGCAACTCGCCGACCTGATCGCCGAGTGGTTTCAGCAAGGCGGCGCAGACGGCTTCACCCTGCAACCGCTGCGGCTGCCGCTCGATCTGACCTCGTTCGTCGACCACGTCGTGCCGATCCTGCAAGAGCGAGGCATCGCCCGACGTGAGTACGTCGATGGCACGCTGCGCGACCAACTCGGACTGCGTCGCCCGCCGAACCCCTGACGTCATGCCGTCAACGTCAAGCACAACGCTTCGGGGGCTGTCGACAGCCCCCCGGTGTCCGTGTGGGACTCGTCTGGCTGTCGACAGCCGCTGCGGTCCCGTCTCGAGCCGCCTTGTCCGTTACGCCGGCCAGACCGTCGCCAGTGCGTCGGCGATCAATCGCGCCCGCTGGCGGTAGCCGTCGACCGTGTAATGGACCCGATCGCCGCCGAACCAGCCCGGGTTCATGACTCCGTTCCAGTCATAGACGCGCAGGTTGGGATACGCCTGCGCTGCGCCGGTCAACGCCTGGTTCCACAGCTGCATGTTGGCGTTCGACCAGGGATCGTTGCCGCCGACGGCGGTGCGAACGTTGACCCACATCACTGGATCGTCGCCGACCACGGCCATCATCCGATCGATTCGCTCCCGCCGACCCGGGCTCGATCCTGCTGCGATGTTGGCGGTGTCGGTCGTTCCCAAGGCGAGCACCCAGCAACCTTGGTAGCCGGTGGCCTTGATCGCGGCGGCGGTATCGCGGGCGTTGATCTGTCCGCCAAGGGTTTCGACGATCGAGCGAGCCCCGGATATCTCCATCCGCGGAACCAACACCCCGACCCGCCGATATTGAGCATCGACCCGATCTGCCGGATCGCTCAGAACCGATGGCGAAATCATCCCGACCGACGTCGAGTCCCCGATGTGGACCACAGACGTACACGACGTCGTCGGCGGCGGCGGGGTCGTCGGTGCGGGAGGGCGAGTGTCGAGCACTCGCGTCGGACTGGTGGGATAGAACTCCGATGTCGCCGCAGTGGCGAACGTGCCTTGCAGGTCGACCACCAGGTCGACGTCGACCTGGGTGAAGATGCAGAAGCTGCCGTCCGGATCGAGCGGCACCACCGACAGGTTCGACACCGATTGCCCGACCCCGTGGTTGCCGTTCGATCGGGACTGCGGGCCGGGTGTCAGGACCGAACAGCGATCGGCTGTGATGAACCCATTGGCCTCACCGCCGGTCATTGCAATATTGATCAGCGCGGCTGCATCACCTGCCTGTCCGGTCGAGACGGTGGTGATCGAACCACGCTTGTTCGATGGAGCGACGGTTCGTGTGTCGAGCAGCCGGGTCGGCAACTGCACCGAGAAACCCAGACCGCCGTCCGCGGCGGGAATAAACGCCCCCTGAACGTCGACCACGAGATCGACCGCGACGAGGTTGAAGATGCAGAAGCTACCGTCGGCATCGACCGGAACGACAGCCAGGTTCGACACGGCTGTGGAGGTGCCATGGTTGCCGTTCGACCGGTTCTGGGGGCCCGGTGCGATTGCCGAGCAGCGGTCGGCAGTGATGAATCCGCTGCCGCTGCCGTCGGTCATGGTGAGGTTGGCCAGCACGGCGGTGGAGCCAGGGGGCATCGTG
The DNA here is from genome assembly GCA_039920665.1 of Ilumatobacteraceae bacterium. GTDB lineage: Bacteria > Actinomycetota > Acidimicrobiia > Acidimicrobiales > Ilumatobacteraceae > WLMZ01. The sequence continues at coordinate 14,207 of JBDSDH010000323.1, forward strand.
GTCTGGATGCGGGTGATCGAGCCCGCCGCAGGATGGGCTCCGGACCGGGTGTCGAGAACACGTGTCGGTGTCGACGGAACGAACCGTTGGCCGCCCGCAGCGGCAGGACCGAATCCACCTTGAACATCGACGACGAACTCGACCTGTTGCTGGTTGGTGAGGCAGAACCGGCCATCGGCATCCAGTGGAACGACCGCCAACTGGGCAATCGCTGCCCTGACACCGTGGTTACCCGTCGACTTCGATTGCGGGCCAGAGGTCAGCCGAGAGCACGCGTCAGCCGTGACGTAACCCGACGCAACGCCGTCGACCATCGTCAGGTTGGCGAGCGCTGCCGTCATCATCGGCGAAAGGCCGGTCGGGACTGCAGTGATCGAGGTCGCAACAACATCGGGTCGGAGGGCGACGTTGTCCTGAGCGGTGACTCGGTCGATGAGCGCCGGCGAGAACAGTACGAATGTCGAAATGAGCGCGGTCCACCGTGTCCTCGTCAACCCCATGTGCGGATGTTACGACCTCGGCCGATGCTCACCGAACCAGCTGTCGACAGCCTTCTGGTGCCCACGATGGACTCGTGCGGCTGTCGACAGCCGAACGGGTCCCATCTCAAGTGGTACTGGCGGCCGCGAAACAACTCAGAGGCGGAGGTCTTTCTTGAGGATCTTGCCGGTGGGGCCCTTGGGCAGGTCGGCGATGATGCGCACTTCGCGGGGGTACTTGTAGGCCGCGAGGCGCTCTTTGGTGAAGGCGATGATCTCGTCGGTGGTCGCTTCGGCGCCGGCTTTGAGGCTGATGATCGCGACGACCTCTTCGCCGAGTCGCTCGTCGGGCTTGCCGATCACAGCCGCCTCCGCGACGGCGGGATGGGCGTAGAGCACCTCCTCGATCTCACGCGGGTACACGTTGAAGCCACCACGGATCACGAGATCCTTCTTGCGGTCGACGATGAAGTAGAACCCGTCGGCATCGCGGTAGCCGAGGTCGCCGGTGAAGAACCATC
>JBDSDH010000324.1:0-4461 GCA_039920665.1 Ilumatobacteraceae bacterium
TCCGGCCAACGGTTGATCTCTTCTCGATTTCTTGAAACTGCTAAACCCCTGCTCAGGAGGTATTTCTCGCGCCCCCGGGAGGATTCGAACCTCCGACCTGCGATTTAGAGCGCGCGCCGGTAGGTCAGGTGATCGGACTCCAGCGGTCGGCCCATTTGACGAGTTTGACGGTGATGACGAGTGCGATGGCGAGTGCGATCTGGTCGAGTCGGTGGTGGATGAAGCGGTCGGTGTTTCGGCGTAGTTGCCCGAAGTTCGACATCCACGAATTGGTCCGTTCGACCGGCCAACGCATCCCGAGCGACACCGGCTTCTTCTTCACGGTCTTGCCCTTGCCTGGCTTGCGACGTTTCGCGGCGACCAGATCGTCGATGCCGAGTTCAACACACAGGGCGCGCACGATCGAGTTGTCGTAGCCGCGGTCGAGGTGCAACGTTTCGATGTCACCGAGCAGACCTCGGGCGTCGACAGCGTCCAGGGTGGCAGCCAACAACACGCAGTCGTTGCGGTTCGCGCCGGCTTGTTCCCAACCGATCGGGATCCCGTTGCGATCCGTTGCGATCGACCATTTCCACCCGCGTTTGCCCCGATCCACAGGGTTCGGGCCGGTTCCTTCACCACCGAACGGTGCCTTGTGTTGCGAGCCGTCAACCGCCACTTCGGACAGGTCGAGACCGATGATCCGGTCGTACCCGGCGAGCGTTTCATCGACCAGACCGTCGAACACGCCGGCCTCCCACCACTCGTCACGTCGGCGGCGCAGTGTTGTTTCTGAGCCTTTCCCGAGTCGGCCAGCGACATCCCATGAACAGCCCGTGACCAGTCGGAACAGGATTGCTTGGAAGCATTCGAAGTTGTCGCGGCGTGGCCGGTGACAACCGAGCGGGTGTTCATCGATGATCTCGGGAAGACGTGGTTCGACCGCTGCCCAGACAGCTGTGACAACGCGGGGATGAAGTGCGAGCATGTGGGTGACCTCCACTTGGTCGTTGTATTGGATCGCACCCTGAATGAAAACAGGGCCAACCCCACGACCAGTGGATGGTCACCAAATCAAGCGCCTATCGGCGCGCGCTCTAAGCTTGCATTTAAACCTTGGCTGCTGTCTGGGTGAGGTGGATCTCGGCGGCTTTGGCGGCGGTGGCACGCATCTGGTCGATGATGCGACGTAGTCGCCGGTCGTTGGTGATCCATTCCTGGTAGAGCTTGGCCTCGGCGGGAGTGAGGCGGCGGGTGACGGTCTTGCCGTCGATCTTGCGGGTCCATTGCCAGTAGGGGCCGTGCGGTTCGGGTGGGTTGGCTCGGCATTTGCAGCCGGGCGAGGCACATCGGGTGTAGCGGCGGGTGAGGGTCCCGGCTGAGATCATTCCGATCTCGGCGAGTTGCGCGGCGAGTTGCCGGTATCGGTTCTCGTAGTTGGCGAGTTGCTGCTCGATGGTGCGCGCCATGGTTCCTCCGGCCCGAAGTGTATCCACCATCTGATAGCAGACAGTAGCAATACTGTCTGTCGATGGTCGTAGCCGCAGGTCGTGAGCAGCTCGCACAGTTCCGCTCCGGGCTCTACGGGTGTTTGACCCGCTGGACCGACGCCTTGTTCGAACTCGCCGATGCAGTCCTGTGCGCGCCGGCACCGTTGCACTCGGTGCCAGCGTTGAGTCTCGAGCCCGAGTTCCGTCGTTCCCATGGCAGCCTCTACAAGGCGCTCGCTCACGGCCAGATCGACACCGGCCGCCTCGAGCAGTTACTCATCGAGCACCGGCCAGCCGGCTGGCCGAACGTGTTCGCTGTCGACGCGTCAACGTGGGACCGTTGCGACGCGGAGTGCAGTCCCGAACGCGGCTTCTACTACTCGGCGTCCAAACACTCGGCCGGCCAGCCGATCGTCGCTGGCTGGTGTTACCAGTGGATCTGCCAGCTCAACTGGGCGCCCGACAGCTGGACAGCACCGCTCGACGTGGCCCGCATCCCGCCAACCGTCAACATGACCGACGCGACCGTCGAACAGGTTCGCTGTCTCGTCAAACGCCTCGGCGACCCCAGCGACGTGCCGATGTTCGTGTTCGACGCCGGCTACGACCCGATCGCTGTCGGCCACGAACTCGCCGACGAGCGCTGCGAGGTCCTGTGCCGCATCCGTGACGACCGCGTCTTCTGCACCGATCCGCCGCCACGTCCGAACCGGCCAGCAAAAACCGGTGGCCGCCCACCACGACACGGGGCACGGTTCAAATGCTCTGACCGCTCAACATGGCCCGAACCGGCCGCCACGCTCACCGGCGACGACTCCCGCTACGGCACCGTCGCCGTGTCAGCCTGGCACGACCTACATCCCCGACTGCTGCACCGCGGTCACTGGGCCAGCTTCGACGGCGACCCACCAATCGTGCGCGGCACCGTCATCCGGGTCCAGGTCGAACACCTCCCCAAACCCACCGCCCGAGCCACCAAGACGCTCTGGCTGTGGTGGTCCGGGCCCGACCAACCCGACCTCGACAAGTGCTGGCGCGGCTACCTACGCCGCTTCGACATCGAGCACACCTTCCGGTTCGCGAAGAACACCCTGGGCTGGACCGCGCCATCGGTCTGCACCCCCGAACAAGCCGACCTGTGGACCGCGCTCACTGTCGCTGCCCTCACCCAACTCCGCCTCGCCCGCGGCCTCGTCGCCGATCTCCGCCTGCCCTGGGAACGACCACTCGAACCCAACAAGCTCACCCCCACACGCGTCCGAAGAGGGTTTCGTCGACTTCGCGCACACCTCGGCACACCAGCCAACCCACCAAAACCCTCACGCGCAGGACCCGGACGCCCCAAAGGCACCCGCACCGGCCCCCGAACACGCCACCCAGCCATCAAAAAAGCAGCCTGACCAGGCCCCCAAGGTTTAAATGCAAGCTTAGAGCGCGCGCCGGTAGGTCAGACGATCGGACTCCATCGGTCGGCCCATTTGACGAGTTTGACGGTGATCACGAGTGCGATGGCGAGTGCGATCTGGTCGAGTCGGTGGTGGATGAAGCGGTCGGTGTTTCGGCGTAACTGCCCGAAGTTCGACATCCACGAGTTCGTTCGTTCGACGGGCCAACGCATCCCGAGCGACACCGGCTTCTTCTTCACGGTCTTGCCCTTGACAGTCTTACGACGTTTCGCGGCGACCAGATCGTCGACGCCGAGTTCAACGCACAAGGCGCGCACGATCGAGTTGTCGTAGCCGCGGTCGAGGTGCAACGTTTCGATGTCACCGAGCAGACCTCGGGCGTCGACAGCGTCCAGGGTGGCGGCCAACAATACGCAGTCGTTGCGGTTCGCGCCTGCTTGTTCCCAACCGATCGGGATCCCGTTGCGGTCCGTTGCGATCGACCATTTCCACCCGCGTTTGCCCCGATCCACAGGGTTCGGGCCGGTTCCTTCACCACCGAATGGTGCTTTGTGTTGCGAGCCGTCAACCGCGACTTCGGACAGGTCGAGACCGATGATCCGGTCGTACCCGGCGAGTGTTTCATCGACCAGACCGTCGAACACGCCGGCCTCCCACCACTCGTCACGTCGGCGGCGCAGCGTCGTCTCCGAACCTTTCCCAAGTCGGCCAGCGACATCCCATGAGCAGCCCGTGACCAGTCGGAACAGGATTGCTTGGAAGCATTCGAAGTCGTCGCGGCGCGGCCGATGACAACCAAGCGGGTGTTCATCGATGATCTTGGGAAGACGTGGTTCGACCGCTGCCCAGATAGCAGTGACAACGCGAGGATGAAGTGCGAGCATGTGGGTGACCTCCACTTGGTCGTTGTATTGGATCGCACCCTGAATGAAAACAGGGCCAACCCCACGACCAGTGGATGGTCACCAAAAACCTCCGCCTATCGGCGCGCGCTCTAAGCGCGGTGCGATTGTGGCGCGGACCCGTTGGACAGGAGCCGTCAACCGTTAGATCGCCACCGGCGGGAGTGTAATGATCATTCACTGTCGGGTGGGATGGCACTCAGTAGAGTGAGCCCTACCGCCCTCAACGTCGAACGGAGCGCCCGATCATGTCCATTCCCGCCCGTGCGACCTTCGTCTACAGGGGTCAGCTGCACGTCGAGCTCTCGCGCATCCGGTTCCTTCTCGCGGCGGTCTGTGCAACATTCGACGAGGTCGATGCAGTGCTGCTGTCGCCCGGGTCAGGTGCGACGGCCGATGAGTTCGAAGCGTTTGCCCGTCAGTTCTCGAACGTGCGGACGTGCTCGTTCGTGCCTGCCGGTCGCACCGCTCCATTCGCTGCGCGCCGTCGGGTCACGGCGGTGATCGCACCCGACGCAGCAACTATCGTTGTTGTTGGCTTCAGCGCCGCCGCGTTCCTTCCGGATCGCCGATGCATGGTCTGGTGCGTGAACGGGATACCGGAAGAACGGCTGCTGCATCGCCGAACGCTCTCCCAGCGTTTCGTTGTGTGGCTTGGATGGCGAGCAGCGAAGCAGCTGCGCG
>JBDSDH010000325.1:0-10773 GCA_039920665.1 Ilumatobacteraceae bacterium
TCGAGACCGTCGATGGCGGCACCAAGATCTCCGCTGTCGATCCGCTCGAGTTGATGGCCGATCCGAGGTTCAGCGAGCTCGGCAGCGAGGTCTCGGCACGACTGCGAGCAGCCGTCGATGCTGTGACCGCTGGAGCAGCCCGACCCTCATGAGCCGTTGCGGGCCAGTTCGCCATCGATCCAGGCCCGCAACGCATGACCCGGCAGGGCTCCGACCTGACGATTCACTTCTTTGCCCTCGCGCAACAGCAGCAGCGTCGGGATGCCCTGCACACCGAACTGCTGGGAAATTTCCGGTGCGACATCGACGTTGACCTTGACCACCTTCAGCCGGCCGGCGAGGTCTTTGGCAGCCTGCTCGGCCAGCGGACCGACCGTGCGACACGGCCCGCACCACGGTGCCCAGAGGTCGACCAGGACCAGCACCGGAGCCTTCACGATCGCGGCGAAGTCGGCGCCCGTGGCATCGACCATCCACGGCAGCGGGGCATGGCATGCAGCGCAACGGGGACTACCGGTTGTCACCGTTGGAACCCGATTGCGCTTGCCGCATCCGGCGCAGGACACGATGGACGAGTCGTTCATCTGACCACTCACTTTCGACGTTGGTTGTATACCCCCAAGGGTATCCGTACGATGCCCCTTTCGAGATCGCGCACAGAGGATGTTTGACATGGAGATTCCCGAGAACACGGTGGCTGACCTGACCCGTCGCCTGCGGCGGGTCGAAGGACAATTGCGCGGCATCCAACAGATGCTCGCCGACGAGCGTGATTGCCGCGACATCGTCACCCAGATGTCGGCCGCGAGCAAGGCGCTCGACCAAGCCGGATTCCTCCTCGTCGCCAGCGGACTGACGTGGTGTATTGCGCACCCCGAAGAGTCCGCCGCCGAGGGTTACCTCGTGGAAGACGTGCAGAAGATGTTCATGAAACTCGCCTGACCGTCACGGCCTTCACTCAGGCCCTCGCTCGGCCACTGGCTCGGCACCTGATCCCGGTGTTCGGGTTCGTCGATCAGACCTCGATGTCAATGGCCAGCACAAACTGCCATTTGCGGCGACCCGGCTCGCGCCGGCGACGAACGCTCGGTGCGGCCCACCGAGCGGCGCTGAGCCTGTCTCACACTGTCCAGGAACCAGCGCTTCTGATCGCATAGCGGGTCTGCAACGACCGATGCTCCTGGCTGTGTACAGACTGGCGGCACAGCCCGATGGATTTGCACACGGAGCACAGCACTTGAGTGCCGGTGATCGCTCTTGTTGTTCGGCACGCTCATCGTGGTCCTTGTCGCCGACATCAAAGGCCCGACCGCTACGGGTACGTCCCCGACCCGGCAATTTCCGCCGGCAAAAGGCGATCAGGCGTCGATCAGGCATCGGCGAACTCACAGAACGCGGCATAGGCCCGCGGCCCGTAGATCGTTGCCGGACCGCCACCCATCAGGAACGTCACCCCGATTGCTTCGGCTGCCTCCTGCATGGTCGCACCGGCCTTGGCTGCCCCCTGGGCATGTGAGGCAATGCACCCGTCGCACCGTTCGATGACCGCGATCGCCAACGCGATCAACTCCTTGGTCTTGACATCGAGCGCACCTTGCGCAAACGACGCCTGGTGGAACTCTCCGAACGTCTTGTACACCTCGGGAATCGCGTGACGCAGCTCTCGGTGCAACGGGCGAAGGTTCTCCAGGACCCGACGCCCGTGGCCATGTCCGCTCGACTCAGTGCCCTGTGATGGTTCCATGAGTCCATGATGAACTCGTCGCAATCACTCGGCTAGGGACTTCGGACTCTTCGTTTTCGGAAGATGGATAGGCTTCGAATCAGGCGGCTCCCCGTCGGAGGAGATTCCCCATGGACGATCAGTCAGCGACGGCAGGCGTGGTCGAGGCCCGGCAGTCGTCCCACCCATGAATCAAGCCGGGAAGCCCGCACGCTCCGGCCCACCGGAACACCTCACGTCACCGGAGGCGCTGCGAAGGTTTCGAGCCCAGGTCACCGAGGGCACCGATGTCGTCGATCCCGAGACGTGGGCGGGAGCGATCCCTCAAGCGACCGGCATCGCACCACGGGTGCGCATCGGACGCAGCCGATGGTTCAACCTGCTCTGGTTGCTGCCGATCGGATTCGTCGTCCTGCTCGTCGCTGTTGCATCGGCCAAGGGCCTGCGCGAGATTCCATCGGTGCAGCGGTTCATCGATCGCAACCCCGGAACATCGAGCGGCGCAGCCGGCGCTGGGGTGGTCGGCCTGCCCATCTGGGTGGGGGCGCTGCACTTCCTCAACCTGTTCCTGATGATCTTCATCATCCGGTCCGGCGTACAGATCCTCAGCGATCATCCTCGGCTGTACTGGACACGGCACAGCACCCCCGGCAAGGACTGGTTCCGGATCCAGAAGCCGGTTCCGCCCGATCCGCTGTGGACGGCCAAGCAAGATTCGATCAGCCTGCCCGGACAGGTCGGACTGCCAGGGATCCGCCATTCGATCGGGTTGGCTCGCTGGTGGCACCTCGGCACCGATGTGCTGTGGTTGCTCACCGGCATCGCGTTCTACATCCTGCTGTTCGTCAGCGGTCAGTGGCGCCGTGTCGTGCCGACCAGCTTCGACATCATCCCCAACTCATTGTCGGTCGTCATCCAATACCTGTCGCTGAACTGGCCGACGGAGAACGGCTGGATTGCATACAACGCGCTGCAGTTGACCGCCTATTTCATCACGATCTTCGTGGCCGCTCCACTCGCCTTCATCACCGGGCTCGGCATGTCACCGGCGTTGTCGACGCGGTTCAAGCGGCTCAGTCGGGTGCTCAGCATCCAGACCGCCCGATCACTGCACTTCTTGGTGCTGGTCTGGTTCCTGTTCTTCATCGTCGTCCACGTCACGTTGGTGTTCACCACCGGATTGTTGCGCAACCTCAACCACGTCTACGCCGCTCGCGACGACAACGGCTGGACCGGCTTCTGGGTCTTCGCGGCGACGATGGTGGTCGTCATCGTCGGCTGGGTCGCCGCCACCCCGTTCACGTTGCGCCATCCGCGGGTGGTACAACGCGTCGGCTTCGCACTGGTCGGGCCGGCGCAACGACTGTTCGAGCACGTCGACGCCAAACCTGGTGAGTACACAGATGCCGACATCTCGCCCTACTTCTGGCACAACGGCCACTACCCCGACTCCGACGAGTACACAGCCATGTTCGCCGCCGGTTTTGCCGACTATCGGCTGCACATCGGCGGTCTGGTCGACAACCCGGTCGAACTCGACCTGCAACAGTTGCGGGATCTGGCCCATCACGAGCAAATCACCCAACACTTCTGCATTCAGGGATGGTCGGGAGTCGCCAAGTGGGGCGGTGTCTCGATGCAGGCCATCATCGATCTCGTCCGACCCGACCCGGCCGCGAAGTGGGTCGTGTTCTACTCCCTCGGAGACGGTCCCGACAAGGGCGTCTACTACGATGCGCACCCCATCGAGCAGATGGGATATCACCTCACCATGCTCGCCTACGACATGAACGGGGAACCGCTCAGCTTCGGTCACGGCGCTCCCCTGCGTCTTCGCAACGAAACGCAGCTCGGCTTCAAGCAGGTCAAGTGGATCAAGGGCATCGAGTTCGTCGCCGATTTCGCCGACGTCGGAGGCGGCTACGGCGGCTACAACGAGGACCACGAATTTTTCGGCTACCGCCAATCCATCTGACGGAAGCAGTCATCGCGTTGGCCCGCCGAGCATCGACTCCGGACGTGTCGAAGATGCGCAGCATCACCGAGGTGGATCGATGGCCGAAACGGCGAGCTGACGACAAGTCAACGGGAGGTGACCATCACGAAGTCGCGCCAGTCTGCGGACAGATATCGATCTGCTGGGCGGGTCATGTCGGGGAGCAATTTGTGACCGGTCAGCTTCGGCTGGTGCGTGAACAGGTTGAACGTGACCATCCCACGATGGATGTCGAGTTCCATCGCCGTGACCGCTCCAGCGTGGACGAGCGCGTTGGCCAGCACTGCGAGCGTCAGATGGTTCCCGCCGACGTAGAGGAGATCACCGGTCGCCGTGACGCCGACACCTGAGCGCCATGTCGGCAACGTGTTGCGGACGGTGCCCCATTTGCCGCCTGCGTTGGTCGTGACGCCTTCGATGATGACGCCATTGCGAACCATCAGGTGCAGGTTTTGGCGGAGACCGATGTAGCCCTGTGATGCGGACAGGTCGGTGCCCCATTCACCCACGGTCGCCGTGCCGTCCTTTCTCACGGCGAGCGTGGCGAGCCCATCGACCATGGTCCGGGTCGTGCGTCCCTCGATGAGCGCACCCCCCGGTGTGTCTTTCATCTTGTAACCAGAGTTGAAGACGGCAAGCAGCGAACCGAGAGACGCAGCTGGCACGTGTCCGCCGTCAGGCCCGGCACCGCCTCCCGGCTGTCGGGTACCAGCGATCAGGGTCAGCTTGGTCGTGGCCGCGTTGATCCACGCCACCCCTGCGACGATGCTCGGGTGGGAGGGGTCGGGTCGCAGCGTCGTCGTCGCGATCTGGGGTCGGCCTGCGGAATCGGCAGTTGCCGCCGTCCAGATTCCCTCGCCAGGCAGCGAGGGCTGGATGGTGGCGGCGAGCGCGGGCGGAAGCTGCGAATCGGCGGATGCCGTGATGTTCGTCGTGATGGGTGGCGCAGGGAGTTCGGCGATGGTCGCTGTTGGCGAGGGGAGGTTTCGCCACAGCCACCACGATTCGCCGCGATCGACGAGCGGAGTGAGCCCGTTGTCGCGCAGCCACTCGACGGTGCGTTGATCGACAGTGGCGTCGCCCGAGGCACGCAAGATGGTCACGTACGACCATCCGACCGGGACACCGATCGCAAGCATTGCAGCGACGGTGACGGCACCCAGATGTCGTGACCGCCGGGCGAGCGGGGAAGATGGTTGGTGCCGGATGATCGACCCGTCAAGAAGTCGGTATATCAGCAAGCCGACGAGGACTCCGGCGAGTTCATCCATCGGCCACGCCGAGGCAGTCAGTAGGCGTGCCGAAATCGCACCGATTCCTACACCGACGATGGTTACACGCATTCCGAGCCGAGCTCGTATTCCAGCGGCAGCGATGGTTGTGAGGACCAGCGTTGCGATCATCGCCGCCGCGATGGAAGGGAACGAGGTTGTATTGGCGGCGGACAGGTCCCCCAGGTGACCCGGGCTGGGGCGACGGACGACGACTGCTGGAAGCCAGGCCACGAGTCCTGCAACAGCGGTCACGGCGATGGGTCGAAGTTGGCGTTTGCCGAAGGGGCCGAATTTCCAGAGGACGAGACACACGACGGGTGACGCCAGCATGATCACGATGGGTGAGCCCAGTGCTCGAGTGAGTTCGGTTGGCCCCCAGCCGACAACGTGCAGGCTGGCAGACAGTTGGGAGTCGAGACTTTGTACGAGGCCGGTGCCGTCGGGGGTGACGGCAAAGATTCCGAATCCGGTCATCCAGAGCACCACGGCGACGATGGTCGCAGCACGACGCCCGAGATCGACTGGCCGTCGATGTCGGTTCGGCGTGAGTTGAAGTGCGGTGCCACCCGCTGGGTGTCGGCCGAACGGGGAGTCATTGGTTGATCGCAACTCGATCCACTTCGAGGATTCAGAATGCGGTGGGGCCCAGGTCATCGTGGGGATTCCGGCTCGATCCAGATTCGATGCGATGTGATCGAGGGTCTGGTGAAGGCCTTGACGGAGATGATCACGAGAGCCGCGCCGAGACTCACCCCTGCCACGACATCGGTGATGTAGTGCACGACGAGAACCACCCTCGAGGCTGCGATCAGGCCCACCAAAAGAAGGGCACCTGCAGTCAGCGCCCACCGTCGTCGTGGCACCCTCACGTTCCACATCGCGACCACGAGCAGAGCGCCGTAGATGACCGCCGAGTTCATCGCATGTCCTGATGGAAAACTCTTGCCTGCGGCATGAGCCACCGCGTTTGCGACCGCTGGACGGTTCCGACCCACGACGAGTTTGATCGCGTTGTTGACGATCAGGCCGCCGACGGCGGTAGCGATCACGAACAGACCCTGTCGTCGTCGATGCTGGACCAGCAACGAGTACAGCGAGGTAGCAAACACCATCGGGACGAGCACGGGGGTTGACCCGAGAACCGTCGCCCAGCGCGCCGCATCCACGATCAGTGGGTGGGACACGTCCACACGATTCATCCGGGTCGCGACGTTGCCATCCAATTTGCTGAGTGGACCACCAATCCAGACGTCGATCAGCAGCACCCCGAACAGGCCGAGCAAAAGCCCCATCATCAGAGCAACTCGACGTCCGTCCGCCATACCAACGGGGGCCGACGCCGGGAGCGGCCGGGCCGCAGGAGTGGGGCGTGACCCGCTTGCTTGATGGGTTGTCACACCAGCAACATAGGAATGGTCAGCCCATCGCTCTGCCTTGCCTCGTTGAGCGTTCGACCAGAACCTTGCCAGAATTGGTCGGATACCTCGAGCAGCGTGGTCGAGGAGTTCTCGATGGTCAGTCGGATTCGGTGCTGGTGTCGGCGCGTCCGATGACGATCTCGATTCGTGGATGATGGCCGGCGTGAGCGATCGTGAGTCGACCAGGCATCGAATTGATGAGACGCCGTGCCATCGGCAAACCGAGGCCATGATTCATCTCGGTCTGCTCGGCCTCGCCACGAAGCGACGATCGGGCAACGGCTGCCGCAAGTCCGGGCCCTTCATCGGTGACGGTGATGGTGATGGATTCATGGCCGACGACGTGTGAGAGCCGGGTCTCGCCCGCGCCGTGGAGGAGCGCGTTGTCGAGCAGGACATCCAAGGCATGTCGGAGAACTGCACCGCTTCCGGCGACCGTCGGCGTGTTCGTTGCGTCCTCGATCGTGAGCCGTCGGCCGACGGTGGCGAAGCGGCCGTGCCAGGTCTGGACGACGTCGTGCTGGACGTCGGCGAGCGAGCAGGTGGATGCAGCGAGGTTCGGAGTTCGCGCCAGCGTGAGGAGTTCACTGATGGTGCGTTCGAGGCGGCCGATGTCGTCGAGTGCCTCGGTGAGGATCTCGGTCGAATCCGCGCGGGGGAATGCCAGTTCTGTCTCGATCCCGGCGCGGAGTCCGGCCAGCGGTGTGCGGAGCTGATGTGAGGCATCGGCGCTGAAGGCGCGCTCGCGGCTGACGAGGTCGTCGAGACGGCGAGCAGTCAATGCGAGCGCCTCGGCCGCTTGGTCGATCTCGGGAACTTTGCTGTGCGACACCTCCAGGGTGAAGTCACCGTTGCCGAGTTGAACGGCGGCATCTCGGAGTCGACGCACCGGGCGTGCGAGTCGCCCGGCAACGAAGAACGCGAGGGCGGCACCGATCCCGATGATCACGATCCCGAGCCCGGCGACCAGGGCAACGATTCGGAGCGTCCTCGCGTCACTCGTCGACGTCGGTTGCTGACCCCGGATGACCCCGATGACCATTTCGTTCGCATTGACGGGAATCGCGACGACGATTGCCCCCGAGTCCTCTGCCGTTGCGATCTGGTTGGTGAGCGATCGTCGCACCGAATCGTCGGCAGTTGCCGGGCCTTGGCCGGTCACGAGCGTGCCGTTGCGGTCGTAGAACGCAAGGCTCACACCGTCTTTCCCGCTCGGAAGTTCGACCGGATCGGCGGACGTCGCGAAATCGGCCGGCACCTCACGTGCTGCGAGCACGGCCTGGCGTTCGATTCGCAGCGTTGCGTCTTCTTCGACGAGACGATCGACCATGATTGCGAGCGGAATCCCGAAGAGCAGCACAGCGACTCCCGTGATCGACAGGATCGCGACCAGAATTCGTCGCCTCACGACGTCTCGTACCGGAAGCCGACGCCGCGAAGCGTGGAGATACGGCTGGGCTGCCCGTCGCTGTCGATCTTCTTGCGGAGTGCTGCAATGTGAAAGTCGAGCGTCTTGGTCGACCCGAACCAGTGCTCGTCCCAGACATCAGCCATGAGTGTCTCCCGCGAGATGACCTTTCCGGCATCGGCCAGGAGACGGGCGAGGAGATCGAACTCCTTGGCGCGCAATTCGATCACGGTTCCGTTGAGCCACGCCCGTCGGGCTTCGACATCGACCCTGAGGTCGGCTGTCGCACTCGAGATGGATGTCATGGGCGTCGTGGTGCGACGGAGCTGGGCCCGGATCCGGGCGAGGAGTTCGGCCAGCTTGAACGGCTTGGTGATGTAGTCGACCGCTCCGGCATCGAGCCCGACGACGACGTCGAGTTCTTCGTCGCGGGCTGTGAGCATGACGATCACGACGCTGTCGTCGGCCAGGCGAATGGTGCGACAAACGTCGAGGCCGTCGATGTCGGGAAGTCCGAGATCGAGCAGGACCAGGTCTGGGCGGTGGTCGGCGGCTGCTGCGATGCCGTCCGTGCCGTTTCGTTCCCAGCGGGCGTCGTATCCGGTGCTCTCCAGGGCGCGCAGCAACGTGGATCCGATCCGTTCGTCGTCTTCGACGAGAAGAATTCGTTCGCCTGGCATCAGCACACCGTAAGGGTCGGAATGGGTGCTCAGGGGTTTCTGGCGGAGTTCTCTCCATCCCCTTGCACTCGACGGGCTGCCCGCTTGTGCGCCGGTTCCTACCGTGAGTGTGTCCAACTCAACCCGTTACAAGGAGTGCACCGTGGGTCACCGAATCAGCCTGGCAATGGGAGCATTGTCGATCGCCCTGCTTGCGACAGCCTGCGGGAGTTCAGCGACCACGTCACCGACATCACCCCTGAGCGTCGCTGCTTCGGCGACAGCAGTCACGGTCCCATCCACCATCGGGGGTGCCGTCGATCCGAACGCTCCGGAGGTCGTCGAGCCCGGCGACATTCCTGACAATCAGGTGTTCGTCGCGTTTCCGTCCGCTGACGGCACGTATTCGGTCACGGTCCCCGAAGGTTGGGCCCGGACCGAGAACGGCGGGGTCGTCGTCTTCACCGACAAGTACAACTCCGTGACGATCTCGTCGATGGCCTCGACGTCGGCAGCGACCGTCGACGACGTCAAGAGCAACGGACTCACCGACGTGTCGTCGGACCCGACGTTCCATCTCGTCGATGTGCAGCCGGTCACCCGCAAGGCCGGCGACGGCGTTCTCGCGACATACGAGATCGGCAGTCCGCCGAATCCTGTGACCGGGAAGAAGGCGTTGCTGGCGGTGGAACGATATGTGTTCAACCATCACGGGACCACGGTGGTGCTGACCCTGTCCGGTGCCAAGGGCGCCGACAATGTCGATCCATGGAAGGTCGTCAGTGATTCGCTGACGTGGACCGGATGAGCGCTGCCCCGACCCTTGTGAGCGACCGGACGACCCCGATACTCGAAGCAGTCGATCTCTACCGCTTCTACCATGCTGGCGACGACGAGACGCTCGCCCTTCGCGGCGTGTCGTTCAAGCTCTATCCCGGTGAAATCGTTGCCGTCACGGGACCGTCCGGATCCGGCAAATCGACCCTTCTCGCGTGCCTCGCCGGGCTCGACGAGCCTGACGGCGGCACGGTCCGTCTTGCGGGCCAGACGATGTCCCGACAGCCTGAACCGGAACGTGCGGCGCTGCGGGCACAGTCCATCGGGATGTTGTTCCAGTCCGGCAACCTGCTCGATCACCTGAGCGTCGAGCAGAACATGGTCATCGTACAACGCCTGGCGGGGCACGTCGATCGGGCGCTCATCGCTCGTCTGCTCGATGAAGTCGGACTGACGGATCGAGCGTCTGCGAAACCGTCATCGTTGTCGGGAGGCGAAACGGCACGTGCCGGTCTTGCGGTTGCGTTGGCCAATCAACCCGTGCTCATCCTCGCCGACGAGCCAACGGGCGAGTTGGACGGGGTCACCGCGGGGCGGATCATGGATCTTCTGCGCAGTCATGCCGACAACGGCGCCACGGTGCTCGTCGTGACCCACAATGCCGACGTGGCCGCAGGCGCTGACCGCGAGATCAGCCTGCACGACGGGCAGGTCGTCTGATGGCCGAACAACCCATTGCACGGGTGCGCAACGCGGCCCGCACGTTCGGTCACGGCGCCAGCGCGGTGGTCGCAGTCCACGGGATCACCTGCAACATCGATGCTGGTGACCAGATCGTGCTCACCGGCCCGTCCGGGTCGGGCAAGACAACGCTGATGCACCTCATCGCGGGACTCGATCTTCCAACGACCGGCACGGTCGACTGGCCAGGGATCGGAACCCGCGACCAACTCCGTCCCGGACCGATCGCAATCGTGTTCCAGGCACCGAGTCTGCTCCCGTCGCTCGACGTCATCGAGAACGTGGCCCTCCCGCTGCTGTTACAGGGCAACGATCGGCGAACCGCCCGCGACCTTGCGGCCGAAGCGCTCGCCCGGCTCGGCCTGGACGGGCTGTCGAACAAACTGCCCGAAGAACTCTCCGGTGGCCAAGCACAACGGGTCGCCGCAGCGCGAGTGCTCGCCGGCAAGCCACGACTGATCCTGGCCGATGAACCAACAGGTCAGCTCGATCACGCCAGCGGCGCACTCGTCATCGACGCACTCATCGACGCCGCCGACCACACCGGCGCCGCACTCATCGTCAACACCCACGACCTCGAGATCGCCCAACGGTTCCCGATCACATGGTCGATGAACTCGGGACGACTCATCCACAAGGTGCCCGCAGTCCAATGAGCCATTCACCATTCCGCTCCGCCCAACTCAATGCGTCCTGGTTGATCGGGCTCATCCGCCGTCGCCTCGCACGAGTGGCAGCCACAGCGATCGGTGTCGCCCTCGCCGTTGCCCTTCTGGC
>JBDSDH010000326.1:0-3251 GCA_039920665.1 Ilumatobacteraceae bacterium
CCGTCGCTTCGATCGCTGGTCCGATCCAGCCCCGACGACAACATGGCAAGGGAGACTGCCAAAAGTGGCAAGAAGCTCACGCTCTGTATTGCAGTACGAAGGTCGCCACCGAGCGCGGTCGATGATCTGGATCTCTCGATCCGACCTGGGCGTTCGCGAACTTGTCCACCGCGAAACCATGTTGGTCCACCGGTCATCCACAGGTGCTTGTCTCGATCACCGCGTCGTGAGTCGTTGTACCCCTCTCATGCAGAGCAAATCCACAGGGTTGTGCCCCTTTCGATCCACAGGAGGGTGGTCGTACGCTGACCGCCGTGATGGGCTGCGGCGACAGGCGCGGATGAGAGGGCGCACCGTTGGGCAATCGACAACGGCACGGGCGGCTTGGGGCAGGAATCCCGAACCTGCGACCTTGCGCCGCGGCCACATCACGAAAACTCCCGCCGGCGATGCTCGACTGCCGGCCGTGTCCCGTCCGTATCCCGTGTCCCACCGGACCCGCAACAAGTTGCCCTTGACACCGATGTAACTACAATGGTGTAATCTTCATTCCGCTACTGCTTGTGTGTGAAGCGCGGGCCATAGGTCTACAAGCACAAGATGTTGTGTTAATCAAAGTTCCGTGACGATCCGACAAGCGGACCGCAATGGATCGACAGCGATCGCCGAACGTCCGACCTGTGTCGGGCGCAACGGTGACCGCTGACCGGGGGCGTCGATCACCGATCGACGCGCAGTCGCCCCGAAACCCCCCTTCAAGCCCTTGCAACTGCAGTACATCGAAAGCAGGAATCCCGAATGTCCTTGGCGCCAGAAAGACTGTCGATCGGCCTCCGCCGTCACTTCACCTCAGCCGGAGTCCATCCCTACGATCAGATCACCTGGGAACGTCGCGATGCCCGGATCAGCAACTGGAAAGACGGCACCGTTGCCTTCGAACAGTTGGACGTCGAGTTCCCCACAGCCTTCTCGCTGAACGCGACCAACATCGTCTCCCAGAAGTACTTCCGGGGTGCACCGGGCACGTCGGAACGTGAGCACTCGCTGCGTCAGGTCATCGACCGCGTCGTCAACACCATCACCCAGTGGGGCGTGGAGGGCGGCTACTTCGTCGACGACGTCGAGGCCGACACGTTCAACGCCGAATTGAAGTTCATCCTTGCCACCCAGCGGGCGGCGTTCAACAGTCCGGTGTGGTTCAACATCGGAGTCGCGGGTGTTCCTCAGCAGGCCAGCGCCTGCTTCATCCTGTCCGTCGACGACACGATGGACGCCATCCTCAACTGGTATCGGGAGGAAGGCACGATCTTCAAAGGCGGCTCTGGCTCAGGTATCAACCTGTCCAAGATCCGTTCCAGCCAGGAGCTGCTCCAGGGCGGCGGCACCGCCAGCGGCCCGGTCAGCTTCATGCGTGGCGCCGATGCGTCGGCCGGCACGATCAAGAGCGGTGGTAAGACCCGCCGCGCCGCCAAGATGGTCATTCTCAACGCCGATCACCCGGACATCGAAGAGTTCATCTGGTGCAAGAGCAAGGAAGAGAACAAGGCTCGTGTCCTGCGTGACGCCGGATTCGACATGGATCTCGATGGCAAGGACTCGTTCAGCATCCAGTATCAGAACGCCAACAACTCGGTGCGGCTCACCGACGAATTCATGCAGGCAGTCGTCGATGACTCCGACTGGAATTTGGTCGCGGTGCTCGATGGCCGGGTCATCAAGACGATGAAAGCTCGTGACCTCTGGCGTCAGATCGCCACCGCCTCGTGGGAGTGCGCCGACCCCGGCCTGCAGTTCGACACCACGATCAACAAGTGGCACACCGCTCACGCCACTGGTCGGATCAACGGCAGCAACCCGTGCAGCGAGTACATGCACCTCGATGACTCGGCTTGCAACTTGGCCAGCATCAACCTGCTCAAGTACATCGATGAAGAGGGAACCTTCGACGTCGAGGCCTACAAGAGCACGATCGAAGCGGTGTTCACCGCCCAGGAGATCCTGGTCGGCCGGGCCGACTATCCGACGCCGTCGATCGGCGAGACCAGCCGCCAGTTCCGTCAGCTCGGCCTCGGCTACGCCAACCTCGGCGCCCTGCTGATGGCGCTCGGCCTTGCATACGACTCGCCCGAGGGTCGGGCCTGGGCCGCAGCGCTCACGTCGCTGATGACCGGCCACGCCTACGCCACCAGTGCTCGCACCGCGAGCCGGATGGGTCCGTTTGCGGGTTTCGCCGAGAACGAGAGCTACATGCTCAACGTGCTGCGGATGCACCGTGACGCCAGCTACCAGATCGAATCGGCCGAGGTCGTTCCGACCGAGCTGATGTTCGCCGGCCAGCAGTCGTGGGAGACAGCGGTTGTCGACGGTGAAGAGTACGGCGTCCGCAACAGCCAGGCATCGGTGCTGGCGCCCACCGGCACCATTGGTCTGATGATGGATTGCGACACGACTGGCATCGAGCCCGATCTCGGCTTGATCAAAATGAAGAAGCTCGTCGGCGGCGGCAACATGAGCATCATCAATCAGACAATCCCGCGGGCGCTGCGCAAGCTCGGATATTCACCTGAGCAGATTGCCGACATCGAGGCGTACATCGACCTCGAAAAGAGCATTCTTGGCGCGCCGCACCTCGCGCCGGAACATGTCGCAGTGTTCGCCTGCAGCATGGGTGACAACACGATTCACTACGAAGGTCACGTGCGGATGATGGGTGCCACCCAGCCGTTCCTGTCCGGGGCGATCAGCAAGACCGTCAATATGCCGCAGGAGGCGACGATCGAAGACATCGAGGCGCTGCACCTGCTGTCGTGGGAGCTCGGCCTCAAGGCTGTCGCCATCTACCGCGACAACTGCAAGGTTGCTCAGCCGCTGTCCACCGCCAAGAAGGGCGACGCATCGGTCGATGCCGAAGGTCGGATTGTGGCGGCGACCAATGTCGCCGATGCCCCGCAGGTGGTGACCCAGACGGTCGAGCGGATCGTTGAGAAAATCGTCCATCAGCCGATCCGCCAGAAACTCCCTCGCAGCCGTCGCGGCCGCACGTTCGAGTTCCGCGTCGCCGACTGCAAGGGCTTTGCCACCATCGGCGAATACGACAATGGCATGCCGGGCGAGATCTTCCTGACGGTGTCCAAGCAGGGTTCGACCCTCAGCGGCATCATGGACGCGTTCGCCAAGAGCATCAGCTACGGCCTCCAGTACGGCGTGCCGCTGCGGGCGTTCGTCGAGGCGTTCACCAACATGCGCTTCGA
>JBDSDH010000327.1:0-6009 GCA_039920665.1 Ilumatobacteraceae bacterium
GCCATTGGGCTGATGTCGACCCAGTCGGCCATCTGGACCATGACGAAGTGCATGTGCGGATCGATCAGCCCCGGGAGCAGCGTGCGACCGTCGAGGTCGAGCAGTTCGGTGTCGGGCCCGACCGTGCCGGCGAGTTCTTCCATCGATCCAATCGCGAGGATCCGTCCATCGCGGACGGCGATCGACTCTGCCCGGGGTTGGTCGGCGTTCATCGTGACGACGGAACCACCGGACACCACGAGGTCGGCGAATCCGGTTGATGCACGTCGACGGGTTCCGTGCCGCAGCCGATTCGAGGCTGTCGGAAGCGGTCGAATGGGGAGACGGTGAACCGGCGCCGATCGGCGAGAAAGGAGTCCGAGCGGACCGCAGGCTTCACACATGAGTTGTCCAATCTGTCGAGTTGGTCAGCGAGGCTGGTGGCACGACGGCAGCGGGCGACGATTCACCGTCGGGTACCTCGCGAGAGCCTACGGTAGGTGTCACGAGCGAGTGCCCGCCGAGGACGACACCGATGAGACACAACCACGACACCGTTGGAGACGACAGCCGCGGGTCCAGCGGGACGACCGCGATTCCGCATCGCGAGTTTCTCTCGGCTGCTCCCGCCGCGGCATGGGCGTTTGCATTTCTGGTTCTGCGGATCTTCGCCGTGTCGAGTTACGACTGGGACACTGCGTTCAAGGTCAGCGCCACACTTGGTATCGACGACGGACTGGCGTTGCTGTTCGGATCGTTCATGGCCGGCCATCTCGTCGTGTCGATCGTGATCGTGTTCGTGCTGCCGCTGCTCGTCGGCACGTACCTGTGGGATCCAGACGGCCACCGACCAATGGTCATCCTGCCGGCGACGGTCGCCTCGATCACGCTGATCGCGCTGACGGTCAGCTTTCGCGGGTGGTGGCTTCCCGTCGCGACACTGGCGGTGTTCGCCCTCGTTGCCCTAGCTCGGCGCCAACGACCGGGCAATCGCGCTCGTCGATTCGTGTCCGGCGTTGCATCCAGAGTTGGTACCCTCGCAGCCTTCGCCGGGCTCCTCATCGCAATGCTGATCCCGACGCCATGGGTGCCGCGAGAACGGATCGAGACCACCGACGGCGTGGTTGTGGGCTATGTGCTCAGCGTCGATCCGGGTTACTTGAACGTCCTCACCGTGGACCGCAAGTTCGTGATCCTGATCAGCAGCAACGTGCTCAGCCGCGATTAGCAACGGGATGGACCGTTCCTGCAGATCGCCCATTCGTCGTTCAGCTGATCAGGCTGTCGGCACCCCGGACATCACGGATTTGAGGGCCTGGGCGGCACCGAGCAGTGCTGCACTCTCGTACGGAACCACGATCTTGGCGTTCGGGCTGTCGGCGAACTTGGCCAACGTATCGAGTTGCAGGATGGCGATCAGCGACGGGTCCGGGTTGGCCTCGCGGATGGACTGGTAGACGCTGGAAATGGCCTGCGCTCGGCCTTCGGCTTCCAAGATGTATGCCTGGCGGTTGCCTTCGGCGCGCAGGATGGCAGCCTCGCGTTCGCCCTCTGCAGCGCGAATGGCTGCCTTGGCTGCACCATCGGCGATGTTGATGGCCGACTGTTGGCTGCCTTCTGACTGCAGGATCTTGGCCCGCTTCTCCTGGTCGGCCTGCTTCTGCAGCGCCAATGCTTCCAGGATCTTCGGCGGGGGCGTGATCTCGACGATTTCGATCCGGGCGATACGGATGCCCCACTTGTCGGTCACCACCTCCATTTGCAACTGCACGTCGGTGTTGATTCGTTCTCGCTCCGACAGCGCTTCGTCGAGCGACAGGGTGCCGATCACGGAACGCAGCGCAGTGCGGGCCAAGGCGTCGATCGCGATGCTGAAGTTGGCGACGCTGAACAGTGCCTGCTTGGCATCCACGATCTGGGTGAAGATGGTCGCATTGACGGTGACGACCACGTTGTCGCGAGTGATCACCTCTTGGCGGTCGCCCGGTACGGGGATCTCGCGCATGTCGACGCGTTGCAGGCCATCGATGAACGGGGCGATGATGACCAGCCCCGGTTCGTGGGTCTTGCGATACTCGCCGAGGCGCTTGACCACGCCGACTTCGCCCTGCTGGACGATGTTGACCATGTTCTTCAACATCACGAGGAGGACCAGGATGACGAGCAGCGCGACGACGAGCGCCCCGACGGCGGTTGGACCAATGGCAATCATGTGAGCTCCCATTCCTCGACGGCTCTCACCGTGAGGGTTGTGCCGGTGACGGCGACGATCGAGACGGGTGTTGCGGCAGGTAGCGTGTCGCCGTAGGCGCTGGTGGCCAGCCAGGTTTCGCCGAGCAGGCGTACGTGGCCGCTGGCGTGAGGTCCGACCTCGTCGGTGGTGACACCGTTCGATCCAACGAGCCCACCGTGTACTCCGCCGATCCCCGGGCGGGGCCCGTTGTGGGCGAGCGCTTTGCTCATCCGGGGCCGGACAGCCACGACGCCGATCGCGCCGACCACCGTTGCTGCCGCGATCTGAGCAGCGATCAAGTCGGGTGCTGCGAGTGCGACGAGCGCTGCGGCCGCCGCTCCGGCGGCGCCGAAGACAGCGAAAAAGGCCAAGTGGTGCATCTCGACCGCGAGCAACACGACGCAGATCACGATCCACGCGATGACCATCTTCACGACCCCTCAATCAACCTGGAGGAACAGGAGCAGCGTATGCCTGTCGGGGAACAAAGCGCGGCACAGCTTTGCGATGGACGCACGGCGTCAGGTGCCCCGTTCGACGCGGAAATGGGGCTCGCAAACTCAGGACGTCGGACGGCGCGCGAGGTTTCTGTAGACGCAGCAAAGGGCGTGTTCGATCTCGGCGCGCTCGCCGGTCTTGGCGTCGACGGTGTCGAGGAGCATGTCGCGGTAGAGACCGAAACCGAGTTGCACGGCCAGCATCGCAACGGAGCGCGCTTTGGCTTCGACACCAATTTGGCGGTCGCTCCAGTCCGGGTGGGCCGCTCGGATGCGAACGCTGATGTCTCGGACCATCGCTTCACCGATCGGGAAGTCGTCGCCCGGACCCAACTCGTTGGGGTAGTCGACTTGTGATCGACCGATCGCCCGGAGGAATGGGTCGCCGGCCTCGACGAGATCGGGGAGGTGGTGCTCGCTGTGCGTTTCGAGGAACTCGGCGCGCAACTCGAGCACCGCTTCACGAAAGACGGCGTCTTTGCCACCGAAGTAGTGGTGGATCAGCCCATAGTTCACACCAGCACGTGTCGCGAGTTCGCGACCAGAAACCGAGCTCGGGGCACGCTCGGGCAGCATTGCTTTGGCGGCTGACACGAGCGCCTGGCGGGCCGGGGGATCGTCTTTCATTCGGTCAGCGTAATTGGCTCTTGACGAATTTAGCCGAATGGCTAAAACTGTCGTCGTGAGCTTCGCTACCGACTACGACATCTTCGATCCCGACTACGTCCGGGATCCAGCGCCGATGTGGGAGCAGCTCCGCAGCTCCTGCCCGATCGCACACAGCGACCGGTACGGCGGATCGTGGCTGCCGACGCGTTACGCAGATGTCACGGCAATCGCTCACGACGTCGAGCACTTCAGCTCGCGCAACGTCGGGGTCGTTCCTCCGGACGAACTCGACGATGGCATGCTCCCTGCCGGGCTCCCGCCGATCTCGGTGGACCCACCTCTTCACACCTGGTCGCGACGGCTGCTGTTGCCGTGGTTCTCGCACACTCGCGTCGCCGTGTACGAGGGCACGACGCGTGCGCTGTGCGCACAGCTTGCCGAGAGGATCGCGGAACGGGGTTCGGGTGACGCCGCTGTCGAGTATGCCCAGCAGATACCAGCGCGCGTGATCGCCGGCGTGCTCGGGGTACCGCCGGACTTGGCCGATACGTTCACGGGGTGGGTGCGCGACGTGCTCGAATTCGCCCATGACGCCGAGCGTCGCAACCTTGGCCGCAACGAGCTGGTCGCCTACCTGATGACCCAGATCGAGCAGCGTAAGTCGGCCCCGGGCGACGACCTGATCAGTTCGCTGCTGCACACAGAGGTGGATGGTGAACCTGTTCCTGACGCCCATGTACTCGGCACAGCGGCGCTCACACTCATCGCCGGAGTCGACACCACGTGGAGCTCGATCGGTTCTGCGCTGTGGCATTTGGCCACCAATCCTGGCGATCGCGAGAGGCTCGTCGCCGAGCCCGATCTGATTCCGGTCGCGATCGAGGAACTGCTGCGGGCGTACTCGCCGGTGACGATGGCCCGCATCGTCGCCGATGACGTCGAGGTCGCCGGATGCCCGATGAAGTCGGGTGATCGGGTGTTGCTCAACTTCCCCGCCGCCAATCGCGATCCTGAGCAGTTCCCTGAAGCCGATCAGGTGATCATCGACCGCAGCCAAAACCGTCACGTGGCGTTCGGGGTGGGAATCCACCGCTGCGCCGGTTCGAACCTGGCCAGAATGGAACTGCTCGTCGCGATCCAAGAGTGGTTGAAGGCCATCCCGAACTTCTCCCTCGATTCATCGGCCGACGTCACGTGGGCGGGTGGACAGGTCCGAGGGCCACGCACGATCCCGGTCGTGGTCGGATGAGGATCATCGTCGATCCCGATCGCTGCCAGGGTCACAGTCGCTGCTACTCGCTCGCACCGATGTTGTTCGACGTCGACGACTACGGGCAGTCGACTGCTCTGAACGATGGACTCGTGCCTGACGAGCACGTCGTTCTCGCTCGTCTGGCGATGCAGAATTGTCCGGAGATGGCGATCTCGATCATCGAGGATCAGTGATGGTGCAGTTCGAAGGAGTGGCGGGGCGCACGCTCGAGGAGTCGACCCCCTGGTGGCCCGATCCGGCTCGCGCCCCCGCGGGCGCGCCGAACGTCGTGATGGTGTTGCTCGACGATGTCGGCTACGCGCAGTTCGGCTGCTACGGCAGCGACATCGCGACCCCGACGTTCGATCGGCTGGCCGACGATGGGCTGCGCTATTCCAGCTTTCATACGACGGCCCTGTGCTCGCCGACCCGTGCGTGTCTGCTCACCGGCAGGAATCACCACACCAACGGGATGGGCCGCATCGTCGAATTCGCAGCTGGCTACCCGGGCTACAACGCCACGATTCCGCACGAGAACGGATTCCTGTCCGAGATCCTGGTGCGCAACGGGTACGCCACGTTTGCCGTCGGGAAATGGCACCTGACTCCTGCGTCGGAGATGACGATGGGATCGCCACGAAGCCGGTGGCCGCTCGGCCGGGGCTTCGAACGGTTCTACGGATTCCTCGCCGGAGAGACCGACCAGTTCCATCCCGATCTGGTCTACGACAACCACCAGGTCGATCCACCGACAACCCCCGAGGACGGCTATCACCTGACCGAGGACATGGCCGACAAAGCGATCCTGTTCATGAAGGATCTGCGCGCCGTCGATGCCTCGAAGCCGTTCTTGCTGTACTTCACGCCCGGCGCTTGCCACGCCCCGCATCAAGCGCCGGCGGCGTTCATCGAGAAGTATCGAGGTCGTTTCGATCAGGGCTGGGACGTCTGGCGCAAGGAGGTGTTCGCTCGGCAGATCGCATCCGGACTCTTCCCCGAAGGCACCCGCCTGAGCGAGCGGCCGTCATGGATTCCGGAGTGGAATTCGTGCTCGACTGACGAGCGCAAGCTCTACAGCCGGATGATGGAGGTCTACGCAGGTTTTCTCGAGCACACCGACCACTGTGTCGGCCGCGTGCTCGACTTCGTCGAATCGCTCGGCGAGACGGATAACACGATCGTGTTGATCATGAGCGACAACGGTGCAAGTGCCG
Organism: Ilumatobacteraceae bacterium; assembly: GCA_039920665.1. Taxonomy (GTDB): domain Bacteria; phylum Actinomycetota; class Acidimicrobiia; order Acidimicrobiales; family Ilumatobacteraceae; genus WLMZ01. The sequence goes on from JBDSDH010000327.1 coordinate 5,785, forward strand.
AGGGCGGCCCGCAGGGCTCGTTCAACGAGATGTACTTCTTCAACTTCGAGCCCGAGAGCCTCGAAGAGAACCTGCGACGGATCGACGACCTCGGCACACCACGTGCGTACAACCACTACCCCTGGGGTTGGGCGTGGGCCGGCAATACGCCGCTGAAGCGGTGGAAGCGTGAAACCCACGAAGGCGGCGTCACCGACCCGCTGATCTTCACCTGGCCCGCGGGTC
>JBDSDH010000328.1:0-5508 GCA_039920665.1 Ilumatobacteraceae bacterium
CTGGCGGCCGCGCCGCCTATCCGTCCACCGTTCTGATGAACGCCGTGCCCGCCGCCGCAGCGGGTGTTGATCGAATCGCGATGGTGACGCCGCCCGGCCGTATGGAGCCGGCGGTGCTGGCCGCAGCCCAGGAAGCCGGCGTCACCGAAATCTGGCGCATCGGCGGCGCCCATGCCGTCGCCGCCTTGGCCTATGGGGCGGGGCCCATCACGGCAGTCGACAAGATCGTCGGCCCTGGCAATGCCTATGTCACCGCCGCCAAGCGTCGTCTCTATGGCGTGGTCGGCATCGACGCCTTGGCGGGTCCCTCCGAGATCGTCCTCGTCGCCGACAACCTTAACAACCCCGATTGGATGGCCGTCGACCTGCTTTCCCAGGCCGAGCATGACCCCGCCGCGCAGTCTATCCTGATCACGGATGATCCGGCTTTTGCGGATGCCGTCGAGGCGGCCGTGGAGCGTCTGCTTCAGACGCTGCCGACGAGCCAGGACGCCCGCGCATCGTGGCGAGACCACGGCGCGGTGGTTATCGCACCTCTGGCCGACAGCCCTGGCCTGGTTGACCGCATCGCTCCCGAACACGTCGAATTCGCCGTCGACGACCCGAAGGCGCTCGCCGATCGGGTGCGACACGCCGGCGCGATCTTCATGGGCCGGCACACGCCAGAGGCCATCGGCGACTATGTGGCGGGCTCAAATCACGTCCTGCCGACGAGCCGCGCGGCGCGGTTCTCCTCGGGCCTGTCGATCTACGATTTCCTTAAGCGGACCTCTCTTGTGCGCTGCGACCCGGCCGCCTTCGCCCGTCTGGCGCCGTCGACCATCGCCTTGGCCCAGGCGGAGGGCCTGCCGGCCCACGCCTTGTCGGCTTCGATCCGTCTGGATGTCTAGCGCGCCTAATCATCGCCTGTCCCGCGTCACCATTGACGAGGCGTCTCTGGCCGCAGGGTCGCCGGAACAGGAGCACGAGCGCAAGGTCGCCATCTTCGACCTGCTGGAATCCAACGCATTCTGCCCTGATGGCGCCGACGATGGACCGTTTGAACTGGCTTTGTCGCTGGCTGAGAATCGCCTGTGCATGGACATCAAGGGGCCGGTCTACGAGCGCCGCCATTTGCTGTCGTTGTCGCCATTCCGCGGAATCATCAAAGACTATTTCATCGTCTGCGAGAGCTATTACGACGCCATCCGCAGCGCCACGGCAGCCCATATCGAGGCCCTGGACATGGGGCGCCGGGGCTTGCACGACGACGGCTCGATCAGTTTCTACGCAACGTATACGGCCTTCGACGGGACTCACATCAGTCAGCAACTCCTGCACACCAAAGACTTCGCGACCTTCACGAGCAGCGGCATGGCCGGCTCTGCGGCAGTCGGTAAAGGGCTGGCCCTGTTTCCGCGCATGATCCACGGCCGCTACGCAGCACTCTCGCGATCCGACCGCGAAAGCAACTCGATCGCCTTCTCCGACGACATTCGATGCTGGCCGACCTCGCAGGTGATCCAGACCCCGGAGCAGTCCTGGGAGATACTTCAGCTCGGCAACTGTGGTTCGCCGATCGAGACCGACCGGGGATGGCTCGTGCTCACCCATGGTGTCGGCCCGATGCGCACCTATTCGATTTCGGCAATCCTGCTCGACCTCGACGAACCCCAATACGTACTCGCACGTTCGCCACAACCGATCATCTCTGCTGGCGCCGACCGACGAGACGGCTACGTCCCCAACGTCGTCTACACATGCGGCGCAGTCGCCCGCCACGACACGCTTGTCGTTCCGTACGGAGTTGCCGATCAGACCATCGCAGTTGCGACATTGTCGATCACCGAACTCCTCGATGCGATGACTCCCGAACCACGCCGAACCTGAGGCCACGATCGGCACGCTTTCGGGTCCTTTGACTCTGTTCGTGTCGGACCATCGTCGTTACGGTGTTGGTACTGCCAGCATGAGCTGTCCTCCCGGAGTCATCTCATGATGTCCGGTGCGCCTCTCCGGTCCCTGGTGGTGGCCTCACGACACGGTCGTGTGTTTAGAACCAGGAGCTGCGCATGCACGCGATGATGAGGTCCTTGCGGTCTCCGCTGGGGTGGACCGAGCGTCGCAACCCCTTTGGCCCCGGACTCGTCGCGGAAGACTTCCCGCTGGGCTACCCGCCGTGCTGCGATCGCTCACGCACCGGCCACCCGGCTCAATCGATCAATCAGCCACTTCATCAATCAGCCAACCACAAGTGAGGTAATGACGTGCGCATCACAATAGGAATGCTCGCAGAAGCAACCGATGGTCCGTGTGGGGAGGTCGCCGACGTCGTGCTCGACCCCGTGAACTGGCACGTCACCCATCTCGTCGTGCAGCCCCATCACCACCACGAAGATGCTCGGCTGATCCCCATCGACGCCGTGATCTCGAACGACGCTGATCATGTCGTCTTGTCATGGTCGACCAAGCAGGTGGAAACCGCAGCTCTGGTCGAGGTGGCTGACTTCCTTTCCGACGACACCTGGCCGGAAATCGAGGGGGGCTGGGCTGTTGGGTCCAACCGCGTCCTGACGTGGCCGTACTATCCCTACGGCGGCCTCGGGATGGGCGGGTTCGGCTACCCCTACAACTACGGCGGGGGTCCTGGCTGGGGTGGACCCGCACAGGTGATTACCACCTACGACCGTGTACCGGAAGGGAGGGTAGAGATTCGTCGCGCCAGCGATGTACGCAGCAGCGACGGTCACAAGGTGGGACACGTCGACGGCTTCCTGATCGACCCCGATTCCAAGATCACGCACCTCGTTCTCGAGCATGGCCACCTCTGGGCTCACCGCGACATCACCATCCCGATCGCTGACATCGAACGGGCCTCCAGCGATGAAGTGCAACTCGGCGTCACCCGCCACGCCGTCGGCGAGTATCCATCGGTTCCCTTCCATCGACACGGTCAGGCCGCGTGAGCTCTCTCACGCGACTTCACGGCGCTGTCAGCCGCCCGGATGGTGTCGAGGCAGGACAACCGCTCGGCACGATGTCGACACGCTGAACGTAGTCCGACTGGGTCCGCAGTGAGTTCTCCAAATCGCTCACCAACGACTCCACCTGGTCGCCGCGCAGGTTGCCGTCGATCCCGACTCGGCAAAGAACCCACACCCGACGTGGCCCGATGAAGGTGACGAGGAGCTCCCCCATCGCAGTGGCCCGATGAAAGCCGGCAGTCGTCGCGCGGATACGATCCCTGGCTGCGACCGACGCCTGTTCGCCAAGGAGAAAGTCGCGATTGCGCCGGGCGAGCTGCAGACCGACCCCGTCGAGAATCGCGCCGTTGATGGTCGCCGCCCAACCCTCCGGTGACGACGACCTTGTTCGTTGGTGCAGAGCGATACCGACGAATGCGACGAGGTCGCCGGCGATCGGTGCGGAGTCTTTGAACGCGATCGCGATGCCGGCTGCGGCGGCAACGATCGGAATCATGACCATCGCCGGACTCGGTCGACTCCGGAAGAACGGGATCCTTCTGGTGCGGATCAGGAACACGACGAGGGTTCGGGTGACGATCGATTCGACGAACCACCCGGTCCTGAACTCGTGTTGTCCAGCGTGGAGGACTTGAATCATGACGACGAATGTGGTGATGTCGAACACCGAACTGACTGGCCCGAACACCAGCATGAAGCGACGGACGAAAGCAATGTCCCATCCGGCTGGGCGGGCCAACACCTCGGCGTCGACGTGATCGGTGGGGATTGCGAGTTGCCCGATTTCGTAGATCAGACTGTTGAACAAGATCTCGAGGGCAGCATCGGCAAGAACGTGAGAAACAGCGATGGCCCGGCCGCACTGAACAGGTTGCCGAAATTCAACGAGGTGGCCATCAGGACGTACTTGAGCGTGTTGGCGAAGATCTGGCGACCTTCGACGACGCCGGTCGCCAGCACGCCGAGGTCCTTGTCGAGCAGCACGATGTCGGCAGCATCTTTGACGACGTCGGTCGCTGAATCGACCGAAATACCCAGGCCGACGCTGAGGGCCAGATTAAACCGATGATGATGGCGTCGGTCGGATCACCCGTCGCTCCGGACACCAGCGCAGCCCGGCGAGCAGGATCAGCAGCGGGTTGCGCAGCTGGCGCGCCAGTACACCGGCCACCGTGACACCGTGGTCCGCCAACACGTTTTGCCCGTGGACAGTCAGGCGATGGGCGGACTCGGCCGAAATCAAGCCGGCGCGCGTCGAGTTCGACTCCGCGAAGACATCGTCGACCGACTCTGGAGCTGCGCCGACCAGCGAGATCGTGCTCATCGCGACGTGCTCATCGCGACGCGCTCATCACGACCCGCTCACCGCGCCCCCGGGCGTCTCGGCGCTGACCATCGCCGCGACCACTGCGAACATCTGCTCGCCGGCCGCGACGTGAGGCAGGGTCAATCGGTCCACCGCTGGGTGTTCGTCACGAGTGCAGAGCGGTAGCGACAGTTTCCGGCGTCGTGGCATCGGGAATCACGGCGATCGGACATGGTGTGTGGTGCACGCAGGTGGTGCTGACCGATCCGAGGAGCAGGTCCTTGAAACCTCCGCGACTGCGTGACTCGACTGCTCGAATGTGGAGCCACGACGGGTGAGGTTTGCCATCGCGGAACTCGTCGACCTCGGTCGCGGCCTCGTCGGCAGCGGACTTGGCGAATGCTTCAGCGTCGGCGGCCCATTTGGTGCTGTACCCTTGCGCCCACTGGTACGGGTAATTCCACGCTGTCACGACATCGAGTTCAGCACCACGTTGCTCGGCTTCGGCGAAGGCCCACTCGAGCGCATGTCGGGCTGCGTGCGACCCGTCGAGCCCGACGATGATGTGCTGGCGCCGGAGGAGATCGGGATGGACGGATCCGACGCTCACGACATCACCGCACGGTCGATCATGGCCGGATCGACGAAAATCTCTCGAACGGTGCGTTCCGGACCCTGTTGCATGGGTGTTCGCATGAGCATGTCTCCTTCGGCGTGCGGGGTGGTGATGCCGTCTGTGTCAGCGTGCGCCCGACCGAGAACTCGTGACCAGAGCCGGAGGTCCCTACTGCCCGTTCGTCGGGGCCAGTGGCTGGCGTCTGAGGGAGCGGCGACCAGAGAGCGACCATGCGGCGACGGGCGCGACGGCGGCCCCGAAAAGCGGCCACGTCGAAGTGCCCAGCGCAGCTGCGATCGCTGCACCGGCGACGTAGGCGAACAGGACGGCAGTGAGCACAGCGATCGTGATCCGTCGCCGAATGGCACCTGGGCGTTGTGCTCGGCGGAGGGCGAGCGCTGTCTTCTCGCCGAGCCGGACGACGGCTCCGGTGCCGAACGTGGTCGAGACTGCGACAATCCCGACACGTCGCAGAGCGACCGCCTGCAGACCCATCGCCACGGTTGCCAGAATCACCACGGGATAGTCGATCGCCTCCATCGAGGGCGAGTAGTGGACTCCGAGGCCGACGATGCTGAACGCGACGGCCAGGAGCAAAGTGGTCTCGAGATAGAGCAGGGCGG
>JBDSDH010000329.1:0-4227 GCA_039920665.1 Ilumatobacteraceae bacterium
GCTGTCACACCCATCTGCTTGGCTGCTCACATGACCTCTCCCGCGATCTCTTCGAGCCAACCGAAGCTGTCGCGATCGGCGCTACACTCGCCCGGTCATATTCACCCTGCCCCGCCACAGGGGCCCCGTGTCGCCGTAGGAAGCGTCCGGGTCCGAAGGGAGGTTCCACACGCATGCAGCGTGCTTACGAATTCATGATCATCCTCGACGGTGATCTCGAAGATACGGCCGCACAGGCCTGGGTGAAGTCGGTCACCGACAGCATCACCAAGGCTGGCGGAACCGTTCACGGCAAGCCCGATTGGTGGGGTCGTCGCCAGTACGCCTATCCGATCAACAAGAAGGAGTACGGCTACTACGCCGTCTTCAACCTGTTGGCCGAGGGTGGCGCACTCGACGAGTTCGAGCGTCAGCTCCGTCTTGCGGATGATGTCATCCGCCACAAGCTCCTTCGTCTTCCCGATGCCGAGGCCGAGCGCCGCGGCATGGTGGCAGACACCGCGGCCTGATCCGGCCGCCGTACCGATTAGGGAATCACCATGGCAGATAGCACCGTCACCATTACCGGCACCCTGACCCGCGACCCCGAGTTGCGGTTCACCCAGGGTGGCCGCGGCGTCGCGACGTTGGGCGTTGCGGTCAACTACCGCTACCAGCGCAACAACGAATGGGTCGAAGAAGCTTCCTTCTTCAATGTGACCGCATGGGCATCACTCGGCGAGAACGCTGCGGCGTCGCTCACCAAGGGCATGCGTGTCATCGTCACCGGCCGGCTCCAGCAGCGGTCGTACGACACCCAGGCCGGCGAGAAGCGCAGCGTCGTCGAGATCATCGCCGACGAGATCGGGCCCAGCTTGCGTTGGGCAACGGCGCAGGTCGAAAAGACCCAGCGCTCCGATTCCAGTGGCGGCGGCAACTTCCAAAGTGGTGGTGGTGGCGGTGGTTACCAAGGTGGCGGCGGAGGCAACTCCGGCGGATACCAGGGTGGCGGCAACCAATCCAACCAGGGTGGCAACAACTCCGGAGGCAACAACTCCGGAGGCAACCGTGCCCCCGATTCCGTGTACGGCGATGAAGAACCGTTCTGAATAATTCGAGACCATTGGACAAGACATGACCAGCAAGAAGAACAAGGCGCGGGCTCCCCGCGACACCAATCCCAAGAAGTTCAAGAAGAAGACCAGCGTCCTGATCACCGACAAGGTGGACTACGTCGATTACAAAGACGTCAACCTGCTGACTCGCTTCGTGAGCGACCGAGCCAAGATTCGCAACCGCCGCGTCACGGGCAACACGGTGCAGCAGCAGCGCGACATCGCCAACGCGATCAAGAATTCGCGTGAGATGGCACTCATCCCGTACACCAAGCGCGTGTCCAGCACCCGCCCCGGTCGCCCGGCACGCGATGGCGAGCGCGGCCCGCGCCGTGACGCCGCCGAGCGCACGGAAACACCGGATGCAGATGCCGCCGAGGCCACCGCCGCTGGCAGCGATGTCGACACCGACAGCACGGAGGCCTGAGATGAAGCTCATCCTGCGTGAAGATCACAAGGTGCTCGGCAAGCGCGGCGACATCGTCGAAGTGGCTGATGGCCATGCCCGCAACCACCTCCTGCCGCACGGTCTCGCGATCGTTGCCAACGACGGTGCAGTCCACCAGGCCGGCGCCATGCGCCGGGCTCGTGACCTGCGTGACGCGGCCGACCGCGACAGTGCCCAGACGATCGCCAAGTCCCTCGTGGCCAAGGTGATCACGATCACGTCCAAGTCCGGCGCCGGTGACCGTCTCTACGGTTCGGTCACAGCCTCCGACGTGGCCGCTGCGGTGCTGGCCCAGGCCAGCATCGAACTCGATCGGCGCAAGTTGATCATGCCCGAGCAGATCAAGACCCTCGGTGAATACAGCGTGACCGCCAAGCTGCACTCCGATGTCGAGTTCCCGTTCACGATCCAGGTTGTGAAGGCCTAATCAGGGCATCGTTCCCTCTCGGGAACTGGAGCCGTTGGCTCCTGCACAATCAGGGCTGCCCCGCCGACACGTTGGCGGGGCAGCGCTCGTTCTCGGGCCTGACGCGGGGGCAGTGAGGCGCGTCCGTCCACAGGTCGTCCACAGAGTCGGCAACGATCACCACAGCTACATCACAGAAACACCACAGAACAAAAGGGGTTGTACCCCTATCGACACACAGGCGAGATCAGGAAGGGTTGACGGGTTATGTCCATGGCAGAGAGCACCCGAGATCGTCCCCGGCCCGTTCGCCGAGGTGACGGCCGAGTCCCGCCACACAACCTGAATGCCGAAGAGAGCTTGCTCGGCGCGCTGCTGCTGTCTCGCGATGCAGTGGGCACGGTGTCGGAGATGGGCCTCACCGTCTCGGACTTCTACAAGCCGGCGCACCAATACGTCTACGACGCGATCCGTGGACTCAGCGCGACCGGTAACCCCGTCGATGCGGTCACGGTCGCCGACGAGATCCGAAGGGCCGGCCTGCTCGACGAGATCGGCGGTGCCGAACTCCTGCTCGAACTGCAAAATGCCACGCCCGCAATCTCCAACGTCGCCCGGTACGCCAAGATCGTCCAGGACACCGCAGTCCTGCGACGGTTGATCAGCGTTGCCTCCGACATTGCCGAACTGGCCTACAACGAACCCGACGACGTCGCCAAGGCGCTCGACGAAGCCGAGACCAAGGTCTTCGAAGTCGCTGAGAACCGGGTGGTCGACTCGGTCCAACCAATCGGTGACCTGATGCCGCTTGCCCTCGATGCGCTGCAAGCCACCTTCGAACGTGGCAACTCGATCACTGGTTTGCCGACCGGATACAACGATCTCGACGATCTGCTCTCCGGGCTCCAGCCGAGCACGCTCAACATCATCGGGGCCCGTCCTGCAATGGGCAAGTGTGTTGCTTGGGACACGCCTATGGTGTGTCCCGACACCGGCATGGTGCGCACGGCGCAGGAGTGGTATCGCCTGGGTGCGGCCGGTCATGCGGTCAACTGTCTCACCCTCGACGGCAATGGTGTGGTCCAGACCACGCCGTTCGCCCAGTTCTACGACGACGGCGGCAAAGATGTGTTCGAAGTCGCGACCCGATCCGGTCGCGTCGTGCGCCTCACCGCCGCGCACCCGCTGCTCACCGGCGCTGGTTGGAAGCCGCTGGAAGAGATCGTCGTCGGGATGGAAATAGCGGTCCCGACGACGCTGCCGGTCTTCGGCTGGCACGAACTGCCGACCGCAGAGATCGAGTTCCTCGCCCAGCGTGCCGACGAACTCGGCGGCGTCCAGCCCGAAGTCTTCACCTTGACCGAACCGTGTATGGCTCGTTTCGTGGCCGCGCTCGGTGTCGTCGACGGCCATTACAGCACCCACTGTGCCCAACTCGGTGTCGACGTCGCTCACCTGTTGCTGCGGCTCGGCCAGCACCCGCACCGGGTCGAGCACACCAGCACGATTCGGCCAGGCCTGGTCAGGTACGAGATCACTCCGCTGGCAAACGACACCCTGCCGCTCGAGGTGTGGGACGACGTCGTCAAAGAAAAAGGTGACCACACCTGGCGCGAGATCAACAAGATGGCCGGGCAATCATCGCTGCTCAACTGGCACCCGTACCGCAAGCCACCGCAGCGCGAGATGATTGCCGCATTGGCCGAAGCGCTCGACAGTGACGTGCTGCGCTGGTGGGCGTCGCCCGACGTGACGTGGGACGAGATTGTTGCGATCGAGCCGTGCGGCGTCCACCAGGTCTACGACTTCAACGTGCCCGGCACCCACAACTTCGTGGCCGCTGACGTGTTCGTTCACAACACCGCGTTTGGGCTCGGAATGGCGGTCCACGCAGCGCAGGTCGCGCGCGTTCCGGTGCTCGTGTTCTCGTTGGAAATGGGCCACGCCGAGCTCACCCAGAGAATTCTGAGCAGCGAGGCCCGGGTCGACTCGGCCAAGCTCCGCAACGGTCGCCTCACCGAGGCCGACTGGACCAAGCTCGGCCGTGCCGTCGGCCGGCTCGAGGTGCCGCTGTACCTCGACGACAACCCGCGGGTCACGGTCATGGAGATCAGGGCCAAGGCTCGTCGCCTGAAGGCGCGAGAAGGTCTGGGCTTGATCGTGATCGACTACCTGCAGCTGATGAGCGGCAGCGGCAGCGAGAACCGCCAGCTCGAAGTCAGCGAGATCAGCCGCGGTCTCAAGGTGCTCGCCCGCGAACTCAGCATTCCGATCGTCGC
>JBDSDH010000330.1:0-3849 GCA_039920665.1 Ilumatobacteraceae bacterium
TCGGAGCGAGTGATGTCAGCGGCCGTCGAACTGCTGGACAGTGCCCTTGGCATCGATCACGACGGCTATCAGTTGTACGTATCGGTCCGAGGTCGCACGCTGCTCGACGTAGCCGGTGGGGTGGCGGCCCCCGGTGTGGACATGACGACGCAGTCGATCACACTCTGGTTCTCGGCCGGCAAGCCGGTCACGGCGGTTGCGATCGCCCAGTTGTGGGAGGCCGGTCGGCTCGGCCTCGACGATCGCGTCAGCGATCACATCCCTGCGTTTGCCAACGGCAAACAGGCGGCGACGATTCGCCACCTCCTGATCCATACCGGTGGCTTTCCATATGCGGACGACAGCTTGCATCCCGGTCCTTGGGCCGAGATGGTTGCCTCGATCTCGGCTGCGCCGGCGATGTTCGCGCCGGGTTCCACCGCCGCCTACCACGGCACAGCCGCCCACGTGATCTTGGCCGAGATCGTCCGCCTGGTCGACGGTCGACCGATCGAGCAGTACGCCGCCGAGGAGATCTTCACGCCGCTCGGCATGGCGAGTTCGTTCGTCGGAATCGCCCCCGACCGGGTCGACGAGTTGCGGCCACGGTTGGCCCTCATCCAGGATCGACTCCCCCTGGACGGGCCTGGCCACATCCCCGGCCTCGAGTTCGCCCAGTTCAACGACGTCCCGTATCTGCTTGCGGTTTCTCCCGGCAACACCTGTCGCGGCCCGGCCCGTGAGCTCGGCATCCTGTTCGAGGCTCTGCTCGGCGGTGGAGCGCGCAATGGAGCTCGGATTCTGCAACCTCAGACCGTCGAAGCAATCACCGCCTGCCACCGCCGGGGGATGGTGGATCAGACGTTCGCGATGAACGGCAAGCAGGCGCATCCGCGCTGGGGCCACGAATACCCGTGGGGTCTCGGCGTGGAACTCGACGGCAATGGCGACATCGGGAGCGGCAACTCGTCGCGGGTGTTCGCCAGCTCCGGTGCGTTCAGCTCGGTTGGCTTCGCCGATCCGGAGACCGGTCTGGTGTGTGTGATCGTGACGACCGGATTGATCGAACTGCAGCGCAACCAGGACCGTCTCGCCGCGGTGGCCGATGCCGTCAATGCTGCAATCATCGCCTGACTGCTGACAGACGCGCTTCAACGCAACCCCAGCCCCAAATGTCGAAACAACCATCGAGGAGACATCCGATGCAAACCACCGCAGCCGTCATGCGAGCCAAGCGCGAACCCTTCGTGATCGAGACGGTCGAGCTCGATCATCCGGGCCGCGGGGAGGTGCTGATCCGGATGGCAGCCGCAGGCATCTGTGGATCTGACCGACACGTACTCGATGGCCACTACCCGGCACCGGTCCCCTCGGTGTGCGGCCACGAGGGTGCCGGCGTCGTCGAGGCAGTCGGCGAAGGCGTCGAGAACATCGCTGTCGGTGATCACGTGATCCAGACCTTTGTCGGGCCGTGCGGCAAATGTGCGGCGTGCCGGCGGGGCAAGCGGACGTTCTGCACCGCTGGGTCCAACGCTGACGGCACGCTGCTCGACGGCACGTTCCGGATGCACGACCTCGACGGTGGGCACATCGGCACCACGCTCGGGCTCGGCAGCTTCAGTCGGCACACCGTCAGCCCGGCGCGTAACTGTGTGGTCATCCCGTCCGACATCGATCTGTCGATCGCTGCTCTGATCTCGTGCGGGGTGTCCACCGGAGTCGGTGCAGTCCTCAACGTCTCTCGAATCGAGCCGGGCGACAATGTCGCGGTCATCGGAGTCGGCGGCGTCGGAGCGGCAGCGATCATGGGTGCCGTCGTCGGCGGTGCTGCCCAGATCATTGCGATCGACATCCACGACAGCAAGCGTGAACCCGCCCTCCAGTTCGGGGCGACGTCGTTCGTGAACGCGGGTGACACCGACATCGCTGCGAGTATTCGCGAGCACACCGATGGGTGGGGGGTCGATCGGGTGATCATCACCGTCGACCGCACCCGACCGGAGCACTATGCAGCAGCAGTGGGGAGTCTGGCGCCCGGCGGTGTCGCAGTGCAGGTCGGTTCCTCACCGGCGGGCCTCGATCATCTGCCGGTGCGCCCGAGTCTGTTCACCCTCGGGCAGGTCTCGTTCACCGGTACGGTCTACGGCGGCATGGATCCAGCACATGATGCGCTGCGATACATCGACCTCTACCGCAGTGGCCGACTGCCGCTCGGCTCGCTGATCACGCGCACCTATTCGCTCGACCGGATCAACGATGCGTTCGATGATCTCGCGGCCGGTCGCAACATCCGCGGCGTGGTCCGTTTCGACACGTGAGCCGAGCTCGCTGGCCCGAGCCCGATCCCGGTAGCAGTCTGTGGGAACTCCTCGAACGGCGGGCAGCGATCTCTCCCGAATCGAACATGGCGGTCGACGAGCGCGGCGTGACGATGACGTTCGGTCAATACCGCCATTGGTGTTGTTCGCTGGCCGGCCGGCTCAGCGACCAGGGTGTTCAAGCGGGCCAGGTGGTGTCGTGGCAGATCCCGACCTGGCTCGATGCAATGGTGCTCGCCGGCGCGCTCGATTGGATCGGTGCCGTTCAGAATCCTCTGCTTCCGCAGTTGCGTCGGCGGGAGGTCGAGTTCATCACTGCCGAGGCCGGTTCGCGCTGGTACGTCCAGTGCGGCGAGTGGCGAGGGTTCGACTACCCCGAGCTTGCTCGAGCGACAGCAGTGGCAGCGCTCCGAAACTCCGGTCAGGACATGGGTGTGATCGAGATCGGGCGCGACTCGACTCGATCGATGAGCAAAGTCGACGAGCGGCAGGTGCCAGAGCCCGATCGTGATGGAACCCGTTGGTTGTTCTACACGTCCGGTACGACGGGACAGCCGAAGGGCGTTCGCCACGGTCACGCAGCGGTCGTGATGGCAACGCTGTCGATGTGTCGCGGGATGCGCGTCGGTGACGACGATCGCAGCGTCGTGGCCTTTCCGTTCACCCACATCGGAGGGATCAATTGGTTGATGGCAGCGTTGCTCACCGGGTGTTCGCTGCTCGTGATCGAATCATTCGCCGCCGCCGACACGATGGATGTCATCGCCGCCAACGACGTCACGCTCGCCGGCGTGAGCACCGCCTTCCACTTGGCCTACCTTGCAGCCCAACGCCGCGACCCCGAGCGGCCATTGATGCCACGCGTGCGTGCGTATCCGGGTGGTGCCGCCCCCAAGCCGCCTGCGCTGCACCACGACCTGGTTCGCGAAGTCGGGGGCGTCGGGATCGTCTCGGGGTTCGGGCTCACCGAATTCCCGATGATCGCGATGGGCTCCATCGATGACAACGCCGACCAGTTGGCGATGACCGAAGGGCGTCCGTCTCCGGGTGTCGACCTGATCGTGGTCGATGTCGAGGGCAATCAACTGTCCGCTGGTCGTGATGGTGAGCTGCGGGCGAAGGGGCCGCATCTGATGCTCGGGTACGTCGACGCTGCGCTCGACGCAGACGCGTTCGACACCGACGGCTATTTCCGCACCGGCGATCTCGGCCACCTCGACCAAGACGGGCATGTCGTGATCACCGGTCGACTGAAGGACGTGATCATTCGCAAGGGCGAGAACATCAGTGCCCAGGAGATCGAGAACCTGCTCTACGAGCACCCGGATGTGGCTGATGCGGCAGTCATCGGCGTGGCCGATGTCGAGCGCGGCGAGATGGTGTGCGCAGTCATTGCGCCGAGAGCCGGATCGAACCCCACGCTCGAGGACCTGCTCGAACACCTCCGCCGACGCGACCTGATGCCCCAGAAGCTGCCGGAGCGACTGATCCTTGTCGACGAGATGCCTCGCAATGCATCTGGAAAGGTCCGCAAGGACGCGCTCCGGGAGCA
>JBDSDH010000331.1:0-6291 GCA_039920665.1 Ilumatobacteraceae bacterium
GGGCGACCACTCGTTCGACGAGCGCGTCGAAGGCATCAGTGAAGAACCACAACACGACTCCGTTCCCGCGCGACGGATTGGCCCGATCACCAAGATTCGGATGCTCGTCAGCCTCCCAGTCGTGCAGCTGCGCCACGAGGGTGTCGCCGTCCATCAACATCTCGTACTCGGTGCCGCCGTGTCCCGAGGTCAACCCGAACACGTTCTGGAACCACAGCGAGCCGGCCTCGACATCGGACAACACGATCATCGGCTGTGCTTGCATCATCGGCCGAGCATAGATTCGACGCAGATGAAGCTGATGATGCGCTGACGAGCGGTGCGAACCGGGCCACCGGGGTACCGAGCCTCGGGGGGTCGACACCTCCAGCCAACTCCGGCTGCCACCTCGACGCGCCAGAATGCACAGGGGGCGACCTCAGTCGGCGATCAGTCGGCGATTCTGTACGACTCGGCCAGCCAGGATTCGACCGCCGGGGTCACGTCGTCAGGTGACGAGAGATTGACGTGGTGGTAGACGCGGTTGCCGGCGACGATTGGTTTGCGCGAGATCTGGGAGTGCTGCACGGTCCGGCCGAGCGGGAACGACAGCGCGACCCATCTGGTCTTCGGTCGCAGCTCGAGGAAGCTGCCGGTCTTCTTGATGAAAATGCCGACGGAAACGGGTTCGACATGGACAGGGCCAACCGACGAGACGACGTCGAGGACCGCCTCGAAGATCGGCCGCTCGAATGGCGGGCCAGTCGAGAAGTAGTCGTCGATCGTCATCGCCGGTGAACACTCGTGGGCCTGTCGTGGCCGGGCGAAGCGACGTTGGCAGGTGGGGCATTCCCAGCCGGGCATCTCCCTATCATGCTCCGATGCAAACGATCGTGCCTGCTGAACATGACGCAATCGTCGAGCGGCTACGCCGGGCCGGTTGCGTATTTGCGCAAGACGAGGCAGACGTACTGCTCGGATCAGCAGCGACGAGTGGACAGCTGGAGTCGATGATCGAACGGCGCATCGGCGGGCAGCCACTCGAGCATGTCGTCGGTTGGGCTGCATTCGCCGGACTGCGAGTAGCAGTCGGTGAGGGCGTGTTCATTCCCCGCCGGCGCAGCGAACTGCTCGTCGAAACAGCACGCACGATCATGAAGCCGGGCGACGTGGTCCTCGACCTGTGCTGTGGGTCGGGTGCCGTCGGGATGGCCATCGCGGCGGCGGTCGACGTCGAACTGCTTGCCGCCGACATCGAGCCAACGGCCGTTTGCTGGGCGCGCGCGAATGTCGAGCCGATCGGTGGGATGGTCTACGAGGGCGACCTCTACGACGCGCTGCCGTCGAGATGGCACGGGCAGATCGATGTCATCGTGTGCAACGCGCCGTACGTGCCGGACGGCGAGATCGATGTGTTGCCTCGCGAGGCGCGTCTGCACGAACCGCTCGTCACGCTGTCAGGCGGCGCAGATGGATTGGACGTGCAGCGTCGAGTGATCGCGGCGGCGGATCAGTGGCTCACGCCGGGCGGACACGTGCTGATCGAGACAAGCGAGTGGCAAGCATCGCAGACAGCCGAACTGTTCCGGGCGAGCGGAATGGACGTCGAAATCGTGCACGACGAAGACGTGGACGCGACGGTCGTGATCGGCAAGTCGTGAGATCGGCGAGCTCAATACGAGCGGGGCAGGCCCAGCACGTGCTCGGCGAGGTAGTTGAGGACCATCTCTTGCGAGATCGGAGCGAGGCGAGCGAGGCGCGCCTCGCGGAAGTATCGCTCGACGTCGTACTCGATCGCGTAGCCCATTCCGCCGTGGGTCTGGAGTGCCTGGTCGGCTGCGGCGAACGACGCCTCGGCGGCGAGGTACTTGGCGATGTTGGCGTCTTCGGCGCACGGCAGGCCGCGGTCGTAACGCTCGCTTGCGCTGCGCACCGCGAGTTCGGCGGCGCGCAGCTTCGCGTGGCAGGCGGCCAGCGGATGCGAGATTGCCTGGTTCATGCCGATCGGGCGTCCGAACACAACCCGCTCGTTGGCGTACTCGACGGCTCGCTGAATCGCCCGTCGGCCGATGCCGATCTGTTCGGCAGCGATCAGGATTCGCTCCGGGTTGAGCCCGTCGAGCAGGTAGGAAAAGCCCTTGCCCTCCTCGCCGATCCGGTCGGAGTCAGCGACGAACAAATCGTCGTAGCGCACCTCGCACGAAACGACAGCGTTGCGAGCCATCTTCGGGATCGCAACGATGTCGACCGCGGGTCGTTGCAGGTCGGCGAGCAGCAATGTCATCCCGTCTGTTCGTCGCTGCACATCGGCGAGCGGGGTGGTGCGCACGAGCAGCAACACCTTTTGGCACAGGCTGGCCTTGGTGGTCCACACCTTGCGGCCACGCACCAGATAGCCGCCGTCGGTCCGACGAGCGAACGTGGAGATGGCGGTCGTGTCGGTGCCGGCGTCGGGCTCGGTGACGCCGAACGCGACGTGCAGGCTGCCATCGGCCACAGCCGGTAGGTACGTGCGGCGCATCTCTTCCGAGCCGTGTTTGACGACCGGATTCATCCCGAAGATCGACAGGTGAACAGCCGACGCGCCGTTCATCCCGGCGCCGGAGGCGGCGATCTCCTCGAGCATCACCGATGCTTCAGTGATGCCCTGACCGCCACCGCCATACTCCTCGGGAATGGCGATGCCGATCCAGCCGCCGGCCGCGAGCACTTCGTAGAAGTCCATCGGAAACTCGTGGGCTGCTTCTTTCGCCCGCCAGTACGCGTCGTCGAACGATGCGATCGTGCGCCGAACGCCCTCGCGGATATGGGCGAACGGATCCACGTCGTCAGGATGATCATGTCGAACCGGCATCGGCCCGACACTACTGACGCATCGCGGCGTACTCGATCACTCGGGTCATCACGTCGTCATCGCACTTGGCGACCGACCCGCAGCCGAAGGGTGGCTGCGGGTCGTACTCGATCATCAGTTGGCAGGCCTTGGCGGCGGTCGCGTCGACGAGCAGTTCGACCAACCGTAGGGCCATGTCGATCCCGCTCGAAACACCGGCTGCGGTGATGATCCGTTGGTCGAGGTGTTCGACGACGCGCTGACCGGTTGGCGCGGCGCCGTACGTGGCAAGGACGTCGAGCGAGCCCCAGTGGGTGGTTGCGGTGAGACCGTCGAGCAGTCCCGCAGCAGCCAGCACCAACGATCCGGTGCAGACACTGGTGGTGAACACGGTTGTCTCGTGGGCCGTGCGGACCCAGTCGAGGACGCGCTGGTCGTGCATCAATGGACGGGTGCCGACGCCGCCGGGGAACACGATGATGTCGGGCTTGGGCATGTCCTCGAACGTCTTGTCGACCGTGATCCCGAGGAAGCCATTCTCACTGCGTACCTCTCCGGTGACGTGGCCGATGAAAGTGATGTCGAAGCCGGGGATGCGTTGCAGTACCTCGTACGGTCCAATGCCGTCGAGCGCGGTGAAACGGGGGAAGAGTGGAATTGCGATGCGCATGATGCAGCGCCTTTCGGTTTGATCTGGTGGATGAGGAGGTCAGGAACGGGTGAATCGGCGGCGGTAGTCGTCGGGTGCGACGCCGACGCGACGCAGGAATGATCGGCGCATGGTTTCAGCAGTGCCGAAGCCACACTTGGTTGCCACCCCGGCCACGGTTGTGCCAGGTTCTTCGAGGCAGCGTCTGGCGGCATCCACCCGAACCCGTTCGACGTACTTGGCGGGCGGTTCGCCGACTTCGGCCGCGAACACTCGCGTGAAGTGGCGTTCGCTCATGTTGGTCGCGGCTGCCAGGGCACCGACGCGGAGGTCGGCGGCGGGGTTGGCGTTGACGAGATCCTGAGCGGCTCGCACGGCGTGTTTGTCGGTCGGTTTGTCCCAGACGGGCGCCGCGAACTGGGACTGGCCACCGGGCCGGCGGAGGAACATCACGAGGTGCCGAGCAACGGACTGAGCGACGTCGGCACCGTGGTCGGCTTCGACCAACGCAAGTGCGAGATCGATCCCTGCGGTGACTCCCGCCGAGGTCCACACGTTGCCGTCGTTGATGTAGATCGCGTCGGGCTCGACCTGCAACGCCGGATACTGGTCGGCCAGTCGTCGAGCTCGATGCCAATGGGTCGTCACCCGTCTGCCGTCGATCAAGCCGGTCGCAGCGAGTAGGAACGTGCCGCTGCAGACTGTGGCGATCCGGTCGGCACGCTTGGCCATTCGACCGATCGTCGCCACCAATGCGGCGTCATCGGCCGCCGCGAAAACGCCGCCGCCGCCGGGCACGAGCAGGGTGTTGATCCCCCCGCTGCGCGGAAATGGATCGGGGGCGACGATCGCAAGGCCGCTCTCGCCAGTGATCGAGCCTGGTGTCGCGGCCGCCAGAACGAGTTCGTACAGATCAGCCGTGTCAAGGTGTCCAGTGGCCACCCGGTGGGCGAGCAACTGGTTGGCGCCGGCGAACACTTCGTGCGGGCCGACCACATCGAGGGGCTGGATGCCGGGGTAGCAGGCGAACACGATCCGTTTCACGTCGCCATCGTGGGCTGGATCGGGTGTGGCGTCAATGACATCTCTCCCACGATTTCCGCCACGGGCCGAGAGCAACGACCGCCGGAAAAGGGAGTTGATCGCGGCTCGGCCTCGTACGATGACCGTCGCACCCGTCGCCGTGAGTTCGGCGGAGGACATCGGCTGAGGAAGGACCACCGTGGACGTACGCATTGGCGTCACCCAAGTTTCTCGTGAGATCAACATCGAAATGGCGGACACCGTCGATCGCGATGCACTCAAGGCTCAGGCCGACGCCGCCCTTTCCGGCGCAGTCGACACGCTGTGGTTGACCGACAAGAAGGGTCGCGAGATCGGTGTCACGGCATCCAAGATCGCATACATCGAAATTGGTACCACCGAGGGCGAGCGCCGCATCGGCTTCGGCGGCTGATCCCGACCTGACCTCGAGTTGACGATGAACGTGCTGCCCTGGTGAACCTGCTCGACCGTCAACTCCTGTTCGTCACCGGTAAGGGTGGCGTCGGCAAGACGACGGTCGCAGCAGCGATCGCCCAGCTCGCAGCACAACACGGCCGTCGCACCCTGGTGTGCGAGATGGACGCCAAGGGTTCTCTCGCAGCGGCCTTCGACTGCTCGCCGTTTCCGTACACACCGCGCGAGGTCGACACCGGCCTGTACGGGATGGCGATGAACACCGAGGACTCGCTGCGCGAGTATCTCAAGTTGTTCGTCCGGATCCCGTTCGTCGGCCGAATCGGTCCGTTGGCGCGAACGTTCGATTTCGTCGCCGATGCAGCGCCGGGCGTGAAGGAAATCCTGGCGATCGGCAAGCTCTGCTACGAAGTGCGCGAGCGCCACTACGACCTGGTGGTCGTCGATGCCGAAGCCAGCGGACACATCGTGAGCCAGATCGGGGCACCGCGGGTGATCAGCGAGCTGGTCCAGGTCGGCCTCGTCAAAGATCAGACCGCGTGGATGCTCGACATCCTCGAAGATCCCTTGCGGACGGGGTTGATCACGGTGACGACGCCGGAGGAGATGCCCGTCAACGAGACGCTGGAGATGCTCGCCAACGTCGCCGAGCGGACCGAGGTCGACAGAGCGGCAGTGATCGTCAACAGGGTCTTGCCGGCGCTGTTCGGAACTCGTGAAGCGCAGGTCTTCGACCGCCTGTTCGAGCCCGAACCACAGAAGTTGCTGATCAAGGCCGTCGGGCAACACGTCACCGATGTGATGGCCGCCGCACAGATGAACGAGTCCCGGCGTCGGGTCGGAGACGGCCATCTCGACCGGCTGCGATCGGAACTGCCGAACGACATGCTGATGCTGTACATCCCCGAACTGTTCACCCGCGCGACCGGCCGACGGGTCGTCAGCCTGGTGGCCCAGGCGCTTGCGGACGAGTTGATCTGATGGCCGCGCCGCAACACACCGACGGCTCCGGGTTGGCCGATCTGCTCGCATCCAAGGAGATGGTCATCGTCTGCGGCAGCGGGGGAGTCGGCAAGACCACGACCGCTGCGGCGTTGGCCGCCGAAGCCGCGCTCCACATCGGTGGTCGGGTGCTGGTCCTCACGGTCGACCCGGCGAAGCGGCTTGCCAACGCGCTCGGCCTGCAGTCGTTCGGCAACACCGAGACCCGGATCCCCGACTCGGCATTTGCCGATGCAGGCGTCAAACCCCGCGGCGAACTCTGGGCAGCGATGCTCGACACGAAGGCCGGTTGGGACGAACTGATCCGCCGCCACGCGCCCGATGCACAGTTGCGCGACACGGTCTTGGCCAACCCGCTCTACAAGAACAT
>JBDSDH010000332.1:0-7225 GCA_039920665.1 Ilumatobacteraceae bacterium
CGGTGGTGGCGGCCCCGTCGGTCCACCACGTCCAGCCCTCGGTGGCAGCGGTCTTGACCGTCTTGGCGACCTGAGTCGTGGAAACGGCGGTGGTGACGATGGTGGCCATTGGCCGATTGCCGGTCCAATCGCAGTCCTCGCGGAGTGTGTTGAGCACGCTCATCGAGTCGCAGTAGAAGTCGAACGACGAGTTCCAGAAAATCGCATCCGGATCGATGTCGACGCCAACGAAGGCGCCTGCATTGCCGCGGCTATCCGCACCGACGTTGAGGCTGTCGTAGGCACAGTTGTTGGTGCACGGTCCGCCGACCGGGTTGTAACCGCGATTGGTCGTGTTGTACTGGATCGTCCAAATGACCTGCTCCGGCAGGACGGTGTCGGTGCCGATGAAGTCGAAGTCGACGGTGAATCCGAATCCGTTTCGGCAGACCAAATCGGCGGCCTGCCAACGTCCATCTCCACACGCAGCGCTCGCTGATGGGCGAAACGGGACCGACACGGTTTGGGTGACCGACGCGAGTTCGTCGCCGACGGTCGGGTTCGACGGCGTGCCCGCAACGGCGTAGACCTTGACGGTCATCGGGTGACTGAAGGACGTCGGACCGTTGGCCGGGTCCGTGACACACGACAAGCCACTGCCGCTCTGGCAACCCCACGCAACCATCTGGACCGTGATCTCGTCGAGGTTGCGAGGGCCGGGCGACAGCTCGACGAGGTCGCCGAACTCTTGAGCCGAGGTTGCTTGGAACCCTAAGCTGATGTAGCTCGGAGCCGGGTTTGGCCCGATCGAGTCGTATGCCACCGAGGAGACCGATGCCGCCGTCGGTGTCACCGGAACGACCACTGCAGCGCTGCTGCCGACAGCGTTGTCGGTGGTGATCGAGAGGTTGTACGTGGTGCCGTTGGTGAGCGAATCACACGTTGCTGCGACGCCGGACGACGCAATCGTGCAGGTCGCGCCGGTGATCGTGTACGTGACCGGCAGACCGCCAGTATCGGCCGGCGGGTTCCATGTGAGTGTTGCCGAGCCGTCGAACGGTGTCGCCAGGACGTTGGTCGGGGCCCCCGGGGCAGCCGGATCGAAGTCGAACGTCGTCACGGTGATGTCGCCGGTGCTGTTGGTGACGCCGAACACGACCGAGTCGATGTTGGCGGTGGTTGCTGGTGCGCCACTTCCGAGCTTGATGACGAGGTTGCCGACGCTGCCTGAGGGATTGGCGAGTTGCGCATCCGGCCATTTCGCGAGCACTTCGGACCACGTGCACGGCTGTCCGGCAACCCCGCCTGTGCCGCAGTTGTTGTTGGCCGCGAACGAGTCCTGCTTCGAGGCCCACCACTTGCCGGCGAGAGGGTTGAACGTGTTCCAACCGGTTGTCGGAGTGATGCCGCTGTAGGTCGGCTCGTAGACCAGACGACCGCTGTACTGGGTGTCGGTCGGCCGGTACTTGATGTCGAACGACAGCGCCGGCACCGCACCCGTCGTCTGCATCGAGTAGCTGATCGTGGTGATGTCGGCAAGTTTGGTCAGGTTGAACTGGGGGGTGAGCAGCGACTGACCCTCGGTGATACCGGCGGTGGTCAGTTGCGCGCTGCCGTTACCGAGAGGAGGCGTGCCCGGTCCAGCGGCAAAGGTCACGTTCGGGTAAACCAGGTCCGTCGGATTCTCTCTGATCGCAGTCCACTGATTCGGATGGGCGGTGTCGACAACTGTCGTGACCGGAGTGTACGAGGTCTGCTTGGCGGTGATCCGCGCCATCGGGCGGTAGCCGGTCCAACCGCACCGCTCGCGCAGGACGTTGAGCACGTCGCCATCGCAGTAGGAGTTCGTCGTCTTCCAGAACAACGTATCGCTGTTCAGGTCGTAGCCGGTGAAGGCATTCGCGCTCGTTGTCTCGAATCCGACGTTCAAGGCGTCATAACCGCAGTTGGTGGTCGGGACGCAGGTCGCGCCGATCGGATCTGCTCCGAAATTGGTCGTGTTGTAGGAGATGGTCCAGATGAACTGTCCGGGCAGGACGATGTCGGGGAGCACGGCGTCGGGGAATGTCACTGGGAAGGCATAGCCGTTCCTGCACACCGAGCCGTCGTACCACTTACCGATGTCGGCGCCCGTGCAGTGGACGTTGTCGGCGCTGGGGCGGAATGAGATCTGCGAGTTCTGGGTGACAGAGAACAGTTCGGCGCCCACCGTCGGAGACCCAGGTACTCCTGCCACCGAGTAACCTTTGATGGTCAGCGGGTGGGTGAACGTCTTTCCGGGCGTGGTCCCGCAGAAGTTCGACTGGTACGTGTTGACTTCACACGCCCAACTCACGAGTTCCACCGTGATGTCCTGCAGCACCCGTGATCCGGGCGCCAGCTCGATGAGGTCACCGAACTCCGAGGTAGCTTGCGATTCGAAGGCGAGACTCTGCACCGATGGAGCCACGGAGGGTCCGATCGCGTCGTAGACGACCTCAGGGCCGGGCGGCGCAGCGCTCACCGTGGAAGGTGACACCGCCTCGAAGGCCGGGATGATCATGCACATGGCCAGCGCTGCCATCGTGGTTTTGCGCGCGCGCCGCGCCGTATTGGTCGATGAAAATATCATCAGTGCCCCTTCTCGATTTCAAGATCGTCTGCCGTTGCCAACGGCGCGCGAGCTGTTCCAGCTACACAAAGTTGGACAAGAATAGACACAACCTTGCGCTTATCGTGCGGATTGGAGGACTGTCATTCCCTGCATCAATGACGGTGACCGCCCTCTGTGGTCATTGGGTTTTGCTGCCTCTGCCGCTCCCCGGGAGTTAAGTTTGCGGGTCATGAACGATGACCATCTTCTGTCAGTGAAGCCGCCAACATCGCTCACGAACAGGAGGAATAGGGGTTCGATTGATGGTCTCGATTTTGGGGATCGCAGCGATTTCGAGCGTGCCGAGCGCGGTTTGCTCGCCCACTTGGATCCACCCAAAATCACGCGGAGTGATGATCGAACCGCTGTATGGGACCTAGAACAATTTTCATTTCTCGCGCAGGAATCACCGGATTCGGTCAATCCCAGCCTCTGGCGACAAGCACAACTCAACGCGATCCACGGATTGTTCGAGGTGTGCGATGGCATCTACCAGGTTCGCGGCTACGAACTGTCGAACATCACATTCGTCCGTACCGACACCGGCTGGATCGTCATCGATCCGCTGACGGTGGCCGAGACGGCTGCGGCGGCTCGACGGATGGTCGACGACCAGTTCGGCGTGCGGCCGATCGTCGCGATCATCTACACCCACAGTCACGTCGATCATTACGGTGGCGTGCGCGGCATCGTCACCGAGGCCGAGGTCGCGAGCGGAGACGTCCGCCTGATCGCTCCAGCTGGATTCCTGGAAGCGGCGATCAGCGAGAACGTGATCGCCGGTCCCGCGATGACCCGTCGGGCCACATACATGTACGGCGTGCTGCTCCCCAAGGGTGTCTTCGGCCACGTCGACGCCGGACTCGGCAAGGGTGTGCCGGGAGGATCTGGTGGTCTGATCGCGCCGACCGAGTCGATCGATACCACCGGCACCGAGCTCGTGATCGACGGGGTCCGAATCGAGTTCCAGATGACGCCGGGCACCGAGGCACCGGCAGAGATGAACTTCTTGTTCCCCGATTTCCGGGCCGTGTGCATGGCCGAGAACTGCTCGGCCACACTGCACAACGTTTACACGCCGCGTGGTGCCGAGATTCGCGATGCGCTCGGTTGGAGTCGGTACATCAACGAAGCACTCGAATCGTTCATCGACCGGGTCGATGTTGCCTTCGCCAGCCACCACTGGCCCCGCTGGGGCGCAGCAGACATCGAAACCTGGCTCACTGGTCAGCGCGACGTGTACCGATACCTCCACGACGAGACGATGCGGATGGCGAATCACGGCATGACCGCGCTCGAGATCGCCGAAGAGCTCACGCTGCCCCCCGCGATCGGCAGTGAGTTCTTCAACCGCGACTACTACGGAACGGTCAGCCACAACGTCAAGGCGGTGTACCAGCGGTACCTCGGCTGGTTCGATGCCAACCCGGCCAACCTCCATCCCCTTCCGCCGGTCGATGCCGCCCTGAAGCTGGTCGACTACATGGGCGGCGCCGATGCCGTGTTGAGCAAGGCCCGGATCGACTTCGACGCCGGCGAATACCGTTGGGTCGCCCAAGTCGTCAACCACGTCGTGTTCGCCGATCCGACCAATACCGCGGCCCGTGCCCTGCAGGCCGACGCGCTCGAGCAACTCGGCTACCAGTCCGAATCCGGACCGTGGCGGTCGTTCTATCTGTCAGGCGCCCAGGAGTTGCGCAACGGCACGCCACACGCACCGGGGTTTCGCACCGCAAACAAGCTGGATGTGCTGCGCGCGATGACTCCCGAGATGGTGCTCGACAACCTCGGCGTCAAGCTCAACGGCCCGGCGGCAGTCGCAGCCGGAACCGATCTCGCTTTCGACATCGCCTTCATCGACGTCGATGTCCACTACCGGGTGACTGTCGCCAATGGCGTGCTCTCATACGGCCATCGGCGCACCTCAGCCGCCGACGCCGACATTCGCGCCACCGTCGTCACACTCGTGATGCTGACCAGTGAGGGCACCACCGTCGATGCGGCGTTGGCGGACGACAGTGGTTTCGCGATCGGCGGTTCGCGCGAGGCGTTCGAGCAGTTCCTCCGCTTGCTCGACCAATTCGATCTGTTCTTCCCGATCATCGAGCCCTGACCGACCGCCATTAAACGCGTCGTCAGGTACGGTCTGCACAGTGCTGCTGAGCCTGGTCGTCGTCGTCTTCATCGCGGCGAGTGGGTTCGGCCTGACGACGTGGATGTCCGGTCGACTTCGGTTCGAGGAACGGCTTGCGATCGGAGTGATCACCGGCGTGTTCGCCACCTCGGTCACCACATTTCTCGTGTTCGAGGTGCTCGGGATGGGGTGGGGCACGCTCGGACTTGGCCTCGGACTCCCAGCCATCGCTGCCTTGACGGGGATCCAGCGACACCGCGCAGGGGTCGTCGCGGAGGCCGGTTCGGCCTGGCGACGACTCCGCCTGCCGACAGCGCGATCGAGCAGCCTGCGACCATTCGCGGCGATCTCGACCGCATCGCTTGCGGTGAGTACTCGGATCCTGTCGCTCTCGTACCAGACGACGCCGCAGGGCATCAGCGCCGGCAGCCTTGCGATCTGGGGTGATTGGTCCGCCCACCTCGCGTATGCGGGATCGTTCGCGTTCGGGGACAACCGTGGGCTCGACCTACCGACAGCCGCCGGCACGGCATTCCGGTACCACTTCCTCGCCGACTTCTTCGGCTCGGTCTTCACCGTCAGCGGGGCCACGCTGCCTCAGTCGATGGCGATCTCGGAGTGGCTGCTCGCGGCAGCGCTTCCGCCTCTGCTGTGGTGCATGGTGCTGCGCCTGACCCGCTCGAGGTTGACCGCTGGATTGACGCTGCTGCTGTTCACGCTGAGCGGGGGCGTCGGGCTGTGGTACTTCGCCCGCGATGTGACCAACAACGGGTGGGGCATCGTCACCCGACTGCCCCAGACCTATGCCCGGATGCCCGATCTGCACCTGTGGGTCGACAACACGATCTCTGCGTCGCTGTACGCCCAGCGCAGCACGCTGATGGGCCTGTGTGCAGGGTTCGCAGCCGCGATCCTGATCCTGGTTTCGCGACCGTCGTGGTCACGCCGAGGTTTCGTCGCGGCCGGGTTGCTGGTCGGTATCACCGGGATCGCCCATGCCCACACACTGCTCACTGCGCTGGCGCTCGCCGGCTTGGTGTGGCTGGTCGAGCGTCGTCGCAGCGCGAATGCGTCGACGTGGTGGTGGTTCATCGCTCCGGCCGCGGTGGTCGGTCTGCCGCTGGCCTGGCTGATTTCGCCCGAGACCAACTCGGTGCGCTGGCTGCTCGGCTGGATGGCGCCGCAATCGGACCAGTCGTGGCCGTGGTTCTGGCTCCGCAACGTCGGGCTGTTGCTGCCGCTGTACGTCGGGATCACGCTGTTCGGCGGTGTGCCCCAGCGGCTGCGCCGGATCGCTGCGCCTCTGTGGCTGTGGTTCGTGGTCCCCAACCTGATCGCGTTCCATCCGTCGGAGTGGAACAACACCAAGTACTTCCTGTTCTGGCAGCTCGGGGGTTGTCTGCTGATCGCATCCTGGTTGAGTCGGGCATTCGGCACAGCAGTTCAGCAGCGGCCGATGGTGGTGCGGTCGGCGCTGCAGTTGACCGCGGTGGTCGCCGCGTTGTTGATGATGTCGGCTGGCGGGCTCGACACGGTTCGAGCGATGCAGCGATCGAGCACCATTGTGTGGGTCGACCACGACGACGTCGCGGCTGCGATCTGGCTGCGCGGTCACTCCGACGCCCACGACGTCTTGGTCTACGGCACGAGCAACACCTCGGCCGTCGCGGCGCTCAGCGGACGCCGAGCCGTCAGCGGCTATCCGGGCTGGACGTACGATCTCGGCCTCCCCGATTGGGCGACCAGATGGTACGCCTCACGGGCGATCCTCAGCGGCGGGCCCACCACCGACGCCGACATCGCCACCTACGGCGTCGATTGGGTGGTCATTGGTCCGGGCGAGCGGCGTGAGTTCGATGCGTCGGACACTTATTGGGACGACCACGGCACGCTCACGTTCGAGCAGGGCGAGTACCGGATCTATTCGACTCGCTGATTCCGGGTCGGATCCGACCGCGAACAGGGTCAGTGGGTCTTGGAGCGCAGTCTCGACACGCCGGCGACAGCGAGCAACGCAAACCCGATCAGCAGAGCACCGATGCCGAGCATCGACGTGGCTGACGGGTCGGTACCCGTGGCGGGCAGGTCAGCTCCGAGGTCGACGGCGCTGGTGGTGGTGGTCGCGGCGATGGTGGTGGTTGGCGCACCGGCACCCGATCCACCTTCGGCGGTGGGCGTCGGTGTTGCGGACGACGGAACGCACGGATCGACAGCGGTCCGCCTCGCCGGCCCCGTGGGAGGGGCAGTCGGCGTATTGGTCGGCGTGTTCGTCGGCGTATTGGTCGGCGTGTTCGTCGGTGTGTTCGTCGGCGTGTTGGTGGGTGTCGCGGTTGGTGTGTTGGTGGGCGTGTTCGTTGGTGTGTTGGTGGGTGTCGCGGTGGGTGTGTTCGTTGGTGTGTTGGTGGGTGTCGCGGTGGGCGTCGCGGTGGGCGTCGCGGTGGGCGTCGCGGTGGGTGTGTTCGTTGGTGTGTCGGTGGGCG
>JBDSDH010000333.1:0-8547 GCA_039920665.1 Ilumatobacteraceae bacterium
ATCGAGACCCTCGTCGAGAGCGGTCTGCTGCGCAAGGGCGATTACGCCAAGGTGCTCGCCTATGGCGAACTGACGACCAAGATCAACGTGACCGCCCATGCGGTTTCGAAGTCTGCCGAAGCAGCCATCACGGCCCTCGGCGGCACCGTCACGATCGTGCCGATGCCGTTCAAGGTTCGCCCGGCTGCCAACGGCAACCAGTTCACCAACCGCTAGTTTTCCGCCGGTGAGTTCGGCCGGTAGGTTTCACGGCCGGAACGTCTCCCAGGAGGCGTTCCGGTTCTGATTTTTTCGCTGATGAGAACCATCTCTCTTTCCCAGCTCTGAGGAGTTGCTTGTGCCTGTGCTGTCGAACGTGAAGAACGTCCTCAAGGTTCCCGACCTGCGAAACAAGGTCCTGTTCACGACCTTGCTCATCGGTCTGTACCGCCTTGGTGTCGCGATTCAAGTACCCGGCGTCGACCAACTCGCAGTCGAGCAGCTGCGGGCATCTGCTGAAGGTGGCGGGGCGCTCGGCTTCCTCAACCTGTTCTCGGGTGGTGCGTTCAGCAGTTTCTCGATCTTTGCGCTCGGAATCATGCCGTACATCACGGCCAGCATCATCATGCAGGTCCTGGGTGTGGTCATTCCCAAGCTCGAGCAGCTTCAGCAAGAGGGGGCGGTCGGCCAGCGCAAGATCACCCAGTACACCCGGTATCTCGGCATGGCGATCGCCCTGCTCCAGGCGTCGGGCCTCACGTTCATCTTCGGTCAGGGACGCGGCAGCGCGTTCTTCGGCGCCGGCCAAAATGCTCCCGATGTGCAGCTGTTGCCGCAGTTCATGCCTCGAGCGTTGCTGGTCATCGCCACGCTCGTGGCAGGCACAGCGGTGATCATGTGGATGGGTGAGTTGATCAGCCAGCGAGGCATCGGCAACGGCATGTCGATGATCATTTTCGCCTCGGTCGTTTCTAACCTGCCGGTCAACTTCCTGCGGATCTGGCAGGAGGAGAGCAGAATCCTGTTCGTTCTGCTGCTCGTTCTCGTGGTGCTCATCGTCTTCGCGGTCGTGCGGATCGAACTCGGTATGCGGAGGATTCCTGTCTCGTTTGCCAAGCGCCAGGTCGGTCGACGAATGTACGGTGGCCAGAACACCTATATCCCGCTCAAGGTCAACCAGAGCGGCGTTATCGCGATCATCTTCGCGAGCTCGGTCCTGCTGCTGCCGGTGTTGCTGACCAACGTGCTCGGCTCCGGCGAGGGTTGGCGCGGCTGGATCACCGACAAGGTCAACCGCTACATCGTCAACAGTCAGAATGCGGTGTACGCCGTGATCCTGTTCCTGTTGATCATCGCCTTCTCGTACTTCTACAACTCGATCGCCTTCGACCCGATCCGCCAAGCCGACCAGATTCGCAAGCAGGGTGGATTCATCCCCGGGATCCGTCCCGGCGCCCAGACCGAGCGCTATCTCGGCAAGGTGGTCAACCGGATCACCCTGCCTGGCGCCGTGTTCACTGGCATCATCGCCCTGATGCCGTATGCGTTGCTGTGGGTCTTCGATGTCCAGAACTTCCCGTTCGCCGGCACCACGGTGCTCATTGCGGTTGGCGTTGCGCTCGAGCTGATGCGTCAGATCGATAGTCAGCTCACCCTCCGTAACTACGAGGGTTTCCTGAAGTAACCCGATGATCCCGGGTGCTCGGCTCATCATCCTCGGCCGTCAAGGTGCGGGGAAAGGGACTCAGTGCGTGCGCTTGTCGCGTCACTTCGTCGTCCCCCACATCTCCACGGGAGACATGCTCCGCGCTGCCGTTCGAGAGGGGACGCCGCTCGGCACGGCTGCCAAGGCTGTCATCGACGAGGGCCGGTTGGTCGGTGACGACATCATGGTCGGACTCGTTGCCGAGCGCCTCGATCGCGACGATGCTCGCACTCGCGGCTACATCCTCGATGGGTTCCCGCGGACGGTCGGCCAGGCTCAGGCGCTCGATGGCATCACCGGCGATCGTCCGATCGATGCCGTGATCGATCTCGACGTACCCCGCGAGCTCGTGTTGCAGCGGTTGTCGGCCCGCCGGGTCTGCCGTGACTGCGGCACGAATTACGTCGCCAACGGCAGCGAGCGCCAACCTTGGATCTGCGAGGTGTGCGGTGGCGACATCCAACACCGTGCCGACGACACGCCTGAAGCAATCAACACCCGTCTCGACCTGTACGAAGAGCAGACGTCTCCGCTGATCGAGTACTACGGCGGGACCGGTCGTCTCACCGTCGTCGACGGCGTCGCGACGCCAGACCTGGTGTTCGCCCGACTGACGGCTGCGGTCGAAACCAGCCGGCGCAACTGAGGCCGTCGTGATCGGTCGACGCTCGACGGTGCTGCCCGGTCGAACCGCCGCGCAGCTGCGCACGATGCGGGCTGCGGGCCGTGTCGTGGCCGAAATGCACGCTGCAATACGCGAGGCAGCGCGCCCCGGTGTCTCTACTGGTCAGCTCGACCAGATCGCCCGTGAGGTGTTGCGACGGCGTGATGCGACGTCCAACTTCCTCGGCTATCACGGCTACCCGGCGGTGATCTGTGCGTCGGTCAACGACGAGGTCGTGCATGGCATCCCCGGCGAGCGCGTGCTCGAAGACGGAGACCTGCTCTCCATCGACTGTGGTGCGATCATCGACGGCTGGCACGGTGATGCCGCGTTCTCGATGCCGATCGGCTCCGCCACCCCCCAGACGTTGCGCCTGATCGCAACCGCCGACGAGGCCCTCGCTGCCGGTATCGGGGCCATGGTGGTCAATGGGCGCCTCGGTGACATCGGTGCTGCGATCGAGGCCATCGTCAGCGCCGCCGGGTTCGGCAGTCCCCGTGACTTCTGTGGTCACGGGATCGGGCAAGCGATGCACGAAGATCCCGATGTCGAGAACCGCGGCAAGCGGGGCAAGGGGCCGGCCTTCCAGCCCGGTGTCACACTCGCCCTCGAGCCGATGCTGATCGCCGGTGGGGGCGACGCCGTGTACGAGCTCGACGACAACTGGACCGTGGTCACTGCCGACGGCAGTGACGCGGCCCACGTCGAGCACACCGTGGTCGTCACCGACAACGGGCCTGAAATACTCACGCTGCCATGAGCGTCGCGAACATCCGCGGTGAGCGCAATCGAGTTTGCTACGTTTTCGGCCCGGAACTGGACATCTGTGCTTTGGATTCCGAGAATCGGGCGGTAGCGTTGCTCCTCGGCCAGAGCAGGGCTGCGCGCACGCAGTCCCGGGCTCGTCCATCTGTCCGTCACTGTTTTGTCCGCCAATGTTGAGGAGGCTGTTCTGCCCAAGCCTAAAGAAGACGCCATCGTGCTGGAAGGCACCATTGTCGAATCCCTGCCGAACGCCATGTTTCGTGTCGAACTCGAGAATAGCCACAAGGTGCTGGCGCACATTTCCGGGAAGATGCGGATGCACTACATCCGGATTCTTCCGGGCGACAAGGTTCAGGTAGAGCTCACTCCCTACGACCTCACCCGTGGTCGTATCACCTACCGCTACAAGTAAGTAGCGCTGCTTCACGTCGAAGCCCAAGAGTTGGAAAGCAAGGGTCCCATGAAGGTCCGTCCAAGCGTCAAGAAAATCTGCGAAAAGTGCAAGGTCATTCGCCGGCACGGCCGCGTCATGGTGATCTGCGAGAATCCCCGACACAAACAGCGTCAAGGCTGAGAAGGAAATAGGAACACGTAATGGCTCGTATTTCCGGTGTTGACATTCCCCGCGAAAAGCGGTTGGAAATCTCGCTCACCTACATCTTCGGAATCGGCAAGCCGACCGCGCAGAAGATCTGCGCCGACGCCGGCCTCGATCCCAACACACGGGTCCGCAGCTTGACTGAGGACGAAGTGAACCGCATCCGTACCGAGATCGAAAAACTCACGGTCGAAGGCGACCTGCGCCGTGTCGTGCAGCAGGACATCAAGCGCAAGATCGAGATCGGGTGTCTGCAGGGCATCCGTCACCGCAAGGGCTTGCCCGTGCGTGGTCAGCGCACCCACACCAACGCTCGTACCCGCAAGGGCCCGAAGAAGACCGTTGCCAACAAGAAGAAGGCCGTGAGGAAGTAGCGATGGCAAAGCCAAAGCCAGGTGGACGTCGTCCCCGCAAGCGCGAGCGCAAGAACGTCACCGTCGGTGTCGTCCACATCAAGAGCTCGTTCAACAACACCATCGTCAGCGTCACCGACACCGATGGCAATGTCATCTCGTGGGCATCGTCTGGTGCTGTCGGCTTCAAGGGGTCTCGCAAGAGCACCCCGTTCGCCGCTCAGATGGCCGCCGACAAGGCAGCCCGGGCGGCAATGGAGCACGGCCTGCGCCGCGTCGAAGTCCAGGTCAAGGGCCCGGGTTCGGGCCGCGACACCGCCGTCCGTTCGATCCAGAACACCGGCCTCGAAGTGACGTCGATCAAAGACGTCACCCCGTTGGCACACAACGGCTGCAGCCAGCCGAAGCGTAAGAGGAACTAAGCCATGGCTCGTTACACCGGACCCAAGGTGCGCATCTCGCGCCGCCTTGCCACCAACATCTTCGAGAACGAGAAGGGTCGCAAGGCGCTCGAGCGTCGGCCTTTCCCGCCTGGACAGCACGGTCGTACCCGCCGTCGCAATGCCGGTAGCGAGTATCTCGCCCAGCTGCAGGAGAAGCAGAAGGCGAAGTACATCTATGGCGTCCTCGAGCGCCAGTTCCGCCGCACCTACGAAGAGGCCAACCGCCTCCAGGGCCCGACCGGTGAGAACCTGTTGCGCCTGCTCGAACAGCGGATCGACAACATCGTGTATCGCGCCGGCTGGGCCGAGACCCGTCCGCAGGCTCGTCAGTTCGTCAGCCACGGCAAGATCAACGTCAACGGCAAGCGCGTCGACATCGCCAGCGCCCGAGTCAAGAAGGGCGACGTCATCTCCCTCTCGGAGAAGGCTCGCAACATGATCGTCGTGCAGCACAATATCGATGTCCTCGACCGCAAGGTTGTCGGCTGGCTCGAAGTCGGAGACGGTGGCAAGCAGGTCACGGTTCGTGACCTTCCTCAGCGTGAGCACATCGATGTGCCCGTGCGCGAACAGCTCATCGTCGAGCTGTACTCGAAGTAACCGACCCCCGACCGACACGTTCCCCAGAAAGGACCGAGGCACTTTCATGCTCGTCATCCAGCGCCCCACCGTCGAGGCAATCGGCGAAGAATCCAATAACCGTCAGCGCTTTGCCGTCGGGCCACTCGAGCCCGGTTTCGGTCACACGATCGGCAACTCGCTCCGTCGCACACTGCTGTCGTCGATTCCCGGTGCAGCCGTCACGGCCGTCCGCTTCGACGATGCCCTGCACGAGTTCGACACCATCGCCGGCATCAGCGAAGACATCACCGACATCATCCTCAACTTGAAGGACATCGTCCTCACCAGCTTGAGCGACGAAGCCGTGGTCATTCGGCTCGATGTGCGTGGCCCGGCCGAGATTTCGGCCGCCGACATCAAGTGCCCGGCCGATGTCGAGATCCTCAACACCGATCTCCACATCGCATCGCTCAACGCCAAGGGTCGGCTCGCTGTCGATCTCACGGTCGAGCGTGGTCGTGGCTACTTGAGCAGCCACCGCGAGAACGAGACCCGGGTCATCGGTGTCATTCCGATCGATGCGATCTTCAGCCCGGTCCGCCGGGTGATGTTCGAGATCGAGCCGACTCGCGTCGAGCAGAGCACCAACTACGACCGCCTCGTCCTCGACATCGAGACCGACGGCAGCATCGCACCCCGCGACGCACTGGCTTCGGCCGGCGCGACGCTGCGTTCGCTGGTCGATCTCGTTGCCAGCCTCAGCGACGAGCCGCAGGGTCTCGAGCTCGGCGAAGTCGCTGCCAGCAGCGCCACGTCGCCAGATCTCGATCTCCCGATCGAGGATCTCGATCTGTCGGAGCGGCCGCGTAACTGCCTCAAGCGGGCCCAGATCAATTCCATTGGCGAGCTGCTCACCAAGACCGAAGACGACCTTCTGAACATCACCAACTTTGGTCAGAAGAGCCTCGACGAAGTCAAGCAGAAGCTCGACGAGCGCGGCCTCACGCTGCGCGGCTGACCAAGAACTTGTAGAGAAAAGACACCACCATGCCGGCAACACCACGCAGAGCTCGCAACTTCGGCGGCAGCTCGCAACACCAAAAGTTGATGATGGCCAACCTGGCTGCCTCGCTGTTCGCAGCCGAGGGCATCACGACCACCGAAGCCAAGGCCAAGGCCCTGCGCCCCATCGCCGAGAAGCTGATCACCAAGGCCAAGAAGGCCCAGGATGCCGATGCGATGAGCGTTCACCGCATCCGTCAGATCCAGGGTTACCTCGGCGACCGCGAAATGACCCACAAGCTGATCGCCGAAGTCGCTCCTCGCTACACCGAGCGCAACGGCGGCTACTTGAGGATCCTCAAGCTCGGACCGCGCCAGGGCGACAAGGCCCAGATGGCTCGCATCGAACTGGTCTGATTCTTCTGACCTCGATGCCGGACCACGGCGAATCGAACAATCTGAACGAACCCGTCGCGCTGCGGCGGGTTCGTTTTGTTGTCGCCTATGACGGATCCGGGTTCCGTGGGTTTGCCCAGAACGTCGGGGTGACGACGGTGATGGGCGTGTTGACCGACGCGATCTCCGTCGTTGCCCGCCATCCGTTCGAGTCGGTCGGCGCCGGCCGCACCGACGCAGGTGTGCACGGGTGGGGTCAGGTGATCAGCGGCGATCTTCCCGCCACAGTCGTGCTGTCGAACGTGATCCACCGGGTCAATCTGATGTGCGGTCCCACGGTGGTCATCCGCAGCGGCGAATGGACAGACGATGACTTCAGCGCCCGTTTCAGCGCATCATGGCGTCACTACCGCTACACCATCGTCAACGGGGTGATGCCGAGTCCCTTCCTGACCCACGTTGCCTGGCACATGCACCGCCCGCTGTCGTTGCCGGCGATGCAGTTGGCCTGCGACCCGCTGATCGGCGAACACGACTTTCGCTCGTTCTGTCGAGTTCCCGACCGGATCGAGACAGCACCAGAGCCGTCGATGAAACGGGCTGTGATGCTCGCTCGCTGGAGCGACGTCAGCGAGGAGATGCAAGCGTTCACCGACCAGCGGGTGTTGCGCTTCGAGATCAGGGCCAACGCGTTCTGCCACCAGATGGTTCGCTCGATCGTGGGGATGATGATCGACATCGGTACCGGCGAGATCCACGCCGGCGACGTGCGTGGGATCATGCTGGCGCTCGATCGGCGGGCAGCGCCACGGCTTGCGCCGCCGCACGGCCTGTGCCTGTGGGAAGTCGGATACCCTCGCGCCGGGTGACGAAGTGGTTGACGAAGTGGTTGACGAACTGGCACACATATCGGTACCGTGGCGACATGTCGAGTACTCAGCAAATCGCAGTACGACTGACGGTCCGCCATCTGGAAATGCTCGATTGGCTGGTTGTCGAAGGAGACTTCGAGAATCGTGCTGAGGCCGTGCGGGTCGCGATCGAAGAGTTGGCCCGTACTGCCAAGCGGGCCGAGACGGCCCGTCGAGATGCGATCGCGTATGCGAATTTCCCTGATACCGAGGAGGAGATCGCACATTCGTACGCAGCTGGCATTGCATCGATCGAGGAGGAGCCGTGGGAGAAATGGTGGTGACCATTCCACAACGGGGGGAGATCTGGTGGGGTGAGTCGCCGGCCGAGAAAGGTCGCCCGTATCTCGTGCTCACTCGTGACGGCGCCACGGCGGTTCGATCGAGGATCGTGGTTGCCCCTGTGACGACGCGCATTCGTTCACATCCCGCCGAGCTCTCGCTCGGCCTGGCTGAAGGTCTGGTGCGGGACTCTGTTG
Organism: Ilumatobacteraceae bacterium; assembly: GCA_039920665.1. Lineage (GTDB taxonomy): Bacteria > Actinomycetota > Acidimicrobiia > Acidimicrobiales > Ilumatobacteraceae > WLMZ01. The sequence goes on from JBDSDH010000333.1 coordinate 7,857, forward strand.
CCAATTTCGACGAAGTGTTCACCATCGCCAAATCGTTGTTGACCTGGCGGCTCGGATCGCTGGGTGGCGTTCGCATCCAGGAATTGTGTTCGGTGATGCGGGCTTCGATTGATTGCTGATTTGCTGCCGCTGGCGAGGCGCATCGGCAGGGGTCCGTCATCGAACTTTCGCAACCCACTACGATTCCGGCCGCTCGTGAAGTTTCGTTGCTGCTGGATTGTCGATTGCCGCGCGGCGGCCCTATCCTTGTCGGGTTCCCGGCGGCAGCCGGTCGGTGTATTCGCGCATGCGGATCCATTGCGAACGCTGTACGAGCCGACGAGAGTAGTCGACGAGAGTCTGTAGGAAGTTTCCCCATGATGCGCACGTATTCCCCCAAAGCCAGTGAGATCACTCGTGCTTGGCATGTCATCGATGCCGAGGGCATGGTCCTCGGCCGGATCTGCACCGAAGCTGCTCGTGTCCTGCGCGGCAAGCACAAGCCGATGTTCGCCCCCCACTTGGACACCGGTGATCACGTGATCATCATCAACGCTGCCAAGGTCGTGCTCACCTCGGACAAGGCCGAGAAGAAGGGTGTTCACCGCTACAGCGGTTACCCGGGTGGTCTGCGGACCGAGACCTACGCCCACCTCCTCGGCCGTCGCCCGGAGCAGGCAGTGCGCGACAGCGTTCGGGGCATGCTGCCCAA
>JBDSDH010000334.1:0-5985 GCA_039920665.1 Ilumatobacteraceae bacterium
GACGAGTCGTCCGCCGGCGTTGACGGTGGCGCCGGTGACTGGGTCTCCGGGGGCGACCTCGACGGGGACGGGTTCGCCGGTGAGGAGCGAGGCATCGATGGCGGAGGTGCCGTCTTCGACGACGCCGTCAGTGGCGATCTTCTCGCCGGGGCGGACCACGAAAAGGTCATCGACGACGAGTTGTTCGACCGGAATCCGCATCTCCGTGCCGTCGCGGAGAACTGCGACGTCTTTTGCTCCGAGTTCGAGCAGCGCTTTGAGGGCGGCCCCGGAGCGACGCTTCGCGCGGGCTTCGAAGTAGCGCCCGGCGAGGATGAAGACGGTGACGCCAGCAGCGACCTCGAGGTAGATCTGGCTCGAGCCCATCCCGCGTTCCGGGGTGATCGAGAAACCGTGGCGCATCGACAGTTCACCGGCATCGCCGAGGAACAAGGCGTACAACGACCAGCCGAACGCCGCCGTCGTACCGACCGAGATGAGCGTGTCCATTGTCGCAGCGGCGTGACGCAGGTTCGTCCAGGCCGCCTTGTGGAATGGCCAGGCGCCCCATGTGACGACGGGTGCGGCCAAGGTGAGGGACAGCCATTGCCAGCCGTCGAACTGGAGCGCAGGGATCATTGCGAAGGCGATCACGGGCACAGCAAGAATCGCGGAGACGATCAGCCGCTGGCGAAGCAACCGTGTCGGATCGTCGGAGACGGCTGTCGTCGTGGCAGGTTCGCCGGCGTTGGATGACGGTGTGGATGCTTCGGGGATCCGGGCCGTATATCCGGTGGCTTCGACCTGGGCGATGAGGTCGGCGGGGGTGATCGTGTCGGCGAAGGTGACTTTGGCCTTCTCGGTCGAGTAGTTGACGGTTGCTGTGACGCCGTCCATTCGGTTCAACTTCTTCTCGATCCGGGCGGCGCACGAGGCGCACGTCATCCCGCCGATGTCGAGTTGGATCTGTGATCCAGCGATGGTTCCCGTGGTGGCGGTGGTATCGGTGGTCATGTCAGTGACCTTCCTCGTGTGTGCCCATCGTGCCCATCGTGCCCATCGTGCCCATCGTTTCCATCGTGTCGGTGTGTCGACCGGATTCGATGCTGACGGTGAATGTGGCCGTGTAAACGGTGCCGGTGTGGGAGAACTCGAAGAACAACCGGTAGGTCCCTGCGGTCGGGAACTCGGCGGTGAAGTTGACGGTGCGGGTCGTGTCGTCGGCGTGCGGATGGACATGGAGGTAGGCGAGGTCGCCGGTACGGATCACAACCAGATGGCCGGCAGCCCCCAGGTAGGGGTCGGTCTGCACGTTCTGGCCGTCGAGTCCGACGGTGAAACTGAGTTCGCTGTTCCCGATAGCCGGCATGCCGGCCATCGTGACGTCATATCCGTCGATCAGGGCGACCGGTGCAGGCGGTGGGAGGGCGACGCTGTCGACATTGCCCGGAATCGTGATGTCGGTGCCAAGCGTCAGATTCGCTGCACCAGCGGGCTGGAAGTCGGCGAAGAAGCGATACGAACCAGCGGCCAACGCGGGAAGGGCGACCGTCCAATGCCCGCCAGCGTCCATCATGGGGTGGAGGTGGCGGTAGTCGACCAAGTTGCGGGACATCACGATCAGATGCAGGGAGCGTTCGTGGAGCTGATCGAAGCGGGTGACCGGCGATCCGGAATCGTCGAGTATCGAGAACCCGAACGACACCGGGACATCAGCGGTGATGGTGGGGGTGTCGACGGCGAGGCGGTACCCGGCCTCGGCAACAGCGAGCCCCGGTAGGAGCTCGCTGCCGGCTGCCTCACCGGTGGAGTGGGTGCTGTGCGCGGCGTCGCCACCGACGTCGATCGGGCCAACGGCTGCCCCGACCGCGGCGGCACCACCGAAACCAACGGCGACGACAGCGGCGAACGCGGCGAGCTTTGCCGCCGTGTTCACGTCGCGACTTCGTAACCGGCTTCGTCAATCGCTGCTGCGAACTGGATCGGGTCGATCGGACCCTCGGATTCGATGGTGACGGCACCGGTGCCAAGGTCGATGTCGACACTGTTGACGTGATCGATCTTGGAGACCTCGTCGGTGACGGCTGCGACGCAGTGTCCGCAGGTCATGCCGGTGACGGTGAAGATTGTGGTCGTGCTCATGGTGAACTCCTCGAGTGAGAATCGTGTGATACCCCAGAGGGGTACAGGGAGCCTACATACCCCCCTCTGGTATATCAACCGGACTTCGGACGGAAATCAGTGTTCGTGATGGGACATTTGACCTGGGGCCACAGGTACCCCCACGGGGTACAGTGATGGCGATGATTAACGACCCGACAGCCCAGCAGTACGGCTATTCGCTCGACAAGGATGCGTATGCGAAGCGTCTCCGCCGGATCGAGGGACAGGTCCGTGGATTGCAGCGGATGGTCGACGAGGACACCTACTGCATCGACATTCTGACCCAGATCAGCGCAGTGACCAAAGCGCTGCAGAGCGTCGCAGTTGGGTTGCTCGACCAACACGTCCGCCATTGTGTCGCCCACGCGATCACGACCGATCCCGACCACGGCGACGACAAAGTCGGCGAAGCAATGAAAGCGATCGAGCGACTCGTCAAGTCCTAGAACGAATGCGACAGCGCACATGACGGACCACATCCCACACCTGCCGCAGTGGAGACCCCGGCGAAAATCGGCTCCACGCCGTCTCCGTCCTTCGATCTTGGTCGTTTCGGGCGCGGCGGCGGCGGCGGCGGGCCAGGTCGTCCGCATGCACCGCTCCCGGCGGCGCATCTCGTGGTCCGCCCCGGCGGGAGCGTCGCATGACGGAGCACTCCATGCCCGCACGCTCGGCGCCGGTGCTCAAGGGGTGCTCCTGCTGCACGGACTCGGCGGATCGAACGCCTACTGGGGAGCTGCCTACGACACCGTTGCCGGAGCCGGCCGGCTCGTTGTGCCCGATCTGCTCGGCTTCGGTCGTTCACCCCGCCCAGCATCGGGTTACACGGCGACAGACCACGTCGAGGCGCTGACAGTGCTTCTCGCCGAACTCGGCGTCACTGGCCCGGTCGTCGTGGCGGCACATTCCTTCGGCTGTCTCGTCGCGCTCGCTCTCGCAGAACAGCACCCTGATCTCGTCGCCGGAGTCGTCGCGTTCTGTCCGCCGCTCTATCCCGACGAGGCCGCCGCCCGCACTCGTGTCGGCAGTCTCGGATGGCTCGAACACCAACTCGTCAGCGGCGGGCCATGGGCACAGATCACATGCCAATGGTCGTGCAAGCACCGTCGCGCCGCAGCAGTCGTTGCTTCTCTCATCCGGCCGGGCTGGCCGGCCGTCATCCGACGCGACGGACTCCAACACAGCTGGACATCGTATTCACAGTCGTTCCACGAGGTGCTCGCCACTGCCGAAGCTGCCCAGCGCCTGGCAAACATCGATGTCCCCGTCGAATTCGTCGCCGGGTCGGATGACCCCGTCACCGATCTCACCCATCTCCGCCATCTGGCCGCACACCTGTCGCACGTCACGCTCACCATCCGTGATGGTGCTGACCACGACCTGCCACTGACCGACCCGAGCTTCGCCGTCGCCATCATCAGCCACACCGCTGGACTGCTCGGAGGTCCCCCAGGAAGCGGATGACCGACGTATTCGGGTCATTCGGCTCTGGTCTTACACTCTGTCGGAGTGCAGGCTGAAAGCCGAGGAACTGAGGTATCGAGATGCATCACGGTCGATGGAACGATGGATGGAACGGCGGGTCCGGAGTCTGGATGGTGTTGATGATGGTGGCCTTCGTCGCCGTCATTGCCTGGGTCATCATCTCGCTGTCGCACCGCAACAGCCGACCGACAATCGGCGAGCCAGGGTCGGCTGCTGCGGGTCCAATGTCGCCTCAGGCGATCTTGGCTGAGCGACTCGCTCGTGGTGAGATCGAACCGGATGAATACAACACTCGGCTCGCGGTCCTCCTCGCAGCTCCTCCCATCCGATCGCGCTGATGGTGCTCGCCATCGTCTCGCGACCATTCGAGCCTGACTTGTGTGCGGTTGAACTCTCGGTCCGCCTGTTGCAATAATACCCCAGGGGGGTATAGTGCCGAACATGCATGAACACAAAGAACATTCCGGGCACGTGATGATGAAGTCCACTACTGGTGCTCCCACACCTGGCCACGGCAGTTCCCACGGCGGCGGGCGCGGTGGCCACGACAAGCATGCCGGGCATGATCCGGAGGTGTTCCGCCGTCGGTTCTGGTTGACGCTGTTGGTGTCGGTCCCGGTCGTGTTGACGAGCGGGATGATCATGGAGTGGTTCGGATACCACCTCTCGGGCGTGGCATGGGTTGGTCCGGTACTGGGAACGTTCATCTACCTGTGGGGCGGTTGGCCCTTCCTGAAGGGTGCAGTGGCAGAAGTTCGTGATCGTGCCCCGGCGATGATGTTGTTGATCGCGATGGCGATCACGGTGGCGTGGTCGTCGTCGATGGCGTCGAGTCTCGGCGTGTTCGATCTCGAGTTCTGGTGGGAGCTCGCGGCGCTCGTGTCGATCATGTTGCTGGGTCACTGGCAGGAGATGAAGGCCATTGGTCAGGCCCGTGGGGCGCTGGCAGCGCTCGCAGCGCTCCTTCCCGACGAGGCAGAACTGATCGAGGAGGACTCGAGCCGAACGGTATCCGTCAGTGATGTCACGTCCGGCGCGTTGGTACTCGTTCGTGCGGGTGGACGCGTCCCTGTGGATGGCACCGTCGAGGAGGGTGAGGCCGAAGTCGATGAATCGATGATCACCGGCGAATCGAAGCCGGTCATCAAGAGTGTCGGTGATCGAGTCGTGGCCGGCACCGTGTCGACGGATTCCTCGATTCGGGTGCGAGTCACAGCGGTTGGCGATGACACTGCGCTGGCAGGTATTCAGCGGATGGTCGAGGCTGCGCAGTCGTCGAACAGCCGAGCCCAGGTCCTCGCGGACCGGTTCGCCGGTTGGCTCTTCTACATTGCCACTGGAGCCGCGCTGCTCACGTTTGTCGTGTGGTGGGTGATCGGCGATCTCAACCAAGCGGTGACCAGTGCGGTGACGGTGCTGGTGATTGCGTGCCCGCATGCGCTCGGATTGGCGATCCCGCTGGTGATCGCACTCTCGACTGCGGTGGCCGCTAAAAACGGGATCCTGGTCAAGGACCGGCTGGCGTTGGAGCGGATGCGGACCATCACAGCAGTGTTGCTCGACAAGACCGGAACCCTGACCGAGGGCCGTCACGCCGTCACCGGTGTTGCGGGCGCCGGAATAGAAACCGACGAGGTGCTCAGGATCGCCGGCGGTGTCGAGGCAGACAGTGAACACCCCGTTGCCCGAGCGATCGTGACGGCTGCTCAGGCCAAGGGTGTGGTTGCGACTGCAACGGAGTTCCGGGCGATCACCGGTCGAGGCGTCGAGGCGGTCATCGAAGGCAAGCGTTACGCAGTTGGTGGTCCAGTGATGCTGCGAGAGCAGTCGATCGACATTCCGAACTCGATCCAGTCCGATGTCGACACGTGGACCGGTCGGGGAGCAGCGGTGCTCTATTTGGTGCTCGACAACACGATCCTCGGAGCGTTTGCGCTGGAGGACACGATTCGACCTGAAGCAAAGCAGGCGGTCGTCGATCTCCATGCGATCGGCATCGATCGGGTTGTGATGATCACCGGCGACGCTCAGCAGGTCGCTGATGCTGTCGCCAAGGAGTTGGGGATCGATGAAGTGTTCGCCGAGGTGCTCCCCGAGGACAAGGAGAACAAGGTCGTCGAACTGCAACAGCGCGGCTTCAAGGTCGCGATGGTCGGCGACGGCGTCAATGATGCGCCGGCACTTGCTCGAGCCGACGTCGGGTTGGCGATCGGGGCGGGGACCGATGTTGCCATCGAGTCCGCCGGCGTCGTTCTCGCTGGTAACGACCCGCGGTCGGTCACTGCTGTGATCCGACTGTCGAGGGCCAGCTACCGAAAGATGAGACAGAACCTCGCGTGGGCGGCTGGGTACAACATC
>JBDSDH010000335.1:0-4890 GCA_039920665.1 Ilumatobacteraceae bacterium
CGATACAACGGGAATGGTCGTAGCAGGGTCGCTCATCGCCTGATGGACGGGGGTTCGATTCCCCCCAGCTCCACAAAATGCCCTCTGATCAGGGGTTATGTAAAAGAGGATGAGGGCGGCAGAAACCCCCAGGGCCGCTCGCAACGCTGTGACCAGGGGAAATGCACTCGATTCGGACGGGGGAATGCAGGGGTGAACCACCCCCCAGCACAAATCCGAACTCCACGAAACCGCAGGTCAAAGCATATCTGTGCAGACTCGCTTTCGACCAGGGCGGCAAAAGGGCGGATCACGACACGACTCCGCGTTCGGGCAGCGTTCGGGCTCGCCGCAAACTCGGCGGCTCGATCAGCAATTGACGGCACAGTCGCGGAGGAATTCAACTGTGAATGTCGCGGCTGCGACGGCCCTCCCCATCAATGCCGGCAATGTCGTTGGTTGAATATGGTTGGGTTGTCTGCATCGGATCGTTCGGGGTCAACATGTGGATTGTGGAACCGTTGTTGTTGACGCCCGAGGAGCGGGTCGAGTTGGAGCGTCGGTTGCGGGCCCAGACGACCGCGCATCGTGATCGTCAGCGCGCCCAAGTTGTGCTGCTCGCCGCGGACGCGGTGACTGGCCGCCAGATCGCGGAGACGGTCGGGTTGTCGGAGGCAGTCGGTGTGCATATGGCGGATCCGGTTTTGTGATCACGATAAAAGACCGGGATCCAAGCCAAGTCGCGTAAACACCCGACCCAACCGGTCAACGCCGGTCAACCCGAGCGACGAGAGTTCGGGTACGCCCGTCACGGGACAGCGTCGTTGATCGCCGCGTTGGATGTCGCCACCGGCAAAGTCGTCGCGACCGATGTCGCCCGGAACAACTCGGTCCACTTCATCGAGTTCCTCGCCCAGATCGAGGCCTCGATCGACCCGGAACTCAACATTCATGTCGTGCTCGACAACGGCAGCTCACACCGATCCAAGGCCACCAAGAAGTGGTTCGTCGAGCACCCCCGGTTCGTTGTCCATCACACCCCGGTCCACGCCTCCTGGTTGAACCAGGTCGAGTCGTTCTTCTCGATCCTGGCCCGCAAAGTCCTGCGCCGTGGCGAGTTCGACTCACGAACCGACCTGGTCCAACGAATGCTCAACTTCATCGAGCACCGCAACACCACCGCCACCCCCTTCAAATGGGTCTACGACGCCACCCGTGCCCCATGACCCACATTCAACCCACTTCTGCGCGGCAGCACTAGTCGGCCGTCACGGGGAGGTGATCGCGATGGTGTAGCCGCCGTTGCTGGCGTAGTCCGTGTATCCGGTGTTGAGCGGATTCCCGAAACCGACGCCATCGACCGTGACGGTGTACGTGCCTGCCGTTACGCCCGTGATCGACGCACCCATGCCGTAGGCGGCATCACCCGAGGGCGAGCCGGAATCCGGGTTGTTCGACACGCTGACGCTGGCTGAGGTGAGGGTGAGCAGGATGTCGAGGTCCGGGCTTGTGGCTGCCGGGGTGGCGGTGATCGTGACGGTCTGTCCGTCGGTGACGGTCACCGAGAATGCGTCTACGTCGGTTCGGCTGGAGATCACGCCCGACACCGGGGCGCCAGCAATCAGCGGCGTGTTCGGCGAGGAATCTGGTTGATCGTCGATACGCCCGGCGACGCCGTTCGCGGCGATGACGACGAAGTCGTCCTGGGTGTTGTTGGCGTCAGCGTATTCGCCCTTGCTCCATTGGGTGATCGCCCTGTAGTAGCCGACACCCATGATCGGTGCCCAGCTGCCGTGGCCCTCGTAGTACCCGAGGGAGCTGGTGCCGTCGTGGCTGAGCCCGAGGTTGTGTCCGACCTCGTGGGAGACCGCCTCGGCGACGTACTTCGCCCCGGATCCAACCCCGTTCTGGAAGATCAGCGCCGGCTGATAGTACGAGTGCGCACTCGTCCCGCTGCCGTACTGGTCGAACACTCCGACGTACGCCACCCCACCGCAACCTCCGCTGCACACCGAGGCATACAACGTTTTGCGGTTGGCGCACTTCGTGGTCGAGTTCGTGATCAGCGCCCGCGTGCCGTAGCTGCTGTCGCTGCTGTCGAGGCGGGTGATCGCAGCAGCGCCCGGATCCTGAGTCGTCACGTCGACGTCGAATGAGGCGTAGTCCTCGGCAACCCGCTTCCAGATGGAGTAAATCGACGCAAGCTCAGCATCCGAGAAACCCGTCACGCCGTCGGCGTTGTAGGCATCCGTGTAGCACGGCTTGTTTCGGGTCGAGCTGTTCCACGCCGTGCCGGAGATCTTCTCGCCGTCGAAGTCGAGGTAGATGACTCGATTCGAGGAGGGCTTGCTGTGCAACCCGAAGGTGGTCACCGCGTCCAATGGCGGGGTCGGGGCGTCGAGCCAGCTCGTGTCACTCGTTGCGCCGCCGGCAGCCGTGGGCCGAACCGGCTCGACGTACAGCAACCGATCACCGCCGTCGACGCGCAGCGAGTTGTCGGTGAGCAGGTGCGAACGGAGCTCGCCAGCCGACAGCGCATTGTCCGCCGCCACGGCGGGGAGCCTGCCGGTGAGCCGCGCGATGGCCGCAGTCCCACCCAGCCAGTCCGGTGGCTCAGCACCAGCGCCGTGCCAGGAGGCGCCCTGCAGGGAGGCAACCACCGTAGCCACCACGACAACCTTCGTCCAGGAATGCTTCATCCCCCACCGACCCTTCTGCGCCAAAACCTTAACACCCGCTGCCGGCCTCATCGACAAGATCAGTAACGGGCGGGATGCAGCCGATCGGGCCGAATCACGCCACCTTGGAGAGCGCGAAACACCCCATTGACAGAGCCCACCCCATCGCCGGGGTCGGTGCCCCAGTCCCCGGTCAAACGGCATCCGGTCAACGGCACGAGGCACACAGACACCCGCCGGCCAGCGACCCAGAACGCTCCCCCCGCACCGAGAAGCGCACGTTGATCCGGCGTTCGGTGCGCTACTGCGGCAAGATGAGTGCTGGCATGAAGGTGGATGCGACGGTGGCGGCTGCGTCGTCGTGCATGGTGGATAGGACGAGTGAGTGGATCTGCAATGTGCTCACAATGTTCGAATGCCCGAGTCGTTCTTGAACGACGCGCGGGTGGACGCCGTTCTGGAGAGCGATCGTCGCCCACCTGTGATGGAGCCCGTGCAGCGGGATGGCTGGCATCTTGTGTCGGATCAACGCTCGCTTGAACGCCTGATACACCCGCTCCGGGTGCAACGGCCCGCGATCGACGTCAGCGAACACGTACGACTCGTCAACACCCCGAGCCGGGATTCGCACGAGTCGACGCGGTGCGGTGTCGTTCGAGGACAGCGATCGTGAATGGATCCAATGCGATCGGTCGCTTCCCGGCGTATGTTTTGGGTTGGCCGATGTGGATCTCCCGACCAATCGCTATCACCGTCTGCGTCACATGCGCTCGCGCCGCCTTGAGGTCGATATCGCACCACCGCAAACCGAGCGCCTCGTCGCGGCGGAGACCGGTCGTCGCCAACAACATCCACAACGCGGACAACTCGTCGGCGGTTGTCAGTTCGAGGAAGGTGCGGAGCGTGTCGGCGTTCCAGGCCTTCAACGGTCGATGCGACTGTCATCGCCACATTCTCGACACTCTTCGCGGCCAACCCCGACGCCACTCCCCCAGCCCTGACAGGCTTACGACCCGACGCCGCCAGCTGCGCCCACAACCGGTTCAAGGCCGGTCCGTCCAGCTTGGCGAGTTGCATGAAACCGATATGACCCACCACATGCCTCACGAGATCACGCTTGTATGTCCAACGTCGACGGTCGCACCGTCGGCGCAATCGTCGACAACCACTCTTCTACGAACTCGCCCACAGTCTGCTAACTACTTGCCCCTGAAATAGTCGTTTGAGCTGGTTCTCCGAGGGTGCTCGCGTTTTGGTTCGGGTTGGGGGATGATGGCTCCGAGACCTGAGTTGAGACCTGAGGATCGGAGCCATCATCCGTGTTGAGAACTGTATGTGTTCGCCCGACGTTGTGGGAAGCGATGTTGCCGCCGGAGGCGTTGGTGATGCCGCCCGAACTCGAGGCGGTCGACGTGTTGTTGGATGACCCGAGGTTCTTCGAGCCGTTCCGCCGCTGGTTCGATCCAACGGTCGGTCGGCCATCGATTCCGATGGAGACGTATCTGCGGTTGATGTTCTTGAAGTACCGCTATCGCCTCGGGTATGAGACGTTGTGCGCGGAGGTGTCGGACTCGTTGACGTGGTTGCGGTTCTGCCGGATCCCGCTCGGTGAGCGAGCCCCGCACCCGTCGACGTTGATGAAGATCACCACCCGTTGCGGCTCGACAACGGTGGCCGAGTTGAACGCACATCTGATCGCGGTCGGTGTCGAGGCCGGGGTGATCGACATGGGTTGGTTGCGGGCTGACACGACGGTCGTGCCGGCGGACATCAAGTATCCGACCGACTCCGGGTTGTTGACCAAAGGGATCACTCGCATCGCGACGATCGTCACCCGGTTGCAAGCTGCTGGGATCGCGCCGCGCACCGAGTTCGTCGATCAGACGGCACTCGCTCGTCAGGGTGCGCATCGGATCGGGTCGAAGTTGCGGCGCCGCAACGACGATGCCAAAGCCGAGGTGTTGGCCATCACTGGCGAACTCGCTGACCTCGCAGAGACCGCTGTTGAGCAGGCCCGACGTGTCCTGGTCAACGCGCAGCGGATGGGTGAACGTCCGGTGCGCCGGTTGCGGCGGATGCTCGCTGATCTCGCCCATCTGATCGACGCCATCAGCCAAGTGATCGGCCAGACACGGGTGCGGTTGGCCGGTGAGACCCCGGCCGCCAAGACACGTCGAGTGTCGCTGCACGACGACGATGCCCGGCCGATCCGCAAGGGCAGCCTCGCGACACC